>NZ_JBEKVH010000017.1:0-39876 GCF_049514155.1 Roseiarcus sp. | reverse complement strand
GCGAGCGTCGTCGGGCTCGCCAGCAGGCTGGCGAATTCGCCCGCCGACCACGGATGGGCGAAGCCCGTCTTGTGGATGGCGGCGCAGGCTTCGGCCGCCTCGACCCGCAGCGGACGGATGGTCGAGGGGCGGGGGCGGCGGAAGGGAAAACGCAAGCCGAAGACCATCGCGCCGCTCCGCTCAATTGTCGCGGCGGGCGATCGCCTCGCCGGCGGCAGGCTTGGCGTCGGGCGGCTTGACATAGAGCGGGCGCGGCGGGTTCGTCGCCGGGTCGGAGGCCAGCGCGATGCGCGCGACCGCGACGATGTCGGGATAGGCGGCGGGATAGGCCTCGCACGCGACGCCGGCGCGCCGCGCTTCGGCCGCCAGCATCTCGGTCGCGTCGCCGGCGAGCCGCGCCGGGCCGGCGCCGACGGCGCGGATCGCCTCGAGCGGCGATCCAACGCGCGGCGCAAACAAAGGCCGGCCGGAGGCTTCGAAGCTCTGGTGGTAGACGGCCCCGTGCCGGGCGTCGATCGCCGCAACGATGATCCCCGGCCGCGCGTCGGCGAGCAGCGGCGCGGCGAAGGCGACCAGGGTCGAGACGCCGATCACCGGCTTGTCGAGCGCGACGCCGAACGCGCGCGCCAGCGCCAGGCCGATGCGGATGCCGGTGAAGGAGCCGGGGCCGATCGTCGCCGCGATCGCGTCGAGCGAGGCGAAGCCGCCGTCGACTTCGGCCATCACGCGTTCGACCAGCGGCGCCAGCGCCTCGGCGTGGCCGAGGCGCATCGGCATGATTCCGCTGGCGAGCGTCTCGCGCGTTTCGCCCTCGAACGCGGCGACCGAGGCCGCGCCGCAGGAGGTGTCGATGGCGAGGATGCGCATGGGCTTTGGTCAGCGGGTGATGAGCGTGCCTGCGCCGTAGTCGGTGAGAAGCTCGATCAGCACCGCATGCGGGATCTTGCCGTCGAGGATGACGACGCCTTCGACCCCCTTCTCGATCGCGTAGATGCAGATCTCGACCTTGGGGATCATGCCGCCGGTGATCACGCCGTCGGCGATCAGGCCGTGGATCTCGCCGACTCTCAGGTGCTTGATCAGGTTCCCATCCTTGTCGAGCACGCCGGGCACGTCGGTCAGGAACAGCAGCCGCTTGGCGCCGAGCGCGCCGGCGATCGCGCCGGCGAAGGTGTCGGCGTTGACGTTGTAGGTCTCGCCGTCGACCCCCTGCGCCACGGGGGCGAGGACCGGAATCAACTCGCGGCCAAGCACCTGCTCGAGCACGGTGGTGTCGACCTTGTCGGGTTCGCCGACGAAGCCGAGGTCGACCATGTCCTCGACGTCGCCGCCGCCGCCGCGCGTCACCTTGCGCGCGATCACCATGTTGCCGTCCTTGCCGCACAAGCCGATCGCGCGGCCGCCCTGGGCGTTGATCGTGCCGACGATCTGCTTGTTGATCGAGCCGGCGAGCACCATCTCGACGATCTCCACCGTCGCCTTGTCGGTGATGCGCAGGCCGGCGGAGAATTGCGACTTGATGCCGAGCTTCTTCAGCATCGCACCGATCTGCGGCCCGCCGCCGTGGACGACCACCGGGTTGACGCCGGATTGCTCGAGCAGGACCATGTCGCGAGCGAAATCGCGCCCGGTGGTCACATCGCCCATCGCGTGGCCGCCGTATTTCACCACGATCGTCGCGTCGTCGTAGCGCAGCATGTGCGGCAGCGCCTGCATCAGGATTTCGGCTTGCTCCTGCGGGCTGGAGCGCGGCGCTTCGGTCATGGTCTCTCCGGCGGATCGGGCGGCGCTGTTCTAGCGGCTGGCGAGGGCAATGCCAAACGGGAGAGTGGGTTTTCGGACGGGCGGCCGGCGCTGGTGACCCGAGATACGCGCTTGGCGGTGGGTTGGATGCTGGATTCGACTATGCCAAACCTCGGTGACAATGACTCGTGAAAAAAGCCTCTCCGGAGCCTGCCGCCGTCATGGCCGGGCTTGTCCTGGCCATCCACGTCTTTCTCGGCGGTTCACGCGTTCAAGTCTTCATACAGATCACGCCATTCGGGATTCGCGGCGTGGATGAGGGGCGCCTTCCAAGCGCGCGGCCAATGCTTGATGTTGCTCTCGCGCTGAATCGCGTCGCGCGATGTCTTCGTAGAACTCGGTCAATACAAGGCGCTTGAGGCCGTATCGGCGCGTGAAGCCGTCGATCAGGCCCTCGCGGCGCTCAAACGCACGGCGCGCGATGTTGCTCGTCACGCCGGTGTAAAGCGCGCCGTCAGGCTCGTTCGTCATGATGTAGACCCAGCCGCCACGCATAAGGGCGAACGCTGCTGCTCTGCCCGTCTTCGGCAAAGGCGTGAATGGCCGGGACAATCCCCGGATCAAGTCCGGGGACGGCCATGACGTTGTGGGGCTTTTTCCGGGCAGGTCACGTTCCCCGGGACTTGGTATTATGAGAGACGTTTGCTTGCGGATCAACAATGACCAAACTTGGCCGATTTCTGCCAGTCCGCTGTCGGCCAGCTTCGGCCAATTGCCGCCACTGCCAGCTTACAAGCCCGTTGCCCGCCGCAGCGCGTCGTTGATTCGTTCCTGCCAACCCGGCCCATCCTCTTGAAAATGCGCAATCAGATCGCTGTCGAGCTTGATCGACACCAATTCTTTCGAGACGGGAACGTCACCTTTTCTTTGCACGCGGACAGGCTCGGCCGCTGCCGGCGTCGCTGGTTTGAACATAGCTTCGGCTACGGACAAGGCGTCGGTCGGTCGATACCGATTCGGTGGTCTTGTCATGCGAATTTCTCCCGTTGAGTGTCTCAGTTTGAAATTTGCCCAAACGGGTGCTCTTCCCGCGCCCAAATGGCGTAGATGCGAGCAATTTCATTTCTCGCAATTGTATCGGAGAGCGGCCCGGCGCCGACACCATAGACGTCGCAACCCTCATCGATGAGATTGCAGGCTGTCTCGATCGCGGCCTCTGGGGTCGGAGCCCTTACGATGTGGTCCGATCCGCCCTTCCGATATTGGACATGCCAAGTCATACGCGGCCAGATTGAGTGATGCGCGGCCAGATTGAGCCCATCGATGGAATCCGCAACTGACGGATTCTACTCACACTGTCGGGGAAGGCGCCGCGTGGCCTGGCAGCGGCTTTCGACAATCGCCGCATTGGCTCAGGCCGACCGTAATGGGCGCGAAGCAGAAGTGATTGTCCGATAGCGGAATTGCAGCGTTCGGCAAGCGAAATACCGAAGCGGCGTTCCCAACAGGTTGGCGCCGTTGCAGTGTTCGACCCAAGACACGTTAAGTGATCGCGCGCAGCCCAAACCGCCCGACCAAAGACGATTTCTGCGCAATCCTCCTTGCCAACTCAGCGCAGTTCGAAATTATAATCGAACGAATGGCGTGAAAACAATGCCAGGGGAGAACAGACGATGCAGTCGTACAATGGCGCGCAGTCGATCAGGGCGAGAATGAATTTGTCTGCGCTCGCCTTCGTCGCACTGGCGGCGCTCGGTAGCGAAGCCGCATGCGCGGCCGAGGTAGTGTGCCTGGGCGCCAGTGGCACGCAAGGCTACGGCCTCTCGTCGAATGAGGCATTCCCGGCGCAGCTCGAGACGATGCTGCGCGCCAAAGGGATCAACGTCACTGTCTCTAACGCTGGGATCAGCGGCGACACGACTGCGGGGATGCTCGCGCGCTTCGACAGCGTCGTCGACAGTTCGACGCGCGTGCTGGTGCTGCAACGGGGCAGCAACGACAGTCGCGACAAGATCGAAAAGATCAAGCACGGGGACGCCGTCGTCAGCAGGGACAAAATCGCGCCCGCGGAAACAAAGGCGAACATCGATCAGATCCGCGCCAAAGCGGCCGCACGCCATATCAAGATGATTGACGCGCAGAGGTTCATTGCGGCCTTACCCGATTCCGCAAGGCTGGGCGATGCAATCGGACATCCGAACGCCGAGGGCGACCGTATCGTGGCGGCGGCCTTGCTTCCGCTGGTTATCGCTGCGCTCAGAAATTGAGGGCGACGCGGGTCCGGTGGGCATGCGCCGCCAGCCACAACGACGCTAAGATCGGACTGACGAGCGCTTTGGATAGCTCTGCGGGAGGTGCGAGAGCTTCCAAGACGGGTCGAACCGGGCCGGAGAAATCATTACACGAACGACCGCTCTTGGAAGGCGCCGCTACGCTCCTGAACGGCATAAATGGACGCGAAGCGGTCAACTTCCTCGCCGCCGTCTGCATCGCCGCCACCATCAACTACTGGTTATGACCCCGACCCTAGTCGGAATTGGTCTCGACACTTTGAAGGAAACTGGATAGCTCGCCCACTAATTTGCGCGACGCGTCGATGTCGGCGGACTCGGCCGCCTGTTGAAGGGCGCCGCCAATGTGCGTGATGGCCTGGAATCCAAAGGAGCCTCCAGAGCCCCTGAGATTGTGCCCCAGAACCGTTACGGTTTCAAAGTCGGCTCGATCCAAGGCGTCCAGCATCGCGATGACGTTCTGCTTGCAGTTCTGCAGATACCCGGGGATCCGGCGCGCCAATATCTGATTCGCCACCAAGGGAACCGTGTCCTTCCGAGCGCTTCCCCCTTTCGATGGTGATGGCCCGACCATGGAATGCTCGTTGATCGCTTGCAGCAGCACCTCTTGTTTGATGGGTTTCGTCAAGAAGGCCGTGCACCCCGCCGCGAGACACGTTTCTCGATCTCCCTTTAAGGCAGAAGCCGTCAGTGCGACAATTGGTGTGGGGGATCGGCCGTTCACCCGTTCCCACGCTCGAATTGTTCTTGTCGCGGTCAAGCCATCCATGACCGGCATTTGCCGGTCCATCAGAACAAGGTCATAGACTCCAGTCTTGAATTTTTCACAGGCGATGGCTCCGGTCTCGGCGATTTCGACGCGGTATGGCGTGTTCTCCAGATACGCCATCGTAATCGTGCAATTGTCGGGAGAGTCCTCCGCCAGAAGAATACGCAGCTCTCGCAGCGGCGGCTCGGAATCCGCGCCGACCGGCGCGTCCGTTAGCCGATGAGGCGCGGCCCAAATTTCGAATGGCGCGGCGAAAGCGAAGACGCTGCCCTCTTGGACTTTGCTTTCGGCCCAGATGCGGCCACCCATCAATTCCACGAGGCGCTTCGAAATCGTCAGGCCCAGCCCCGAGCCCCCGAACCTACGCGTAGTGGATGAGTCGGCTTGGGTGAAGCGTTCAAACACGCGGCCCAATTTCTCGGCCGGAATTCCGATGCCGGTGTCGGAGACCGTGAACCGCAATGCGGTCGGGACGGAGGGGTTGGCGTCCGGCGCAACGCGCAGGGAAACTTCGCCAGATTGCGTGAACTTGATCGCATTGCCGAGCAGATTGAGCAGCACCTGGCGCAAGCGTGTCGGGTCGCCGATCAGATCGTTGGGTACGTTCGGCGCGATCTCGCACACCAGGGAAAGCCCTTTTTCATGGGCCCGGGCCGCCACCATCTCCGTGACCTTCTCCAGATGGTCTTTCAACGAGAAGCCGGTCCGTTCCAACTCGAGTTGGGAGGCCTCGACCTTGGAGAGGTCGAGGATGTCGTTGATGAGATTCAGCAGGTTGTCGCCAGCGCGGCGAAAGATCTGCACATACTTGTCTTGCTCCGGGGAGAGAGCGGTCTTCGCCAGCAAATCTGCGATGCCCATGATTGCATTCATGGGCGTTCGGATCTCGTGACTCATGCTCGCCAGAAAATCCGATTTGGTCCGGCTCGCGCTCTCGGCGGCGGCCTTGGCCTGCTGCAATTCCGCCTCCACCCGCTTGCGCTCCGTGACGTCGCGCGCCGCGGCGAAGACGCCTTGCAGCGTACGGTTGCGGTCGTAAAAGGTGGTTGCATTATAGGAGACCACCGTCTGCTTGCCGTCACGGGCGCGCGCCGTCAGCTCGTAGTCGGTGACCGACTTTTCGCTCAGCACTCGGTTGATCGCCGCTTCGGCCCGCTCTGGATCAGTGAAGTAGTTCTTGAACGGCGCGCCGATCAGTTCGTCACGCGTGCAATCGGTGAGCGCCTCCATCTGCTTGTTGACGTCGGTAATGATGCCGGACGGATCGGTGGTCATGATCGCGTCGATGTTGGCTTCGATCAACGAGCGGGTGTAGAATTGCTGGTCGCGCAGGCGCTGGTCGGACTTCTTTTGCTCTTCTTCGACCAGCTTGCGGGCGGTGTTGTCGGTGCCAATGAGCAGATAGCCGATGATCACGTCCTGCGCGTCGCGCAGCGCCGTGACCGACACCACCGCGGGAAACCGGCTCCCATCCTTGCGGATGTAAGTGAGTTCGTAGATGTCCTCGATCCCGCGCGAGGCCTTGAACACCAAGGCTTCGAAGCCCGGCGTGATCGGGGTTGCGAGTTCGACGCTGAGCGCCTTGGCTCGCGCGATCAACTCCCGCGGATCGGAAATGTCGGCTGGCGTGATCTTGTTCATCACTTCGCCGGCGGTGTAGCCAAGCATTCGCTCGGCGCCGACGTTGAAGATTTGAATGACGCCCTTGGCGTCGGTGGCGATGCTCGAGAAATTGGCGCTGTTGAAAATAGCGCTTTGCAGGGCTCCCGCCTTGAGTTCGGTGCCGATGAGCAGATAACCGATGATCACGTCCTGCGCGTCGCGCAACGCTGTGACCGACACCACCGCGGGAAACCGACTCCCATCCTTACGGATGTAAGTGAGTTCGTAGATGTCCTCGATCCCGCGTGAGGCTTTGAACACCAAGGCTTCGAAGCCCGGCGTGATCGGGGTTGCGAGTTCGACGCTCAGCGCTTTGGCCCGCGCAATCAGCTCCTGCGGATCGGAAATGTCGGCCGGCGTGATCTTGTTCATCACTTCGCCGGCCGTGTAGCCAAGCATCCGCTCGGCGCCGACGTTGAAGATTTGAATGACGCCCTTGGCGTCGGTGGCGATGCTCGAGAAATTGGCGCTGTTGAAAATAGCGCTTTGCAGGGCTCCCGCCTTGAGCAGCACCTCTTCGGCCTGATTGCGCGCGAAGTTGCCGGCGTTCACGGAGACGCCGATCCGCGTCTTTTTTTTGCCGCTTCTAATTGTGATGGTCTTTCCCCGGTGGCTTAAACTCGTCCCGCCTAGCGAATAGATTATGCGACCTCAAACTGACGCTGCAAGCAGTTGTTCAACTGAGTGTTGGAGTTGAGAGTACGTATACGGCTTCATAAGGAAGTGGGCACCATAAACAAAAAGACCAGCAAACTTGTTAATAGCACTTCCAGTTGTATAGAGTACACGCAATTGCGGCCTAAGCGTGATGGCCTGGCGTGCAAGTTCAAGCCCGCCAAGAGAATCTGTTCCGAGACGAATATCGGCGACAAGGGCGTCGACGTGTTGACGAGAACGTAAGAACAAGAGCGCTTCGTCCATGTCGCTGGCAGAATGAGTTTGATGCCCGAACTCTTGAATAATCTCCTCGGCTAATTCGCGGACAAAAATATCATCTTCGACGAGCAGGACCACGGCCATTAGAACTCTTCCCACCGTTGCGACCGGCGTTGCGGGGTTCGGCTTCCAATAGCCGATAGCCCTCGGGCGCCAGCGCGGAGAATCGAATTTTCGACCATGAGGCTTTGACAGCGCCAGCGAAAGATTCGGAAACTACTCAGATCGATGCCTTCGTCCGCGCCAGGCCCGCGCCAGCGTTCCCACTACCGAGGGACGGCAAGCGTCTTGGAGCGCGAGCATCCCATCGCCCTGAGATGATGGTCGCCTCATATGTCGCCACGCTGGCGGGAACGCCTGCCGTCGTCGCCACGCCCGTACTGCGACTGCGCCTGGCTTTGGGCGCACGTAGCCTTTGCAAATCCATGAGGCGGATCTCGCGCGACATACGCAGGTCCTGTTCTTCCCCCGCCTCGCGCCACGCCAGAGCGAACGGCCGCTTTCGGACGAGGCTTAAAACATCAAGAACGGCCATATTGGGCGCAAAGCGGCAATTGAAACCGACCCGCTTTCCAGAAAGGTCGCAATCTCTTTCTTGTTTCAGAATTCGCGCTACTCTGTTCCTTCGAAATATCCACGCCCCGCCGGCGCTCGCCGCGGCGCCCGACGGAGCCCGACCGATGACCGCCACCTCCCACGCCACCCCCTCCTCCGCCGGCCGGCGCCGCGCGGGAGCGCGAATACCGGCGGTTGCGCATTCTGGCGATGGCGCCGGCGGGCTGGTCCTATGCGGCGCCTAGTGATCGGGTCCGATTCGCCAATCGCCGATGCCGCCCTTGACGCGCTGCAAGCCTTTGATTCATAAAGGCCACGCCCTTGACAAGCTTGCCGCGGCTTGACGTCGCTTGACGAAACTTGACGTGCGGCTTGACGGTCAAGCCCTCGCGGCAGAAGGCGGCCCCCGCTCACGCCCCGGGGGGAGTCCTCGATCCTCCCCACGCCGCGCGGCTCGCGCGCAAAATGGCGCCTACGGCTTTGAAATCGCTCGCGCGCCGAACGAAATTGTCGCCGCCCTCAGGGGGCTGCCGCGCGTCCCCTCTCCCGAATGCTGCGACATTCACACATCCTGACGACGGCGCGGAAACTCGCCCCGCCCCGTTCGGGAGAGGGGTTCTCTCCCTATTCAGATCCCCTTCGGCCCGCGCGAGATCGCGGCGACGCCGGTGCGCGAGACTTCGACCAGGCCGATCGGCCGCATCAGGTCGACGAAGTCGTCGATCTTGCGCGGGTTGCCGGTGATCTCGAAGATGAAGCTCTCGGTGGTCGCATCGATCACCTTGGCGCGGAACGCCTCGGCAAGTTGCAGCGCCTCGAGCCGCGGGTCGCCCTTGCCGCGCACCTTGACCATCGCCAGCTCGCGCTCGATGGCGCGGGCGGTTTCGGTCAGATCGGTGACGGAATGGATCGGCACCAGCCGCTCCAGTTGATGGCGCACTTGCTCGACCACCTCGATCGTGCCCGAGGTGACGATGGTGATGCGCGACTGATGCGTCTCGTGCACGACTTCGGCGACGGTCAGGCTCTCGATGTTGAACGAGCGCGCCGAGAACAGGCCGACGACCCGCGCCAGCACGCCGGGCTCGTTGTCGACCAGCACCGACAGCGTATGGCTCTCGATGTTCGACTTGCCGATCGGCGAGGAATAGGGCGACGGCGGATATTCAGGCTCGGGTTTGGTTTCGATCTTGGTCATGACAGCATTCCTTCATGTCGGCGCGCGCTATCGGGCGCGAATTCCGTGAGCGTCGGCGCGGGGCGTACGGGCGCGGCCCAGCGCTGGAACAGGTCGAGGTCGATGTTGCCGCCGGACAGCACCAGGCCGACCGTCTTGCCGGCGAGTCGGCCGCGCTCCTGCAGCGCGGCGGCGAGCGGCGCCGCGCCGGCGCCTTCGGCGAGACTGTGCGTGTCCGTCCAATAGGCGCGGATCGCGGCGGCGATCTCGTCGTCGCCGACCAGCACGACGCGCGTCGCGCCGCGCCAGATGATGGCGAGCGCCTGTTCGTCGGGAATCCGCGTCGCCAAGCCGTCGGCGAGCGTGTCGCAGCTTTCCGTCGCGACGGCGCGCTCGGCGGCGAAGGATAGCGCGTAGGCTGGCGCGCCGCTCGCCTGGACGCCGACGATCTCGGTCGTCAGCCCCAGCGCGTCGCGCGCCGCGATGCAGCCGCAGATGCCCGAGCCCTGGCCGATCGGGACGTAGAGCACGTCGAGATCGGGGCGCGCCGTGAGCAGCTCGAGCGCGTAGGTCGAGACGCCGAGCACCAGGTCGCGATGAAAGGAGGGGACGGCGACGAGGCCGCATTCGGTCGCAACCCGCATCGCTTCCTCGCGCGCCGCCTGGAAGTCGTCGCCGTGCTCGATGAGCTCGGCGCCGAGCGCGCGCATCGCGGCGTTCTTCTCGCTCGAATTTCCGCGCGGAACATAGATGCGCACCGCGAGCCCGGCGCGCGCGCCGGCGAAGGCAAGGCTCTGGCCGTGGTTGCCGCGCGTCGCCGAGACGATGCCTTTGGCGTTCGGTTGGCGCCGCTTCAGCGCGTCGACGAAGGTCAGCCCGCCGCGCACCTTGAAGGCGCCGGTCGGATTGTGGTTCTCGTGCTTGACCACCGCCTCGGCGCCGAGTCGCCGGGCGATCAGCGGCCAGGCGATCGCCGGCGTCGGCGGCAGCGCCGCGCGGACGACCGCCTCAGCGCTCCTCAGTTCGTCGAGCGTAAACATGTTCGGCTCCCCGCCGGCGCCTCAGACCAGCGCCTTGCCCTTTTCGTCGATGACATTGCCGATCTCGATGCCGGCGTCGTCGCCGAGTTCGGCGAGCAGCATGTCGTTGTGCGCCTTGCCCGACGGGATCATCGGGAAGCAGTTCTCCTTCTGATCGACCACGCAGTCGAAGATCACCGCCTTCGGCGTCTCGATCATCTCCATGATCGCCTCGTCGAGCCTGGCGGGGTCGGAGCAGCGGATGCCGTGCCCGCCATAGGCCTCGGCGAGCTTGACGAAATCGGGCAGCGAGTCGGTGTAGCTCTCCGAATAGCGGCCGCCGTGCAGCAGCTCCTGCCATTGGCGCACCATGCCCATGTACTGGTTGTTGAGGATGAAGACCTTGACCGGCAGGCGATGCTGGATCGCCGTCGACATCTCCTGAATGTTCATCAGGATCGACGCCTCGCCGGCGATGTCGACCACCAGCGACTTGGGATGGGCGAGCTGCGTGCCGATCGCCGCCGGCAGGCCGTAGCCCATCGTGCCGAGGCCGCCAGAAGTCATGAACCGGTTCGGCTCTTCGAGGCCGAAGTGCTGCGCCGCCCACATCTGGTGCTGGCCGACCTCGGTGGTGACGTAAATATCGCGGTCCTTGGTCAGCGCGCGCAGCCGCTGGATCGCGTATTGCGGTTTGATGACCTTGTCGGACTTCTTGTAGTCGAACGAGCGGCGCGCCCGCCAATGGTCGATCGTCTTCCACCAATGGCCGAGCGCCGCCGTATCGGGCTGATGCCCGCCGGCGCGCCAAGCCTGCAGCATGTCTTCGAGCACATTGCCGCAGTCGCCGATGATGCCGAGGTCGATCTTGACGGTCTTGTTGATCGACGAGGCGTCGATGTCGACGTGGATCTTCTTGCTGAACGGCGCGAAGGCGTCGAGCCGGCCGGTGATGCGGTCGTCGAAGCGCGCGCCGAGGCAGATCATCAAGTCGCAGTCATGCATCGCGTTGTTGGCTTCGAACGAGCCGTGCATGCCGAGCATGCCGAGCCATTGCTTGTCGGACGCTGGATAGGCGCCGAGCCCCATCAGAGTCGAGGTGATCGGGAAGCCGGTCAGCCGCACCAGCTCGCGCAGGCGCGCCGAAGCCTCGCGGCCGGAATTGATGACGCCGCCGCCGGTGTAGAAGATCGGCTTCTTCGCCTTGGCCATCATCTCGATCGCACGCTCGATCTTGCCGGCGTCGCCCTTGATCTGCGGCCGATAGGTCTTGTGCTGGATGTTGCGCGGGAACGCGTAGGTTCCTCTGGCGAACTGCACATCCTTGGGCACGTCGATGACGACCGGGCCCGGCCGTCCGTGCGAGGCGACGTAGAACGCCTCGTGCAGGATGCGCGGCAGCTCCTCGATCTTGCGGACGAGATAATTGTGCTTGGTGCAACTGCGGGTGATGCCGGTCGTGTCGCATTCCTGGAACGCATCCGAGCCGATCAGGTGGGTCGGCACCTGGCCGGTGATGCAGACGAGCGGGATCGAGTCGAGCAGCGCGTCGGTCAGGCCGGTGACGGCGTTGGTCGCGCCGGGTCCGGAGGTGACGAGCAGCACGCCGACCTTGCCAGTCGAGCGCGCGTAACCCTCGGCGGCGTGCGCTGCGCCTTGTTCATGGCGAACCAGGATGTGGCGGACCTGGTTCTGGCCGAAGATCGCGTCATAGATCGGCAGCACCGAACCGCCGGGGTAGCCGAACACGTGTTCGACGCCCTGGTCCTTGAGCGCCTCGACGATCATCTCCGCGCCGGTCATCTGTTTCGACATCGGGTCTCTCCATATCTCTCACCGGGTCCGCTCTTCTCCTCGAGCGCGCGGCGTCGAATGCGGGGCAATAAAAAAGGCCCGCGAGGGGCCTTGGACGTGCGCCAGTCGACAGAACCGGGAACTAAGCCCGTCCGCCCTCCAGCGCCGAAGATACGATAAGCTTCTGAGCCACGACGGGCCGCTCCACCTTCCACGAAAGTGCGCGGAACCTACTGAAGCGCCTCGGCTGCGTCAAGGGCCGCGGCGACGCGGCAATTCGCCGCGAGGGGCGCGCCGTTCGAAGCGTCGCGCGAATTCTCCTAGCCGCGTGCGGCCGAACGCGCTTCAGTTCGCGACCGCCCCCGGGCCTGGCCTCGCGCCGGGCGGGCATTTGCCGAGGATGATCATCCCCAGCACTTCGTCCTTGGTCACGTCCTTGACCGACGCGGTGCCGACGATGCGGCCGTTCTTCATCACCGTCACCCGGTCGGCGAGGTCGAAGACGTCGTGGATGTCGTGGCTGATGAGAAAGATGCCGATTCCCTCCGACTTGAGCTGCTTGATCAGCTCGCCGACCTGTGCGGTCTCGGCCGGTCCGAGCGCCGCGGTCGGCTCGTCCATGATGAGGATGCGCGCATTGAAATGGATGGCGCGCGCAATCGCGACCGATTGCCGCTGGCCGCCGGACAGCGTAGTCACCGGATCCTTGAAACGGCGGAAGTTGGGGTTGAGCCGCGCCATGACCTTGCGCGCCTCGGCCTCCATCGCCGAATCGTCGAGCGTGCCCCAGCGGGTCATGATTTCGCGGCCGAGATAGAGGTTCGACGCGGCGTCGACGTTGTCGGCCAACGCCAGCGTCTGGTAGATCGTCTCGATGCCGTATCCCTTGGCGTCGCGCGGATTGGCGATGTGCGCTTCCTCGCCGTTGATGAAGATCTGTCCGCTGTCGCGCGGGTAAGCTCCGGAGAGGACCTTGATCAGGCATGACTTGCCGGCGCCGTTGTGACCGAGCAGGCCGACGACCTCACCGGGGTAAAGGTCGATCGAGGCGTGGTCGACGGCCTTGAGGCCGCCGAAGGCGAGCGAAATGTCCTTCATCTCGACCAGCGGGACTTTCGTCTGTGCGTCCATGGCTTATCCCCTGGCGGTCCCGCGCCGATAGAAGGTGTCGAGGCCGACGGCGCCGACCAGCACGACGCCGACGACCATCTCCTGGAACGCCGAGTCGAAGCCGAGCAGCACCATGCCCGACTGCAGAGATTGGATGACCAGCGCGCCGATCAGTGCGCCGTAAATGGTGCCGACGCCGCCCATCAGCGAGGTTCCGCCGATCACCGCGGCGGCAATGACGTAAAGCTCTTCGAACTGGCCGAGCACGTTGGTCGCCGCGTCGAGGCGCGCCGACTCGATGCAGCCGGAGATCGCCGCCAACACCCCCATGATCGCGAAGACCAGCACCGTGATCTTCTTGGTGTTGATGCCGGCCAGATCTGCAGCCTCGGGATTGCCGCCGATCGCGTAAACGTAGCGGCCGAAGCGCGTGCGCTTGGCGATGAAGGTCATGACAGCGCCGGCGACCAGCGCCATCAGAACGGGGATCGCGTAACCCGTCGAAATGAACAGTCCGCCTTCCGGCGCCTGGAGATGATGGGCTGTCGCATAGTTCGCCGCGACGCGCTCAGGCCACGGGTAGTCGTTGACGACCCAGGTCGCGCCGAGCGCGACAAAACAGCCGACGACCGCCAGCGCTATCTCCGCCCACATTGGGCGCAGTGGAAAATTGTGACGCAAGCGCCGCCGCCGCCCAGCGTAAAGGCCAATCACGATCCCGATGCACGCCAGCGCCGCCAAAGACCAACTTGCGACCGCGCCAATCGAGCCGAGCGGCCCGCCGCCCATCAGAGCGAACCGTTCGTCGAGCGGCGCGATGGTCTTGCCCGTCGTCACCCACCACGCTGCGCCGCGCCAGAACAATTGGCCGCCGAGCGTTACGATGAAGGCGGGAATGCCGAGATAGGCGACCAGCGAGCCGTGAAGGGCGCCGATCGCCGCTCCGACGACGAGGCCGAGCATGACCGTGACGATCCAAATGTACGGACTGTCAAGGCCAAGGTAGTACGGCAAAACGCTGGTCTGCGTCACGCCGATGATCGTCGAAACAAAACCGAGAATCGCGCCTACCGAGAGATCGATATGGCGCATGACGATGATCAACACCATGCCGGTCGCCATGACGGCCACGGATGAGGTTTGAACCGTCAGGTTCCAGAGATTGCGCGGCGTCAGGAACAGGCCTTCGCCGGATTGGACGTAGGTGTAGACGTTGAAGCCGACCCAGATCAGCGCCAGCGCCGCGATCATGCCGACCATGCGGGTGTCGATCTCAGTCGCGCGCATCAGCCGTTTGAACAACGGCTCGTCAGGAACTCCGCTCCGGGTGATTGGCGCTGTTGAGCTCATGCTCTCCCCCTCGAGCCCCCTTTCGCGCCGCCGGGCCGAGCCAACCAGCGACGGAGGGGTGAAAACGCCGCGCCGCCGTTGGCGGCGACGCGGCTTATCTAGTCTATGCGCTCAGCGGCGCGGTCAACTCACTTGCAGTACGGGGTCTTGGCCGGGTCGACGCCGGCGCAGACTTCGGCCTTGGTGATCCAGCCCTTGTCGACGATGACGTTGAGATTGTCCTTAGTGACGGCGAGCGGGGTCAGAAGGACGCTATTGACCGTGACGTGCTTGGCGCCGCCCGAGAAGGGCTTCACGTTGGGAAGCTCGGTCATCTTCTTGCCGGCCGCGAGCGCCGCCGCAGATTCGCCCGCGAGCTTGCCGAGATCGCGCGAGTCCTTCCAGATCGAAACCGTCTGGGTGCCGAGCGCGATGCGATTGATCGCAGCATGGTCTCCGTCCTGCCCCGAAACTGGCACGACGCCAGCCAAACCCTGCGCGGTGAGCGCCGCGACGACACCGCCGGCCATGCCGTCGTTCTCGCAAACGACCGCATCGACCTTGTTGTTGTTCTTGGTCAGGATCTGCTCCATGTTCTTTTGCGCGTTGTCGGGCTTCCAGCCGTCGGAATAGCTTTCGCCGACGTTCTTGATTTTACCCGCGTCCATCGCCGGCTTCAGCACTTCGGTGATGCCCGAAAACAGGAAGTCGGCGTTCGGATCGCCCTTGTCGCCCTTGATGAAGGCGTAGTTGCCGGCTGGCTTCGCCCCCTCGACCGCCTTGGCCATCATGCGGCCGACGCCGACGTTGTCAAAGGTGAGGTAGAGCGCCGCAGGGCTTTCGATCAGACGGTCATAGGCTATGACCGGGATGCCTTCGTCGTTGGCCTTTTTGACCGCCGGAAGGATGGCCTCGGAGTCCATCGCGAGGATGATGAGGACGTTGGCGCCCTTCGAAATCAGGCTTTCGACGTCCGCGAGTTGCTTAGTAGGCGACGCCTGCGCGTCGGCCGAGATGTACTTGGCGCCGGTTTCGGCGAGGCCGGCCTTGATCGCCGCTTCGTCGGTCTTCCACCGCTCTTCCTGGAAGTTCGACCAAGACACGCCGACGACGATGTCCTTCGCCATCGCCAGGCTCGGTAAGCAGATGGCCGCGAGAGCAGCCCCAGTCAACAATGCTTTCCTCATGCTCGCTTCTCCCATTTTAGAGTCCGATTCCCTTAGGACCGACTCGACTCGCTAGACGGTAGTCTTCTTATGTGACCGCTTCGCGCGGTCACAAATATCGGTTGACCAAATTCTCGAGATACTCTTGGCGACCGGAGCTCGGCTGCGGATCGAGATTGTCGCGCTCGACCCGCGCGGCCATTTCGGCCAGGCCGCGCCGACCGGCCAATATTTCCGCGCCCTCGCCGCGATCCCAGCCGGCGTAGCGCTCGGCGAGGAAGCGGTCAAGCGCGCCATCTTCGATCATCGCCGCCGCCGCGACCAGCGCGCGCGCCAGCGTGTCGATGCCGCCGATGTGGGCGTAGATGAGATCGATCGGCTCGAACGACTGGCGGCGCGCCCTGGCGTCGAAGTTGAATCCGCCGGCGCCGAGCCCGCCCGCCTTGAGAATGGCGTGCAGCGCCAGCGACAGCTCGGGCGCGTTGTTGGGGAACTGGTCGGTGTCCCAACCGCTTTGGTAGTCGTTGCGGTTGGCGTCGACCGAGCCGAGAACGCCCAGCGCCGCGGCGAGCGAGACCTCATGCTCGAACGAGTGGTGCGCGAGCACCGCGTGGCCGACCTCGATATTGACCTTGACCTCATTCTCCAGGCCGTTGGCCTTGAGGAAGCCGTAGACCGTGGCGACGTCGAAGTCGTACTGGTGCTTGGTCGGCTCCTGCGGCTTCGGCTCGATCAGGATCACGCCCTTGAAGCCGATCTTGTGCTTGTACTCGACCACCAGCTTGAGGAAGCGGCCAAGCTGGGCGAGCTCGCGCTTGAGATCGGTGTTGAGCAGCGTCTCGTAGCCCTCGCGCCCGCCCCACAGCACGTAGTTCGCGCCGCCGAGCTGATGGGTGACGTCGATCGCGTTCTTCACCTGCGCCGCGGCGTAGGCGAACACGTCCGGGTCCGGGTTGGTCGCCGCGCCCGCCATGAATCGGCGGGCGCCGAACAGATTGGCGGTGCCCCACAGCAGCTTGACTTTGCGCGTCTCCAACTTGCGCGCGAACACGTCGGCGATCTCGCGCACGTTGCGGTTCGATTGGGCGAGCGAGGCGCCTTCCGGCGCGATGTCGCGGTCGTGGAAGGTGAAGAACGGGAAACCGAGGATGTCGAACATCTCGAAGGCGACGTCGGCCTTGAGCCGCGCGCTCGCCATGTCGTCGCCGAACCACGGGCGAAGGAAAGTCGCGCCGCCGAATTGATCGAGGCCGGTGTAGGCGAAGCTGTGCCAGTAGCAGATCGCCGCGCGCAGGTGGTCCTCCATGCGTTTGCCGAGGACCAGCTTGTCGTGATCGTAGGAACGAAAGGCGAGGGGATTGGCCGACTTCGGCCCCTCGTAACGGATCGGCGCGATGGCGCCGAAAAACCCCGTTCCGCCCACTTCCCGCCTCCCTTGCCGACTTTTGCTCAAAAATAGCGAAGTTGCTGATGTACGTCAATCAAGCATTCTCGTCGCGTCGCGGGGCATTTTACAGCAAGCGCGCGCAAGTTTGTTGCAGCGCACGCTGACACTACAGAATGGTCCGGCGTCGGACCTGCAAGAGAGATTTGTGAAGCTCGGGCAGGCGCGGCGCCGCAAGTTGATTCACGCGCAATCGCTTGATAGACGTACCTCAGGGAGGCGCCGCGGGGGATGGGTCGGGCGACCGTTCACGACTTGGCGAGGGCGGCCAGCGTCAGCCTGGCCACCGTCGACCGCGTGCTCAATCGCCGTGGCGGCGTACGCGCGGCGACGATCGAGAGGGTCGAGCAGGCGGTCGACCGCCTCGGCTACCGCCGCGACGCCGCCGCCGCGACGCTCGCCAAGCAGCGCGAATACCGGCTCGCTTTCGTTATTCCGACCGGGGTCAATTCGTTCCTCGCCTCGCTCGCGCTCGAGGTGCGCAAGCTCGCCGACGTGCTGCGCAGCGAACGCGTGTTCCTTTCCATCGTCGAAGTCCCGCCGTTCGACGGCGAGGCGCTGGTCGAGGCGCTCGATCGCCTGCAGAGTCAGCCGCTGACCGGCGTCGCGGTGGTGGCGACCGACCACGCGCCGGTGCGGCTCGCGGTCGGCAGCCTCGCCGCGCGCGGCGTCGGCGTGGTGACCCTGGTCTCCGACGCGCCGGGTTCGGGGCGCGCGCAGTACGTCGGCATCGACAACAGCGCCGCCGGCCGCACCGCCGCGTCGCTGATGGGGCGGTTCCTGCGCGGCGTCAGCGGACACATCGCCGTCGTCGCCGGCTCGATGCTGCTGCGCGACCACGCCGAACGCCGCTTCGGCTTCGAGCAGGTGCTGCGCACCGAATATCCGAATCTGATCGCGCTGCCGGCGGTCGAGGGCCACGACAACGCCGCCGTCGCCGAGACCGCGTTGGGGATCGAACTCGATCGCCATCGCGACGTCGTTGGCGTTTACAGCCTCGGCGCCGGCAATCGCGGCGTGCTGGCGGCTCTGCGCAAGCGCGGGCTGGCGGGCACGGTCTGCGCCATCGCCCACGAGCTCACCGAGCATTCGCGCGCGGCGCTCGCCGAGGGTACGTTTGCGGCGATCCTCTGCCAAGATCCCGGCCACGAGGCGCGTAGCGCGGTCAGGATTCTGCGTGCGCTCGCCGACAACCGGCCGTTCGACGCCGGACAGGCGCGTATTCGCATCGACATCTACTTGCGCGACAACGTGCCGTGACGGGCCAAAGCCTCGAGGGCGGGAAACCCGTCGACGAGGCTGAGCGCCGCGCCGATAAGCGCGGGCGAACAACGAGGGAGGACGAAATGGCGATGGCGGCAAAGACCATCGGCGCCGCCGCGGCGCTGGCGCTGCTGATTGGCGCGCGCGCGGCGACCGGCGCGAGCTGGGACGAGCGCGTGTTCTCTTCGCACGTCGATTTCGGCGCCGTCGCCGCAGCGGGGGCGGCGGCGGTCCCCGACCTGATCGCGCGCGGCAAGGTCCTGTTCAAGGCCAAGTTCACCACCGAGGACGGGGCGGGGCGGCCGAAGGCGACCCAGGCGATCGTGCCGACCAAGCGCAAGTTCGGCGTCAATCCGGCCTTCACCCGCACCAGCGGTCCGGACTCGAATTCCTGCTTCGGCTGCCACAATGACCCCATCGTCGGCGGCTCGGGCGACTTCGTCACCGACGTGTTCGTCTCGGAAGGGTTCGAAAGCGCGCAGTTCGACTCGACCGACCCCTCGTTCTCGAGCGAGCGACACACGGTCGCGCTGATGGGCGCGGGACTGGTTGAACTGCTCGCGCGCGAGATGACGGCCGACCTCCAGGGCGAGCGCGCCGACGCGGTCAGGCAGGCGCGCGCCGGCGGCCAGGACGTGCGCGCCGATCTCGTCAGCAAGGGCGTGCGGTTCGGTTCTCTCACCGCCCAACCCGACGGCATCGTCGATCTCGAATCCGTCGAAGGCGTCGACGCCGACCTGATCGTGCGCCCGTTCAGCCGCAAAGGCGTGTTCACCTCGCTGCGCCAGTTCACCATCAACGCCCTCAACGTTCACCACGGCATGGAGGCTTCCGAACGTTTCGGCGTGCGCTGGACGGGCAGCCGCGATTTCGACGAGAGCGGCGTCGCCGACGCGGTGACCGACGGCGACGTCACCGCGCTGGTGGCCTTCCAGGCGACGCTGGCGCCGCCGACCGTCAAGAGCGACCTGCCTGACGACTGGCGCGTCGCCGCCGCCGAAGGCCGCAAGCAGTTCGAATCGCTCGGCTGCACGTCCTGTCATCGGCCCGAACTGCCTCTGAAGTCGCTGATCTTCACCGATCCGGCGCCTTACGACATGGCCGGAACCTTGCGCGCGGGCGAAGTGAAGAAGGGCGTCGCGATCGATCTCTCCCAATATGCGTGGGCCCGCGCCCTGCCGAAAAACGACAAGGGCGAGACCCTCATTCCGTTGTTCAGCGACCTCAAACGCCACCTGATCGTCGACAGCGAGGTCAACGCGCTCGGCAACGAGCTGCAGGCGCAACGCTTCGTCGAACGCGACGTGTTCCTGACGCCGCGGCTGTGGGGCGACGGCTCGACCGCGCCCTACGGCCACCGCGGCGATTTCCGCATGCTCGACGAGATCATCGCCGCGCACGGCGGCGAGGCCCGCTTCGCGCGCGACGCCTATCTCGCGCTCGACAAGTCCCAACGCGACACCGTGATCGCGTTCCTGCGCTCGCTGATCATCGAGGCCCCGTGATGAGTAGGACTCCTCTGACGGTTCGGACGATTCTGACGGTCGCCGCGATCGTTCTCGCGGCGCCTGCGCTGGGCGACGAAGCGCGCCCGAAGCCGGTCGGCGACGTGCCGCTGTTCCACGAAGAGGCCGCGGCGGCGGGGATCGACTCGGTCTACGACGGTCCATGGGAATTCTTCGTCGGCGGCGGTGGCGCGGCGTTCGACTGCGACGGCTCGGGCTTCCCTTCGGTGTTCCTCGCCGGCGGCAGGAACCGCGCCAAGCTTTACGTCAACAAATCGACGCGCGGCGGCCCGCTCAGGTTCGAGGAGAAGCCGCTCGACATCGGCGATCCGAAACTGCTCGACAACGTCATCGGCGCCTATCCGATCGACATCGACGGCGACGGCCGCATGGACCTGTTCGTGCTGCGCGTCGGCGAGAACCTGCTGCTGAAGGGCGGGCCGGACTGCACCTTCACGCTCGCCAACAAGGAATGGGGCTTCGACGGCGACGCCGGCTGGACCACCTCGTTCTCGGCCGAATGGGAGAAGGGGCAGAAGTTCCCGACATTCGCCATCGGCCATTACGTCGATCGCGACGCGCCGGGCTCGCCGTGGGGGACGTGCCAGGACAATTCGCTCTTCCGTCCGCAGCCGGGCGACAAGCCCGACTATTCGGCGCGGACGCCGTTGTCGCCGGGCTATTGCGCGCTGTCGATGCTGTTCACCGACTGGAACCGCTCGGGCACGCCGTCGCTGCGCGTCTCCAACGATCGCCAATACTACCGCGGCGGCGAAGAGCAGATGTGGCGCATCGAGCCCGACAAGCCGCCCAAGCTCTACAGCCGCGCCGACGGCTGGCGGCATGTGTCGATCTTCGGCATGGGCATCGCCGAGGGCGACATCGACGGTTCCGGCTATCCGCAATACGCGCTGACCTCGATGGGCGACACCAAGCTGCAGAAGCTCGACCCCGACGAAGGCGGGCGCGGCGAATATCCCGTCTACCGCGACATCGCCGTCGAGACCGGCGCCACTGCGCATATTCCCTATGCCGGCGGCGACAAGCGGCCGTCGACCGGCTGGCACTCCGAGTTCGCCGATTTCACCAACGTCGGCCTGCTCGACCTGTTCATCTCCAAGGGCAATCTCGCGCAGATGCCGGACTTCGCCGATTACGACCCGAGCAACCTGCTCATCGGCCAATGGAACGGCAAGTTCGCCGAGGCGGGCGACCTCGCCGGAATCTCGGGCAAGCGCACCGGGCGCGGCGCGCTGATCGCCGACTTCAACCTCGACGGCATGGTCGATATCCTGCAGATCGATCGCGGTTCGAACGTCGCGCTGTTCCGCAACCTCGGCGCGCTGAACGACGGCGGCGATCCGCTGCCGATGGGCAACTGGACCGAGATCAGGCTGGTTGAGCCGAACCCCAATCGCGACGCGGTCGGGGCCCATATCGCCGTCAAGACCGGCACGCGCACGCAGGTGCGCACGATCGAGATCGGCGGCGGCGACGCCTCGGGTCACGCCGGCTGGACGCACGTCGGCCTGGGAACGGCCGAGCGCGCGGAGATCCGCGTGCAATGGCCGGACGGCGAGTGGAGCTATCCCTATCGCGTCTTCGCCAACCAGTTCGTCGTCGTCGACCGCACGAAACAGCAGGCGGAATACTGGTATCCGGCGCGGTAGGGGCTAAACGGCCGTTGAGCAGGCGGCTGGTCCGGCCGCGCAACGCCGGTCGTCAGTTCGCCTGGCGGGCTGAAGGCCGGCGGCGAGGCGGCGCGGGGCTCGCTCTAGCCATGGCCGCGCCGAGCGCCCAGGTGCGACCGCGGCCGGCCAGCGCGAGGATTATCGCGTTGAGATCGCTTCGCAAAATCTGGCCGATGGCGAGGGTCTCAACGACGAGCAAATACGCCTCGACGCCGTCGCGACGTTTGGTCACACCGACCATTGTTGCCTAGTTGTTAGGCGCGGCGCGACCTTAGGCGCCCCGCTTCGCCACCACCCCGGCCAAAATTGTCTCGGCGACTTGGCGTTTCGCGCGCTCGAACGCGGCGTCGGAAAGCTCGCCGTGCTCGAGCGTCGCGATCTCGTGTGCGGCGTTGGCGTATTGCTGGGTCGTCGCCCAGATCATGTAGAGCAGTACGCGCGGCTCGATCGGCTTCAGCTTGCCGTCGGCGATCCAGCGCCTGACCACGCGCTCGCGCGAACGCACCCATTGCGTCAGCGTCGTGTCGAGGAAGTCCTGGATCGCCGGCGCGCCGCGCATGATCTCGTTCGCCCAGATCTTCGAGCCGAGCGGCATCGCGCGTGCGAGGTCCATCTTGGCGTCGATGTACGAGGTCAACGCTTCGGCCGGATCGTCGCTGGTGTCGAACGCCGCCGCCGCCGCCAGCCACTCGGTCAGCACGCGCTCGACGACCGCGCGATAGAGGCGTTCCTTGGTGGAAAAGTAGTAGTAGATATTGGGCTTCGGCACGCCCGCGCGCGCCGCGATCGCCGCCATCGTCGCGCCGCTGAATCCCTGCTCGGCGAACTCCTCTTCCGCAGCAGCGAGAATGGCGCGTTCGTTCTCTTCGCGAATGCTCGGCTTGGCGATCTGTTTGTCCATTTCGGGCCTCGCGCGGCGCCCTCTACTTGGGCGCCCCCGCGCAGAATTACGGCATTTGACCGTTTGGTCAAATTCATAATAGCGTTGATTGTCAGTCAGTAAGGAGTGGCGAATGTCGGACCTGTCGAATGTCCGCATCAATGGACAGCGGCTGTGGGACTCGCTGATGGAAATGGCGAAGATTGGCGGCACGCCGAAGGGCGGTTGCAAGCGCCTCACCCTCACTGACGTCGACAAGCAGGGCCGCGAACTGTTCCGCGCGTGGTGCGAGCAGGCCGGTTGTTCGCTCAAGATCGACGAGATGGGCAACATGTTCGCGCATCGCGCCGGCGTCGAAGACGATCTTCCCCCCGTGGTGCTCGGCAGCCATCTCGACACCCAGCCGACCGGCGGCAAGTTCGACGGCGTGCTCGGCGTGCTCGGCGCGCTGGAAGTCGTGCGCTCGCTCAACGACCTCAAGATCAAGACCCGCTATCCGATCGAGGTCGCCAATTGGACCAACGAGGAAGGCTCGCGTTTCGCTCCGGCGATGATTTCCTCCGGTGTGTTCGCCGGCGTCTACACCAAGGAATTCGCCTATTCGCGGCTCGATCCCGACGGCAAGAAGCTCGGCGACGAGCTGGCGCGCATCGGCTTCAAGGGCTCGGAGCCGGTCGGCGGCCGGCCGGTCCACGCCTATTTCGAACTGCACATCGAGCAGGGGCCGATTCTCGAAGACGAGGGTTACGACGTCGGAATCGTCACCCACGGCCAGGGCCAGCGCTGGTACGAGCTGAAGCTGACCGGCTTCGAAAGCCACGCCGGCTCGACGCCGATGCCGGTGCGCAAGGATGCGCTGCTCGGCGCGGCGCGCGTCGTCGAACTCGTCAACGCCATCGGCCTGTCCAAGGCGCCGCTCGGCGTCTCGACCTGCGGCATGATCAACGCCTATCCCAACTCACGCAACGTCATTCCCGGCGAGGTGTTCCTGGCCTGCGAGTTCCGCCATCCGATCGACGCGACGCTGAGCGAGATGGACGCGGCGCTGCATGAGGGCGTCAAGGCGATCGCCGACAAGATCGGCCTAACCTACGACCTTAAGCAGGTCTTCTATTACGCGCCAGTGCCCTTCGACGCGGAATGCATCGCCGCGGTGCGCCGCGCCGCCCAGCGCTTCGGCTATTCGCATCGCGACATCGTTGCGGGCGCCGGGCACGACGCTTGCTACATGGCGCGTGTGACGCCGACGTCGATGGTCTTCACCCCTTGCGTCGACGGCGTCAGCCACAACGAGAGCGAGGACATCAAGCTCGAATGGTCGACCGCCGGCGCCAACGTCTTGCTGCACGCCGCTCTGGAAAAGGCGGAAATCGTCGCTTAACCGGCCACTAGGAGGAATTGGCGTCATGTCCCTCGTCATCAAAGGCGGAACGGTCGTCGCGGCCGATCGCAGCTACGCCGCCGACGTGCTCATCGACGGCGGAACGATCAAGGCGGTCGGCGAGGGTCTCGACGGCGACAAGCAGGTCGACGCTTCCGGCTGCTTCGTGATGCCGGGCGGCATCGATCCGCACACCCATCTCGACATGCCGTTCATGGGCGCCAATTCGGCCGACGACTTCGAGCACGGCACCCGCGCCGCGCTCTCGGGCGGCACGACGATGGTCGTCGATTTCTGCATCCCAGGCCACGGCCAGCCGCTGATGGAGGCGCTCGGCGATTGGGACAAACGGGCGGAGCGCGCGATCTCCGATTATTCGTTCCACATGTGCGTCACCTACTGGTCGGACAAGGTGCGCGAGGACATGGCCAAGGTCGTCGACCGCGGCGTGACGACCTTCAAGCACTTCATGGCCTACAAGGGCTCGCTGATGGTCAACGACGAGGAGCTGTTCGCTTCGTTCCGTCGCTGCGCCGAGATCGGCGCGCTGCCGCTCGTTCACGCCGAAAACGGCGAGCTCGTCGCGGCGCTGCAGAAGCTCTACCTCGCCAAGGGCGTCACCGGGCCGGAAGGCCACGCCCTGTCGCGGCCGCCCGAAGTCGAGGGCGAGGCGACCAACCGCGCCATCATCCTCGCCGACCAGGCCGGCGTGCCGCTTTACGTCGTGCACACCTCCTGCATCGCCGCCCACGAGGCGATCGCCCGCGCCCGTTCGCTCGGCATGCGCGTCTTCGGCGAGCCGCTGATCCAGCATCTCGTGCTCGACGAGAGCGAGTATTTCAGCAAGGACTGGGCGCACGCGGCGCGCCGGGTCATGTCGCCGCCGTTCCGCGACAAACGCAACCAGGACAACTTGTGGAACGGACTGCGCGCCGGCTCGCTGCAAGTGGTGGCGACCGACCATTGCTCGTTCACCACCCGTCAGAAGGAGCTCGGCCGCGGCGACTTCACCAAGATCCCCAACGGAACCGGCGGTCTCGAAGACCGCATGCCGGTGCTGTGGACCTACGGCGTCGGCGCCGGTCGGCTGACGATGAACGAATTCGTCGCCGTCACGTCGACCAACATCGCCCGCATCCTCAACATGTATCCGCGCAAGGGCGCGATCCTGCCCGGCGCCGACGCCGACGTCGTCGTCTGGGACCCCAACGTCAAGAAGACGATCTCGTCCGACAAGCAGGTCTCGGTGATCGACTACAACGTGTTCGAGGGGGTCAAGGTTCAGGGCCTGCCGCGCTTCACCCTGTCGCGCGGCGAGGTGGTCGCGACCGAAGGCAAGGTCGTCGGCGAGCCCGGGCGCGGCCGCTTCGTCAAGCGCGATCCGTTCATCGCCGAGGCGCGCGCGCTGAGCCGCTACAAGGAGACCTTCACCGCCCCAGGGGTCGCCCGTTGACGATGACGCAGACGCCCCACGCCGAAACGACGATCGAGGCCCTGCATCACGTCATCGACATTGCCGACCTGTCGCTGCGTTTCGAGACGCGCGACGGGCCGGTGCAGGCGCTCAGCAACATCGATCTGAAGGTCGAGCGCGGCGAGTTCGTCGCGTTCATCGGCCCGTCGGGCTGCGGCAAGACGACGTTGCTGCGCGCGGTCGCCGATCTCGAGACGCCGACCGGCGGCGTGCTGCAGGTCAACGGCATGAGCGCGCAGGAGGCGCGGGCGAACCGCGCCTACGGCTACGTGTTCCAGGCGCCGGCGCTCTATCCATGGCGAACGGTGGCGGACAACATCGCCCTGCCGCTCGAGATCATGGGCTACCCCAAGTTCGAGCGCGACCAACGCGTCGCCGAGGGGCTCGATCTGGTCAACCTCACCGGTTTCGGCAAGAAATACCCGTGGCAATTGTCGGGCGGCATGCAGCAGCGCGCCTCGATCGCGCGCGCCCTGTCGTTCGATCCCGAGCTGCTGTTGATGGACGAGCCGTTCGGCGCGCTCGACGAAATCGTCCGCGACATGCTCAACCAGCAATTGCTGCGGTTGTGGGACAAGACGCGCAAGACCGTGCTGTTCGTCACCCATTCGATTCCCGAGGCGGTGTTTCTGTCGACGCGGATCGTCGTCATGTCGCCGCGGCCGGGACGGATCCAGGACATCATCGAGACCGGCTTTCCGCGTCAGCGGCCGCTCGACATCCGCGAGACGCCGGAATTCCTCGAGATCGCCAATCGCGTGCGGCATGGGCTACGGGCGGGCCATTCCTATGATGACTGAGGCGAACGAGCGAGCCGGGCCTCGCTCGGCCGCATGGCGGGCGCGGCGATGAAGAATGTCCTGCCTGTGACGATCGTCCTCGTAGCGCTGTTTGCGCTGTGGTACGCCGCGGCGGCGCTGATGAACGCGTCGCTGCAGGAGGACATGTTCGCCAACGCCGGCGAGACGAACTACACGACCGGCGAGCTCATCGCCGCGACGCTCGAGATGGAGCGGCCGAAACTGCCGGCGCCGCATCAGATCGCCGCCGAACTCTACAAGCTGGTGATCGAGACGCCGCCGACCTCGAAACGCGGCCTCGTCTATCATGCGACGATCACCCTCGAAGAGACGCTGATCGGCTTCCTGTTCGGCGCTGCGTTCGGCATCGGCCTGGCGGTGATGATCCAGTCGATGCGCACGCTCGAGCGCTCGATGATGCCGTGGATCGTCGCCTCGCAGACGGTGCCGATCATCGCGCTGGCGCCGATGATCGTCGTCATCCTCAACCAGTTCAACATCACCGGGCTTGCGCCCAAGGCGGTGATCGCCGCCTATCTGTCGTTCTTCCCGATCACGGTCGGCATGGTCAAGGGCTTCCGCACGCCCGATCCGCTGCAGATCGATCTGATGCGCACCTATTCGGCGACGCAGGGCCAGACCTTCGCCAAGCTGCGCGCCCCGGCGAGCGCGCCGTACTTCTTCGCCTCGATGCAGATCGGCGCCGCGGCGGCGCTGGTGGGCGCGGTGGTCGCCGAAGTGACCAAGAGCGAGGACGGCGGCCTCGGCGCGCGGCTGCTCGCCGGCTCTTATTACGGCCAGACGGTGCAGATCTGGGCGGCGTTGTTCACCGCCACCGCGCTGTCGGCGGCGCTGGTCGGCCTGATCGCGCTCGCCGGCCGCATCGTCCTGCGTCGCATGGCGTTCAGCCGATGAACGCGCGCGCCGCCGACTTCGCGCCGCCGCTGCTCTTTGGCCTCGCCGTGCTGGCGGTCTGGGAGGTCGGCGTCAAGCTGCTCGGCGTGCCGGCGATCATCCTGCCGGCGCCCTCGGCGATCGGGCTGCGGTTCGTTTCGTCGATGCCGACGCTGGCGGCCGACTTCTTGCAGACGATTCGCGGCGTGCTCGCCGGCTACGCGATCGGCTCGGGCGCGGGGCTGCTGGTCGCGATCCTCATCGACCGCTCGCCGTTCCTGCAGCGCGGACTGCTGCCGCTCGGCAATTTCGTCTCGGCGCTGCCGATCGTCGGCGTCGCGCCGATCATGGTGATGTGGTTCGGCTTCGACTGGCCGTCGAAGGCGGCGGTGGTCGTGGTGATGACGTTCTTTCCGATGCTGGTCAACGCCACCGTCGGCCTCGCCGGCGCCGGGCCGATGGAGCGCGATCTGATGATGACCTATGCGGCGGACTATTCGCAGACGCTGCGCATGCTGCGTCTGCCCGCCGCCGCCCCGTTCGTCTTCAACGCGCTGAAGATCAATACGACGCTGGCGATGATCGGCGCGATCGTCGCCGAGTTCTTCGGCACGCCGACGGTCGGGATGGGCTTTCGCATCTCGACCGAGGTCGGACACCTGAGCATCGATATGGTGTGGGCGACGATCGTCGTCGCCGCGCTGACCGGTTCGACGTTCTACGCCTTGGTGGCGCTGATCGAACGGCGCGTGACCTTCTGGCACGCGTCCTATCGCAGGCGCGAGAATTGAGCGGCTCGGCTCAAGGCGCCGCCCAGCCTCACTGGCGGCGCGCAGGCAGGAGTGGAGGTGAAGCGATGAAGAAGTCTCTGTTTACAATCGTCAGCGCCGCGGCGGTCCTCGCCGTCGGGGCGGCGCACGCGGCCGACAAGGTGACGCTGCAGCTCAAGTGGGTCACCCAGGCGCAGTTCGCCGGTTATTACGTGGCCAAGGACAAAGGCTACTACAAGGACGAAAACCTCGACGTGACGATCAAGCCCGGCGGGCCCGATGTCGCGCCGGAGCAGGTGATCGCCGGCGGCGGCGCCGACGTGGTGGTCGACTGGATGCCGGCGGCGCTCGCCGCGCGCGAGAAAGGCGCGGCGATGGTCAACATCGCCCAGCCGTTCAAGCATTCCGGTCTCGAGCTGACCTGCCGCGCCGACACCGGCATCAAGACCCCGGCCGACCTCAAGGACCGCACGCTCGGCGTCTGGTTCTACGGCAACGAGTACCCGTTCCTCAACTGGATGGGCAAACTTGGCTACAAGACCGACGGCTCGCCGGGCGGGGTGAAGGTGCTCAAGCAGGGCTTCAACGTCGATCCGCTGCTGCAGAAGCAGGCCGACTGCATCTCGACCATGACCTACAACGAGTACTGGCAGGTCATCGACGCCGGCTACAAGCCCGAGCAGCTCGTCGTCTTCAAGTACGAGGACCAGGGCGTCGCAACGCTCGAGGACGGCCTCTACGCCATGGAGGACAAGCTCAAGGATCCGGCCTTCGTCGACAAGATGGCGCGCTTCGTCAAGGCGTCGATGAAGGGCTGGGCGTGGGCGCGCGAGAACTCCGACGCGGCGGCCAAGATCGTGCTCGACAACGATGCGACCGGCGCCCAGACCGAGCATCACCAGAAGCAGATGATGAGCGAGATCAACAAGCTCACCGCCGGCTCGGACGGCAAGCTCGACCAGGCCGACTACGAGCGTACGGTCAAGACGCTGCTGACCGGCGGCTCCGATCCGGTCATCACCAAGGAGCCGGTCGGCGCCTACACCACGGTCGTCACCGACAAGGCGCTCGGCAAGTAAAAGCGTCGCCTAAGATTCGACGAAAATGCGCGGCGCCCCTTGTGGGCGCCGCGTTATATTCACGGTCCGTATGCGCAAGCGTCGCGCCGTCGCCTCATCTTCGTCGCGATCGACCCGTAAGAGTTGGTCCCGGGGGAACGACAGGAGGCGCCCGTGACCGCTTTGCGAGAAATCGTCCGCACCTGCACCAACGTCCATGTCGCGCGCGCCGCGCTGGCGTCGATCGGCGGCGAGTTCGCCGAGCGATTCACCGCCGACGCTTCGCGCCGCGACCTGCCGAGCGGCGTGCTCGCGGCGCGGATGGTGCGCGCCTTCGCGCTCCATGCCGCCGACGACGAGCGACGGTCGGTCGAGGCGGCTGCGCGCGGCGCCGATCAGCCTGTCCTCGTCGGCCTGCGTTACATTCTCGCCAAGGGTCTCGGCGCCGGGCGGACCGCAGCCGCCGACGTGGCTGCGGACACGCCGCCCGCCTGGGCGATCTGCGCCGCCCGCGACGGCGTCTGGCGCGATTAGCGAGTCGCCTTAGGCCACGCTCTCCCTCATCTTCAGGCCCCATCGCGTGAGCGCGGGCGTCCAAGGACGGGGGACGGCGCCGTTGGGGGGTCCGCGTCCTCGCGCCGCGTCCCACGGCGCTTGTCGAGCGCGTCGATTTCCGCGACAGTCTGACGATGATTGCGATTGGCGTCGATTGCGGCACGTCCGGACTCAAGGCCGTGCTGGTGGAAGCGGGAGGAGGACTGATCGCCGCGGCGACGCGCGCGTACCGCCCCGATCGTCCGCGGCCTTTGTGGTCGGAGCAGGATCCCGAAGCCTGGGTCGCGGCGATGATCGGCGCGCTCGGCGAGCTCAGAAGCGCCGCGCCTGAGGCCTTCGCCGGCGCCGAAGCGATCGGTTTCTCCGGCCAGATGCACGGCGCAGTGCTCATCGGCCGCGACGGCAAGCCGCTGAGGCCGGCGATCCTTCACAACGACGGGCGCGCCCACCGCGAGGCGGCCGAACTGTGGGAACGCCATCGACCGCTTGCCGACGTCGTCGGCGTCAAGCCGATGGCCGGGTTCGTCGCGCCGAAGCTGATCTGGCTCGCGCGTCACGAGCCATCGATCTTCGCCGCGATCGCCCATGTCATTCAGCCCAAGGACTACCTGCGCTTCCGCCTGACCGGCGAGATCGCTTCCGACATGAGCGACGCGGCGGGGACGTGGTGGCTCGACGAACGGGCGCGCGCCTGGTCGATCGACGCGCTTGCGGCGAGCGGCGTCGATCCCGCCTGCGCGCCGCGACTGGTCGAGGGCAGCGACTCGGTCGGGTCGCTCACGCCGGCAGTCGCCGACGCGCTCGGCCTGCAGCGGCGACTGGTGGTTGCGGCGGGCGGCGGCGACGCCGCGGTCGGGGCGGTCGGGATCGGCGCGACGCGGCCGGGCGACGCGTTCATCTCGCTCGGCACCGCTTCGCAGATGATCGTCGTTTCCGACGCCTATCGCGCCGCGCCGGAAAAGATCGTCCACAGCTTCGCTCACGCGCTGCCGCGCCGCTGGTATCGGATGGCGGCGATGCTCAACGGCGCCGGCGCGCTCGCCTTCGTCGGCCGCCTCGTCGGCGTCGACGCCGGCGCGCTCGAGCGCGAAGCGGCGGAGAATTATCGCGGCCCGAACGAAACGACGTTCCTGCCCTATCTCTCCGGCGAACGGACGCCGCACGACGACCCGCACGCGCGCGGGGTCGTCTTCGGCCTTACGGAAGCCGCTGCGCGCGTCGATCTGACGCGGGCGGCGATGGAGGGGGTCGCGCTGACGCTCGCCGAGGCGCGCGCCTGTCTTGCCGCGACCGGCGACGCGCCGCAAGGCTTCGATTTGATCGGCGGCGGCGCGCGCAGCGCTCTATGGACGCGGATGATCGCGGCGGCGGTCGACGCGCCGATCACGCGCCGCCAGGGCGGCGAAGTCGGACCCGCGTTCGGCGCGGCGCGGCTGGCGGTTCTCGCGGCGACCGGCGCGGCGCCGGAGACAATCTGCTCAGCCCCGCCGATCGCCGATGTGACCGAGCCCGAGCCCGGCCTCGTCGACGCCTTCGCCGCCGCGCGCGAGCGCTTCATGCGTCTCTATCGCGTCCTGCGGCCGGAATTCGCCGCCGCGGCCAAGGATCAGCGCGCGGCCGACTCGAGCTGAGCGGCGAGTCCGGCGACGTTGATCGCGTGTTCGGCGATCATCCGCTCTTCGTTGGTCTTCACCACGAGCGCCATCGTCTTGGAATCGGCGGTGGTGATGCGCTGTGCGTTGGCGGCGTTGGCCGCCTTGTCGAGATGGACGCCGAGCCACTCCATGCCGGTCAGCGCCTCGGCGCGCGTGCGCGGCGAGTTCTCGCCGATGCCGCCGGTGAAGACGATCGCATCGAGGCCGTCGAGCGCCGCCGCCAGGCTGCCGATCTCGCGGCGGATGCGATAGACGAAATAGTCGATCGCCTCCTTCGCCGCCGGGCTGTCCGACGCCTCTAGCGCCCGCATGTCCTGCGAGATGCCAGAGAGGCCCTTGAGGCCGGAATTGTAAGTGATCAGGTCCGAGACCTCCGTCACGCTCATACCCTTCACTTTCATCAGATAGAACAGCACGCCGGGATCGATCTGGCCGGAGCGGGTGCCCATCGGCACGCCGTCGAGCGGGGTCATGCCCATGGTCGTCGCCGCCGCGCGGCCGTTGCGGATCGCGCACAATGAGGAGCCGTTGCCGAGATGGGCGACGACGACGCGGCCGCCGGCGATCTCCGGCGCGACCATCTTCAGTCGTCGCGCGATGTATTCGTAGGACAGGCCATGGAAGCCGTAGCGGCGCACGCCTTCGTCGTAATAGGAGCGCGGCAGCCCGTAGACGTCGGCGACGAACGGTTGGGCGCGGTGGAAGGCGGTGTCGAAGCAGGCGACCTGCGGCGTCTTGGGGAACGCTTCGATCGCCGCCTCGATGCCGAGAATGTTGAACGGCTCGTGCAGCTCGCCGAGCGGAATCAGGGTGCGCAGGGTCGCCAGCAGCGCCGCGTCGACGCGCGCCGGCTGGGTGAAGTCGCGCCCGCCGTGGAGAACGCGGTGGCCGACCGCGACGACGTTGTCGTCGAGCTTCTCCTCGCCGAGCCAGCGCAGGATCGCCTTCATCGCCGCGCGGTGGTCGGGGGCGCCCTGGCCCGGATCGAGGGTGAATTGCACCTTCGCGCCCGACGTGCGCTTGGCGGTGAACGTCGCCTGGGCGCCGAGCCCTTCCACCTGCCCCCTCGCCAACTCGTCGAAGCCGCCGCTTCCGTAGGCGAAGATGGCGAACTTCACCGACGAGGAGCCGGCGTTGAGGGTGAGAACGACTTGACTCATGCTTTCACTCCGTGGACGCGACGAGCCCCCATCGAGGCGGCGTCGCAGGTCGGTTGGGTCACGCCGGCGTCGCCGACGCGTCAAAGGCGGCGCTCGTCATGTTCGCGCGCCGAAAATGGCGCTGCCGACGCGCACTTCGGTCGCGCCGAGCGGCACGGCGAGCGGCCAATCGCCGCTCATGCCCATCGACAATTGCTTGATCCCGTTGCGCTCGGCGATGACCTTGAGCAAGGCAAAATGCGGCGAGGCGGGTTCGCCGGCCGGCGGCACGCACATCAGCCCCTCGATCGCCAGGCCGTGGACGTCGCGGCAGCGGGCGAGGAAGGCGTCGGCGTCGCGTGGGCCAATTCCGGCCTTCTGCGGCTCGGCGCCGGTGTTGACCTCGACGAACAGACGCGGTCGCTTGCCCGCCTTGGCCATCGCCGCGGCGAGCGCCTGGGCGATTTTGTCGCGGTCTACGGTCTCGATGGCGTCGAACAGCTCGACCGCTTCGCCCGCCTTGTTGCTCTGCAGCGGACCGATCAGATGCAATTCGAGCGTTTTGCCGAGTTCGGCGGCGCGGGCGCGCAACCCCGGCCATTTCGCCTTGGCTTCCTGGACGCGGTTCTCGCCGAAGATCGTCTGGCCGCCGATGGCGATGGTCGGCCAGACCTCGTCGGCCGAATAGGTCTTGGAGACGGCGACCAAGGTCACTGCGGCGGGATCGCGGTCGCAGTCGCGCGCCCGCGTGGCGATCGCCGCCTGCAACGCCGCCAGCCGCGGCGCCGCGCCGAGCGGATCGGCGACCTCGCCTGCGTTCATGAACCAGCCCCTCGCGCTTGACGCCGTTTGGCCCTTCCCCTATAGACCGCCGACCTGAGACGCCAGGGCCGGAAGGGCGGCGCCGACGCTTTCGTTTGCGAAGCGCGGCTGACCGCGGAATCGCCTGGGGTTTTCTACCCAGTTTTGATCAAGGGAAGTTGCGCTATGTCACGCCGTTGCGAGCTGACGGGGATCGCCGTCCAGACCGGCAACAAGGTCAGCCATTCCAACCACAGGACGCGCACCCGTTTTCTGCCGAACCTGTGCCGGGTGACCCTGATCTCCGATGCGCTCGGCCGCGCGGTGCGACTGCGCGTCGCAGCCGCCGCCCTGCGCACGGTCGAGCACCGTGGCGGGCTCGACAATTTCCTGCTGAAGGCCCGCGACGGCGAGCTCTCCGACGGCGCCGCGGCGTTGAAGCGCGAGATCGTCAAAAAGCAGGCGGAAGCTGAGACGGCGGCCGAGCCCAAGGCCGCTTGAGCCGCTTTCTAGCGCTCTCTGGATCATTCTTGACCCCCTCGGCCCGCCCAGCCGAGAGGGTTTTTGCGTTTGCGGCGCGCCCGACGGGGCGGCCTGTAGACGCGCTCGGTGAGCGCGTCCGGCGCGAAAGCGCCGTTCATCGTGTGACCCTCACAAAGAGGACGCGGCCATCGGCCGCGTCTACAAGAGGGGCTGGCGCCTGTCGGCGTGGCGAGGTCGCTTCGGCGCAAGCGAATCGACTAAGCTCGGCCGGGGGGCGGCTGCGACAGGACCGATGAACGCGCCATTCGATCTCGGCGTCTACAAGGAAGCGTTGCTGTTCCTCGCCACCGCGGGGGTGGTCGCGCCGCTGTTCGTCCGCCTGCGGATCAGCCCTGTGCTCGGCTACCTGCTCGCCGGCGTCGCTCTCGGCCCGTTTGGCCTCGGCAGACTCGCCGAACGCACGCCCATCCTGGCCGCCTTGGCGCTGACCAACGTCGAGGCGATCGCCCGGCTGGCCGAATTCGGCGTCGTCGTGCTGCTGTTCACCATCGGTCTCGAACTGTCGTTCGAGCGCGTCAAGCGCATGCGCCGGCTGGTGTTCGAATTCGGCCTCAGCCAGCTCGTCGTCTCCGCGCTGGCGCTGGGCCTCCTCGCCTATGCGCTCGGGCGGACGGCCGCGGCGGCGACGACGATCGGCGCGGCTCTGGCGCTGTCCTCGACCGCGATCGTCATTCCGGTGCTCGCCGAACGCAAACGCCTCGCCGCGCCGGTCGGCCGCCTGAGCTTCGCCGCGCTGCTGCTGCAGGACCTCGCGGTCGCGCCGCTGCTGGTGCTGGTGACGATGCTGTCGGGCGGCGGCCACAGCGGCAACCTCGCCGTCAGCATCGCGATCGCGCTTGCGCCGGCGGCGGCGGCGCTCGCCGCGGTGATCGTCGTCGGCCGGCTGGTGCTGCGGCCGTTGTTCCACTCGGTGGCGCTGACGCGCAGCCCCGAGTTCTTCATGGCGGCCTGTATGCTGGTGGTGCTGGGCGCGGCGCTGACCGCCGCCGCCAGCGGGCTGTCGATGGCGCTCGGCGCGTTCGTCGCCGGCCTGCTGCTCGCCGAGACCGAGTTCCGCCGCGAGATCGAAGTCACCATTGAGCCGTTCAAGGGCCTGCTGCTCGGCCTGTTCTTCGTCTCGGTCGGCGCCCAGCTCGACCTGTCGATCCTGGCCGCAGCGCCGGTCGTGACGATCGGAATCGCTGTCGCCGTGATCGCGATCAAGGCGCTGATCGTGTTCGTCCTCGGGCGTCTGTTCGGCGCGCCGGGCCGCGTCGCCGGCGAGGCGGCGCTGCTGCTCGGCCCCGGCGGCGAATTCGCCTTCGTCGTGATCGCCGCCGCGGTCGCCGGCGGCGTCGTCGACCGCGCCGACGCGGCGATCCTGCTTGTCGCCGTCGCTTTGTCGATGATGGCGATCCCCTCCCTCGGCCGCCTCGGCGCGGCGCTGGCGCGGCGGCGCGTGCGCGAGCTCGACCCCGAAGCCCTGGTCGCGCCGCCCGAAGAGGACGCCGGCCGCGTCGTCATCGTCGGCTACGGGCGGGTCGGAACGCTGATCGGCGAAATGCTGGCGGCGCACCGTATCCGCTTCATCGCCGTCGACGCCGATCCGAATCTGACCGCGCGCGAGCGGCGCGCCGGCAAGCCGGTCTATTACGGCGACGCTTCGCGCGAGGATTTCCTCCGCCGCTGCGGCCTCGAGACGGCGCGCGCCCTGGTCATCACCCTCGACAAGCCGAGCGCCAACGAGCAGGTCGTCGCCGCCGCGCGGCGCCTGAGGCCCGACATCACCATCATCGCCCGCGCGCGCGACGCGGACCATGCGCGCACGCTGTACCAGCTCGGCGTCACCGATGCGGTGCCGGAAACGATCGAAGCGAGCCTGCAGCTGTCCGAGGCGACGCTGGTCGACATCGGCGTGCCGATGGGGCTGGTGATCGCTTCGATCCACGAGAAGCGCGACGAATTCCGCAAGCTGCTCGTCGCCGCCGGCGCCCCCGAGCGCACCCGCAGCGTGCGGCGGCCGAAGAAGGGGTGACCCGCGCCCCTTCTCCCGCGTGCGGGGAGAAGATGTCGGCGAAGCCGACAGATGAGGGGCGGCTCGCTACGCGAGAATGAGCGTGGCCGCAGTCGCGCGCCCCTTCTCCCCGCACGCGGGGAGAAGATGTCGGCGAAGCCGACAGATGAGGGGCGGCTCGCTGCGCCAGAACGAGCGTGGCCGCGGTCGTGCGCCCCTTCTCCCCGCGCGCGGGGAGAAGATGTCGGCGAAGCCGACAGATGAGGGGCGGCTCGCTGCGCCAGAGGGAGCAGACGGCGGCCGCATGCCCCTTCTCCCCGCGCGCGGGGAGAAGATGTCGGCGAAGCCGACAGATGAGGGGCCGGGCGATTGTCCGCGCAGTCCGCCTTGTCGCCGCAATGTGCGCGACCGGCGCCAGCTCGACGAAGAGCGCCGTCGACCTCGCGGAAGCGTCTTGTTTCCGAAGTTTTGCCGCCGTCAATGGTCTTCGACCGCCTACGGCGGCGCGCCATAGGGCGTCGGGAGACGCCCGTCTTTCGACGGGCTATGCGCGCGCCATTGACGGCGGCAAAACTTCGGAAGGTCCTGCTTCCGTGAGGCCGACGGCTTGGGGTGTGATGGCAGGTTGTTCGGAGCCCTCTGGTACGGATTCAATCCGTATGTTAGTGGACAACGAAATGGAGGTTCCATGCCCCGCGCTCTCACCGAAAGCGGGCGGGTCGAATTGCGGCTCCGCCCCGAAGACAAGGCCACGCTGACCCGCGCCGCGTCGCTCAAGCGGCTCGATCTGACCGGCTACATTCTCGGCGCCGTGCTGCCGAAGGCCGAGGCGGATATCGCGGAGGCCGAACGGGTCACGCTCTCCGAGCGCGACTCGTTGCGCGTGCTTGCGCTGCTGGAAAATCCGCCGGCGGCGCCGGACCGGCTCGTGCGCGCTGCAAAGGCCGGCTTCACGCTGCGATGACGGCGCTTCGCTGGGAGGAAGCGCCGCTCGCCAAGCGGCACGACCGCGACGCCTTCGACTGCGGCGACGCCGATCTCAATCTCTATCTGCAAAAATACGCGCGCCAGAACCATGAAAGCGGCGGCGCGAAATGTTTCGTCGCCGCGCCTGCCGACGCGCCGGCGCGCATCCTCGGCTTCTATACGCTGTCGCCGGCCTCGCTCGAATATGCGCGAACGCCGGCGCTGGCGAAGAAAGGCCTGGCGCGTTACGACGTGCCCGTGTTCCGCCTCGGCCGGCTCGCTGTCGACAAAACGGCGCAAGGCCGCGGCCTCGGCGGCGCCCTTTTGTTGCGCGCGGCCGATCGCTGCATCCGCGTCGCACAGGACGTCGGCGGCGTCGCCCTGCTCATCGACGCCAAGAACGACCGCGCGGCGCGCTGGTACGAAGGCTATGGCGCTCTCCGCTTGGACGACACGCCGCTCTCCCTCGTCCTGCCGCTCACCGTCGCCGCCGACGCGCTCAAGCGCGGGACATAGGGCGACCTCTGCGCCTGAACGTCTGCAACAAGAGCGTCCTGCAAATTCAAGGCACGGCGCGCCCCTTCGCCCCGCTTGCGGGGAGAAGATGTCGGCGCAGCCGACAGATGAGGGGCGGCTCGCTGCGCCAGAACGAGCGTGGCGCCGCGCGCTCCCCTTCTCCCCTTGTGGGAGAAGGTGGCGTTGCAAAGCAACGCCGGATGAGGGGTCGCCGCGCGAGCGGCTAGCCGAGTGCCCTTCCGCTTGGCATAGCGCGCCGTCGACCTCGCGGAAGCCTCTTGTTTCCGAAGTTTTGCCGCCGTCAATGGCGCGCCAGAGCCCGTCGAAAGACGGGCGTCTCTCGACGCCCTATGGCGCGCCGCCTCCGGCGGTCGGAGACCATTGACGGCGGCAAAACTTCGGAGGGTCCTGCTTCCGTGAGGCCGACGGCTTGGAGTGTGACGGAGGGGAAGGGGAGTCTTCCGTTCAGGAAGTCATATATTGGGAATCAAGGAGTCAAGAACACCATCAGAATTATCACGATGGCGAAAGTCGCCACGACTCCGCCGGCTATCGCACTAACTGTGAACATCGCCTCTGCACGCCCTGCAGGGTCGACGACCATCGCGTCGTAATCGGGCTTGGGAATGAAGCGATAGAGACGAGATCTCCACTTTTGACGCATGTCCCGCTGCACGCTCATAAAGACCCAGCCGGTTGCCACAACGACGCAGACGTAAACTCCGGCAAGAAAAGCAACTACCGCCAATAGCCAGTGGGGGGTTGTCGTGCCGACCTTTGCAGCAACGAGTCCGATGCAGGTCGCGAGCGCTGCGGCGACGGCGGTGACAACTTGCCGCGCATTATCAGCCAGCTTCGCAGTGTCGTCGGCGACAGCTTTCCTGAGATCTCCCTGCGCCTTAATCGCTTCTCGGGTTAGGTCTGACAAACTCAGCTGATAAGCGAGCCTCGCACCTTCGAGAACATTGGCTGCGATGGCAGCAAAGACCGCGGCTGTTTCTGCTTCGGCTGGAGGATGGGTGCGACCGAACTCCGCGGCGAACAGGCCATGCCGTTGTTCGGCTTCGGTTACATTCTCGTATACCCAAGCTGCCGCGGCAAGGAGATCATTGTAACCGTTAAGCTTGAGCTCATTGCCCGCCCCAATGCGAGGAGCGTCAAGCTGCGTACGGGGTGGCCCTGTGAACACAAGGTCGCCGTCGTTCTTGATTTCGCTGGCTAAAGCTCTCATCAACGCTCCCGCCGATAATTCGGCGAAAGTCTGGAAGACGGGGTCGCCCCAAAGCTGCTCGCTCGCTGGCGTGCGTAACATCCAAACGCGAATGTCGTTCGGCGCACTCGGCGGGATCTTATGGTCCTTCACTAACTGGCGGGGGCTCTTGGTCGCGGGGGCGGGGCTGAAAATACTTGAGGAGCCCCATGGCAAGAAGCTTGCGGCCATTGTTGCAAAAGGTGTCGCGAGCGTAGCGACTTCCCAGAGCTCATCTCCGCGTTCTGCGAGCAAGAAGGCCCTAAGACCCGCTGAGGTGACCACCCGTAGAGCGGCGGCTTGGCTGGGCTTCTCCACCGTCACTATAAATGGCTGGTAGTCTGATTTAAAAGTACTCGTTTCGGCCCGTTCACCCGCACCGTCGATGATGTCGCAGCGCCATCCGACGGCCGTGAGCAGCGGAAACAGCTGTTCCAATTCGGCCGCGGGCAGCGACGCAATCGTCAGAGCAGACGGTGTCTCCGTGAGCGTCGCAAGTCCCCGGGCGCTGAGCCCGTCAACGGCGGCGGCCAGAGCTTTCAGAGAGGACAGCATCCGTGTACTTTCTCGTGGTGATGATGAATTGGGTCTCTCCATCCGAAAGTTCTGTTTTCCTAACTGCTTGACCTTCGAGGCCGGTGTTATACTGGATCGTCACTCCCTCTTCGGTGCGCACCAGTCGAGTGATTGGTCTGGCGAGCTGAGTCCCATCCGGCGGGAACGCGACGCCGGCCAAACGCTTGCGCTTAACTAGGCGACCAACGGACTTCTTTAGCGAATCGCACACCTGGTCGTCCGCCGGTTGCCCAGCCCCCATCCAAACCGCGTGGTTGACCACGTCCTCTGTTATCGTCTCGGTATTGCGCAGAACCTCCAATGCGCGCGAGACTGCGGGCGCCACTCCACCAGAAGGAAGATGCTCTCGATGATCTTCCAGGGCGGCCCGGACCACATCCTTAACAGCGGTGGTAAGCTCGCTGTCCGTACGGTCGCGCACCACTTGGAGATAGCGAATGAAATAGTCGGTGAGCTGCGGCGCCGGTCGGCCCATGCGGTCACGAGTCGAGATCGAAGCCTCCGCCGAGCCGTTGACCACGCGCACCAGCGCTGACTTTTGGATTGCCGACTTGTCGTCAATAAACGCTTCGACAATTCGACGAAGACCCGCGGCACCTTCCCGCTCTATGAGCTCCAAGGCCTGTCCGTAGTCGTACTTCATCAGCGCATACAATCGGACGCTCTCGTCATCTGTGCCGAGTTCAAAGACGAAAAACGCACCATCCCGCGTGTTGCCTTGGTGAAACCGGCAAAACTCCCGAGCAAGTGTCTGCGCGCCTTCCTCGAAGCCCACTTTGCGAGTCGCGATCGCCTCTATAGTGTCCCGCGCAGCGGATACGTCATCAAACCGATAAACGCTCGCTGGGGCGACATCGCGGATGCGATCGAGAAGGAAATCGTCGTGTTCGATTGCTAGTTCCGGCTCGGGTCTGAACTCGTCGTCGCTCACGATATGCAAGCTTATGCGCGCGATGCGAAGGCTCGACGCTTCCGCGTCGGTAAAGAAGCTCATTGCAATCCCCCACCCAGCGGTAGCGCGAGAAACTACCCTCCTAAATTGGTTTCGCAGCTAATACCAAGACTCTCTGATCACGACCTGTAGGCCCAATCTCGCAGGCCGATGGACATGATCTTCCAGGGTTGATCGACGAGCTTGTTCCAGGCGTCGCAGCAATGGTCGACGATGTCGT
>NZ_JBEKVH010000016.1:0-39896 GCF_049514155.1 Roseiarcus sp. | reverse complement strand
CCGAGCGGGTCAGCAGCGCGACGCGGCCGTCGCCGCCGACATAGAGGCACTGGAAGAAGCAGAAGCCGAAGCTGTCGTAGCCGGTGAGCCAATAGTCGCTTTCCTGCGCGAACAGCAGCAGCCCATCGAGCCGAAGCTCGGCCATCGCGCCGAGCAGCCGGCGCTTGCGCGCGGCCATTTCGTCAGCGGTGAAGTGCACGGGCATGGCTGACTCCGGCTGGGGCATGCTGTGGAAAGATTGACGCGTGGCGTCCCTTCTCCCCGTTTACCGGGAGAAGGGACTGCTGATGCCAGCGAAATCCATGCGGTTCGCCGCCGTCAAGCCGCCGCCCGCTTGGGTCGTGGGTCAGTTTGGAATCCGCCGGTGATAAATTTCCTGGCTGCCAGATAGGCGCCTTGCTGGTCAGTTTTCTCGCGAGCCGCTTGCTTGATGACCTTTGGCGTGAGACGGCTCCCCGGCAAAGATCCAGGAAGAGTCAACCCCGCCATGCGGGCTTTTAGACGTTTGCTTGCGAGACCGGGCTAAGCCTGATGATGACGCCCGGTATCTTGCTCAACGGCAAGCAGAGATTTGGGTTGTCACGGAGAAGAGCGCTCAGCGGCATGTTTGGATCGAGAGCCTCGTCCGGGTCCTGCACTATTGCGAGGCCGCCGGCCTGTTCGACAGCAATGAGTCCGTTTGTCCCGTCGCTGCCACCCCCCGTCAGTATGATTCCGATCACGCGCGAGCCATATATGCTCGCCGCCGACCGAAAGAGCGGATCGGCGGCCGGTCTCGTGTAATTATCCTTAGGACCTTGGTTGAGCTGAATGAAACCGATCGGGCCGACTGTCATGTGATGGTCCGGAGGCGCCACGTAAATGTGGCCGCGCTCAATGCGCGCGCCATTTCTTCCGTGCTCGGCCGGAAGTGGGCCGGCTCCGGAAAGGATCGCAGGAAATTGGCTTACATGCGTAGGGCTGGTGTGAAGCACGATGAGGAGCGTGGACTGTAGGCTGGGCGGCAAGGCCGCGACAATTCCTGTAAGGGCATCGACGCCTCCCCGCGAAGCTCCAATGACCACAATGTCTCGCCGGGTTCCTATCAGGCTTCCCGGAGGGCCTTCTCGATTACCAGGCGCGATGCTGACCATCCGCTCCCCCTCTTCTAAGCCGACACGCCCCGGATGTGAGCTGTCATTCGGATCAGGCGTCCTTAGATGCTTGCCAAGCCTTCTAGCACCTTGACCATGTCCGCAAGCTCCGAAAGCCTCGTAGTCACGCTGGCGGCCATAGCCGGCGTGCAACGAAGCGCCGCCCGCGCCTCAGCGGTAGACCAGCACCGGGATCGTGCTGTGGGTGAGCACCTTGGTCGTCTCGCTGCCGACCAGCAGCGCGGCGACGCCGCGCCTGCCATGCGACGCCATGACGACGAGATCGCAACCGCAAGCGCGGGCGCAATCGATGATGGCGCGATAGGGCTGGTCGTGGACCTCGCGCAGTGTCTCGGCGCTGACGCTGGCCGCTTCGGCGGCCATCCGCACCTGCTCGAGCGCGCGCTCGGCGACGCGCGCCGTCTGCGCTTCGTGCTCTTCAGGCGTCTCGGCGACCAGCACCGCGTCCATTGAGGCGACGTTATAGGGCTCGCTGACGGTGATTGCGGTGACGCGCGCGCCGACCGTCTTGGCGAGTTGCACGCCATAGATGACCGCCTTGCGCGAAAGGTCGGTTCCGTCGGTGGGAATGAGGATGTGCTTGAACATCGCCCCTCGGCTCCTCCCCTTTTCGTTCATGCTGTCGCGCCGCTCCGATCGGGGCGATGACATGGGTCAAAAAGGGCGTGACGCGCGTCGGCGCGAGCGCGTCGGAGGGGAGACGGCGGCGGCCCGGCGCCGGGCCGCGCCGCTCAGAGCCGCTCGACCGCTTTGGCGGCGGTGTCGAGCGCGTCGGCGATCGCCTGGACCACGGCCGCGGTCGACTCGCGCCGACGGACGCGCAGGCGCACCGCCATCCGCAGGTTCTCCATCGCCCTGAGGACCGGCCCGAAGTCGCCGCGCCGCGCGCCCTCCGCGCCGTCGAGACGGGCGAAGATCGCGTCGACCTGCGCCTTGTTCTCGGCGACGAAGGCTTCGCCTTCGGCGGTGAGCGTGTAAAGCTTGCGCCCGCCCTGCTCCTGCGCGGCGGTCGCGTAGCCCATGTCCTCGATCATCGACAGGGTCGGATAGACGACGCCGGGGCTCGGGCTGTAGCCGCCGCCGACCCGCTCGCCGAGCGCCTTGATGATCTCGTAGCCGTGGCGCGGCTTCTCGGCCAACATGGCGAGAATGACGAACCGAAGGTCGCCGGAATCGAACGGGCGGCCGTCGCGCGGTTCGTAGCCGCCGCGCCAATGGCGGCCAAAGCGCCCGTCGCGGCCGAAGCCGTCATGGACACAGCGTCCGCGCTCCTCGCCGCGGCCATCCCGTCCATGTTCATCTTGGTTGAAGTGTCTGAAATGCATTGCTTTTCCTTTTGAGTTGCGATCTATCGCGATATGTCTATTCAAGACCGATCACGATATATCTTACAGCAAGATATATCGAAACATGTCGAAGTCAAGCGGAAAATTGCAAAATGGCCGGAAGCGGCGGACGGACGGCGGGCGGGCGCCTGCGAATGCGCTATTTCGCCGCCTGGCCGACGATCGCCGCCATCGCCAGCGCGTCCGGGTCGCCGTCTTCGGTCAGACCGGCGATCACGCCGGCGCGGTCGGCGGCCGGACGGTTCTGGCTCGCCTTCCATTTGCCGCGCAGATCGTCGATCTCGATCTCCAGGCCGACGATCTGGCGCGCCATCGCGGCGACGAAATCCTCGGGCGCGTCGTCGACCGCCCATGGCGCGGCCCGGCCGCCTTCGTGCGTCGCGGTGAGTTCGGCGATCTGGCCGCGCAGCCAGGCCTCGTCCTCGATCACCTTCGCGCGGCCGCGCGCCTGGACCATCACGTAATTCCAGGTTGGCACGACTTTGCCGGTCTCGCGCTTGGTCGCATACCACGACGGCGAGATGTAATGGTCGACGTCCTGGAACACGACCAGCGTCTCGGCCTCCCCCTGCAGCTCGCGCCACAGGCCGTTGGCGCGCGCGACATGGGCGCGCAGCCGACCGAACCGCCCGATCCCGGCGTCGATGAGGAACGGAACCGCATTGGCGGCGAGCCCCTGCGCCCCGCGATTGACGATCAGGCCGAGCGGCCGGCGGCGGATCAGATCATGCAGGGCGGCGAGATCGTCCTGGCGATGGAGCGGCGGTTCGTACATCGAAGGCTCCGGCGTGCGGGCTCGAGCGGCCCACGTCAGCTTGCGCCTTGGTAGCGCAGGGCGCGCCGGCGCGCCATCCGCCCGCTGCCGTCACGCCTCGTCGACGGCGCCAGGCCCGTTGCGCCAGCGCTCGAGGTTGTCGAGCGCGACGGCGCGATCGTCGAGACCGCCGTCGTCGCCGATTTCCTCCAGCGTGGCGACCGCTTTCACCGCGGCGATGCGCAGACAGCCGAGCGCGGCGAACAGGCGGGCCGACGGCTCGGCGCCGTCGAGGAACGGCAGCAGCCGCGCCAGCATGCCGCGCCTTCTGATCTCCGCGCCGATCTGCGACTGCTCGGCGACGATGGCGTTGCGGACGTCCTTGTCGCTTTCGTCGTCGCGCCAATCGATGAAGCGGCACGCGGTCAGCCGTTCGGCCGCGTCCTCGAACCGCGTCATCAACGCGTCGTCGTCCATCTCGGCGAGGGCTGGACGCGTCGGCGGCGGCGTGCGCGCGCGCGCCCCCAACGCCAGCGCCTCGCGGGTCGTGCGCTTGGCCATCACCCCGCGCCACGCCGCTTCGCTCAGCGCCGGCGCGAAGGCGCTCAGCAGCGCCGCCGCGCAGATGCGAATGTCGGGGTCGTCGCTGTCGAACAGCGGCTCGATCTCGGGCGCCGTCGCCTTCAAGCTCAGCGCGCCGGCGATCGCCGCGCTGTCGGCCAAGCCGCGCTTGGCTTCCTCTCGCGTCGGCAGGACCGCGTCGGGCGGCGCGCCGCCGGATTGGAAAACCCGGCCGACGCCGCTTGCGTTCGCCGTCTCGGCGAACAGAAGCAGCAGCCGCTCGGTCGGCATCTGCGCATAGTCTTCCGGGCTCACGTCAGGGCTCCGTATCGCCACAATGCTTCCGATCCCACCCGCCGGAGGCGGCGCGGCGGAGCAACGGCGTCGGGCCGACGGCGAGGCCGTCCGCGCCGCAACGCACGCCGTCTTCGCTGAGACCAAAGAAACGGATGAACGGAAGCGCGCCCAAGCGGCTTCTCCATAGAGAATTTCAACCTGTGAAAGGAGAACACAACGAGAACATATGGTCAAGGAAATGGGCGCGCCGCGGCGAATAAGTGACGCTACCTGTGACGCTTAGCGCGGACTGGCGTGACGCCGGCGCCGTAACGGCCGCCGCACGCCTCCCATCGCGTCGGCGTTACGCGCAAACACGACGCGCATCGCTCGGGTCCGCGCGCGTTATCTCTGACGTCAGCGAATGCGAGCGCCCTACTCCGCGGCCATGCCGCGGCCGCCGAAGCGTTTCTCTACGTAAGCCTCGACCAGCCGCTTGAATTCCGCGGCGATGGTCGAGCCCCGCAACGTCACGGTCTTGACTCCGTCGACGAACACCGGCGCGGCGGGCGTCTCGCCCGTGCCGGGCAGCGAGATGCCGATGTCGGCGTGCTTGCTCTCGCCCGGACCGTTGACGATGCAGCCCATCACCGCGACGTTGAGCGTCTCGACGCCGGGATAGCGCGTCTTCCACTGCGGCATCGCTTGTTCGAGGAACGATTCGATCTGCTGCGCCAGTTCCTGGAACACGGTCGAAGTGGTGCGGCCGCAGCCGGGGCAGGCCGCGACCTGCGGCGCGAAGATGCGGAAGCCCATCGTCTGCAGGATCTCGCGCGCGACCTTCACTTCCAGCGTGCGGTCGCCGTTCGGCTCGGGCGTCAGGGAGACGCGGATCGTGTCGCCGATCCCTTCCTGGAGCAGCACGCCGAGCGCGGCGGACGAAGCGACGATGCCCTTCGAGCCCATGCCGGCCTCGGTGAGGCCGAGGTGGAGCGCGTAATCCGAACGGGTCGCGAGGCTGCGATAGACGGCGATCAGGTCCTGCACCGCCGAGACCTTGGCCGACAGGATGATGCGGTCGCGCTCGAGGCCGATCGCCTCGGCCCGCGCCGCCGAGATGAGCGCCGACTGGACCATCGCCTCCTGCGTCACCGCCCGCGCCGACAGCGGGCGCGAAGCCAGCGCGTTGGCATCCATCAGCGTCGTCAGCAGTTCCTGGTCGAGCGAGCCCCAGTTGGCGCCGATGCGCACGCACTTGTCGTTCTTGAGCGCGATTTCGACGATCTGGGCGAACTGCGCGTCGCGCTTGTTGCGGAAGCCGACGTTGCCGGGATTGATGCGGTATTTGTCGAGCGCCTCGGCGCAGGCGGGATGGTCGGCGAGCAGCTTGTGGCCGATGTAGTGAAAGTCGCCGATCAGCGGAACCTCGACCCCCATCGCCAGCAGGCGGTCGCGGATGCGCGGGACCGCCGCTGCGGCCTCGTCGCGGTCGACGGTGATCCGCACCAGCTCCGAGCCGGCGCGCGCCAGCGCCGCGATCTGGCGCGCCGTCGCCTCGACGTCGGCGGTGTCGGTGTTGGTCATCGACTGGACGACGATCGGCGCCCCGCCGCCGACCGTCACCGCGCCGGCGCCGCTGCCGATGCGCACTGGAACGGCGGCGCGCCGCAGCGCAGGGCCGAAAGCGGCGTCCGGCAACGGTTGGTTCATCGCTGGCTCTCGACGGGCGGAAGGGGGCCTATGGAAGCGCTTTTAGGACGGGCGGGGCAAAATGTCACCCGCGGCGACCGCGGGTCCGTTCGATGTCCGGACTTGGCCGGGAGGGGACGGGCGCCTTCGTGCAATCGAAATGTCGAAGCGGGCACTCACGCCTGCACGGCGTCGCAGCCGCTCTCGACGCCTTGCGGCATGTCCGCAACGAGATCAGACGAATCCGTGACCGCGCGCATCAAGCGTATCTATCGCCGCCGGCTGCGCCCGGCTGATCCGCCCTGCCGCGCGGCAAACTCCTCGCGGTGTGTGCGGCATAGGGGTCGCGATTCATCCGGCGCGAATGCACACGCCCGCATTCTACGCAAACGAAGATCTCGACGACGAGATCGAAGACCGGATCGTTTGGCTCAATCCGTTTGAACCTGAGTTCGCCGTGGCAGAGTTCGCAGTGCAAGGACAAAGGGGGCTCGACGAGGTTACGCATATGCAACCTCCTTTCGTACGACATCCGTCGTAAGGATTCCGCGGGACGCTCAAAGGGGTCCCGATCAATGTGCGATTTCGAAGGAAGCCTGACGCTTTGGTCTGGCGCGGCGATTGTGACAAACGCTGGAGTTTACTAGCGCCGAAAAGCGGCGCGACGAAGGCGATGGCGAGCGTCGCTCGATGGAAGCAACGATATCAGGCTATGGCGACAGACTGATCGAGACGCCGATGGCCTATTGTTTGCCGGAGAAGTGGGCGCGCAGGAGCGTCAAGGCCGGAAAACAGTGAAGCCCCGGTCACATAATGTAATGGCCGGGGCTATGTCTGATGCGGCGCCATGCTTCTCTCTGTTGTGGATTTCACGTAGAGCTGAGCCCTCATCACGGCACGGATTGAACCTACACCTTCCCGAAAAGGAATCAAGGGCGCCGGGTTTCAGAAAACCGATCGGTTTGAAATCGACGTTCAAACCGCGTGCTGGAAAACGTCTCGCTGTGCGCCCATACTATCGAGATGGTCGAAAATCACCCGTTCACGATCACGGTTGAACCCGATCTTTTGCGCGATGGCCGCTTCCGCTGGACGCTCTGCGAAAACGAACAGCCTCGCAATCGATCCCCCGTGTCGTACGCCACAAAACGCGAGGCCCTCGCCGACGCCGCCAAGGCGCTGAAGAAGCAGATTGCCGACTGGCGGCCGGCCAGATGGCTGTAAGTCATCTTGCGGCGGCGCCAACCTGACTTGCCCGACCGCATCGAGAAGAAACGCTGAGGGAGTTCGGGACGATGTCTGACGCATCCGCGCGTCGGCCCGCCGCGCCAAGGCGAGAAGACTATGCGATCGTGCCGGGCTCGCGAGGGCCACGCCGGGACTTTCGCATCAGCGTCGGCCTCCGTGAAGGCTGGGACCCTGAAGGCCGCGTCTTCGACGTTTCCGAGGCGGTGCGCACCGCCCGCGCCTGGATGAAGCGCAGGGTCGAGGCCGGTCAGCCAGCGTTGTCCGGAATGTTTACCCGAGCGGAAGTCACCTACGCCTGGCCGCGCGCGGACGGCACGGTCGGTTCGGATCGCGAGCCGGTGGCGGAATTTACCGGCGAAGCGGTTCACGCCTATCTCGGCCAACTGCCGGACGCCGACATCGAGGCGATGTTGAACGAACTCGCGGCCGCGCTTGGCGCGGCGCTCGGGCAAGAGCGCATCTATGTCGCTTTCTCCGACCGGACATGGATTCTGGATGCCGGGGAACGACAGGCGTAACCGCAGCGCCGTCGCCGTCAGCCCGGGCCAGCTAGGCGCATCGCACTTGGCTCCGCCGCGCGCCTGCGCCAATTTCGACCCTCGACTCCGGTCGTGGCCGGATGAATGTGGGGGAAGCGAGCCCAGCGCACGGCAAAGACGGCTTGGGTTTGGCCTGCGGCTCGTAACGGGGAGGCGGCTGCCATGAGGCTATTGAAAATCCTGGGGCTGATTGCGCTTGCGGCCGGCGCCGCGCAGGGCGCGTTGGCGCAGTCGAGCGACTATTCGGGCAAGTGGCTGTTCAGCGGGCTGATCTTGTCCGGCAGGACGGCGCTGAGTTTCGCTCAGGTTTGCGACGTCACACAGACGGGCTCGCAGATCGCGGGGCTTTGCAAGGGGCCTAACGGCGGCTGCTCGGCCGTCGGAGTCATCAATGGCGGCAGCGTCGAGCTGACCTGTCAGATGACCAACCTCAGCAACCCGAGCCTGTCTGGCCTCTTGACGTTTCACGGCGCGGTCGCGGCCGACGCCGTCGTCCGGGGAACTGTCGTCCACTCCAAGGCGCCGGGAACAAACGGACAAGCGGCGATGATGCGCTTGTAAGCTGTGAACGCGCGCCGAACCGCTGATCGCCGTCGTATCGCATTGAGAATATTCGAGGCGACAGGATCAGACTGCGGTCGCCCGCTTCACAGTTTCCGCGCGTGGCTCCGAGCCGCGCGACGCGAGCCCGTCTCGAACTTGCCGACGCCCGCTTCGCATGCGCCTCGGCTCGAGGCGGTCTCGCGTCCCGTCGCCCGTCGTCCGCCGCTCCGGGCGGGCGCTTCCCCCACCTCCGGCCGCTTCAGCGGCCTCAACTCATCCAGTTGCCGCCGTCGACGTTGAGCGTCTGAGCGACGACGTAGTCGCTGTCGGACGAGGCGAGAAACACCGCGGCGCCGACATGGTCTTCGGGCAGGCCCATCCGCCCGAACGGCACCGCCTCGCCGACCAGCCGCTTTTTCTCGCCGAGCGGCCGATGCTCGTATTTGGCGAACAGCGAGTCGACGTGGTCCCACATCGGCGTATCCGCCACGCCGGGCGAGATGCCGTTGACGTTGATGTGGTGTTTGATCAGGTCGAGGCCGGCGGACTGGGTGAGCGAAATGACCGCCGCCTTGGAGGCGCAATAGACGCTGACCAGCGCCTCGCCGCGTCGGCCCGCCTGCGACGAGAGATTGATGATCTTGCCGCCCTTGCCGCGCGCGATCATCCGCCTAGCGACCGCCTGCAGGGTAAAGAACATGCCCTTCGCATTGACCGCGAACACCTTGTCCCAGCTCGCTTCGGTGACTTCGACGATCGGGGCCAGGTCGAAAACGCCGGCGCCGTTGACGAGAATGTCGATGCCGCCCCAGCGCGCTTCGACCGCGGCGACCGCGTTTTCGATCGACGCCATCTTCGTCACGTCGACCTCGACCGCGAACGCTTTGTCGCCGTGCAGCGCCGCGGTCTCCTTGGCCTGCGCGAACGATACGTCGGCGACCGCCACTTTCGCCCCTTCGGCGACGTAGCGATTGACGATCGCCGCGCCAATGCCGCGCGCGCCGCCGGTGACGAGGGCGACCTTATCCTTCAGTTTCACGGTTCCATTTCCTCTTCAATTGAAAGCGGTCGCAGCCTCGAGGCGGCCGGCGCGCCCGCTTACAGCCGGCCGGCGAGATAATCGTCGAGCGTGGCGCGGACGCCCTGCGACCACAGCTTGGTCAGGGCGTTGGAGAAGGCGGCGACATAGGAGGGCGTATCCGACAGCGCGCCGAAGATGTCGCGCATGGCGAGGAAGGCGCGCGGGTCAGCGCGCGCCGGCCGCGCCGCCTGCTGCAGGCGATCCCAGTTGGGGTCGTTGGGCGGGATGATCTTGCCGCTCTCCGACTCGCCGTAGCAGTAGCGGCACCACAGCGCCGAGACCAGCGCCAGGCCGACGAAGCTCTGCCCGGCCTTCAGCCGGTCGACGACGCTCGGCAGAATGAACTTCGGTTGCCGGTTCGAGCCATCGAGGCACAGGCGCGCGACCGTGTCGCCGATCTTCGGGTTGGCGAAGCGTTCGGCGACCTTGAGGCGATAGGCTTCGAGACTGACGCCGGGCGGCGGCGGCACGACCGACAGAATCTCGCGCTTGGTCAGGGTCTCGAGGAAGGTCGCGATCTGCTTGTCCTCCATCGCCTCGTGGACGAAATGCACGTCGAGCAGCCCGGCCGGATAGGCGATCGTCGCGTGGCCGCCGTTGAGGATGCGGATCTTCATCAGCTCGTAGGGCGCGACGTCGGCGACGAAGGTCACGCCGACCGTCTCCAGCGCCGGCCGCCCGGCGGGGAAGCGGTCCTCGACCACCCACTCGCGGAACTGTTCGCAGAACACCGGGAAGTTGTCCTCGACCCCGTACTGGTCCTTGAGGATCGCGCGTTCGCGGTCGGTGGTCGCCGGCGTGATGCGGTCGACCATAGAATTGGGGAACGCGACATGAGCGCGAATCCAGGCCGCGAGCTCGCGATCGACCGATTCCGCCAGCCCGGCGACGGCGTTCTCGCAGACGTGGCCGTTGCCCGGAATGTTGTCGCACGACATGACGGTGAACGGCGCGACGCCGGCTTCGCGACGGCGCTTGAGGCCGGCCGCGATCAGGCCGAAGGCCGATTTCGGCGCGTCGAAATGGGCCGCGTCATGGGCGATCTCGGGATGGCGCGGATCGAACTTCTGTGTCGCCGGATCGATGCAATAGCCGCCTTCGGTGACCGTCAGCGACACGATGCGGATCGCCGGCCGCGACAACATTTCGAGCATCGCCGCGACGTCGAACGGCTTGACGAAGTCGATCATCGGCGCGGTCACCCGGACCGTCGTCGCCTGCGCCTCCTGCTCGACCACCGTCGTCAAGTAATCCTGGGCGGCGAGCTTGGCGCGCATGTCGATGTCGTATTCGCGCACGCCGGCGCCGACGATCGCCCAGTCGTGATCGCGTCCCGAAGCGAACAGATCGTCGAGATAAACCGCCTGATGCGCGCGGTGGAAATTGCCGACGCCGATGTGAACGATTCCGGCGCGGAGACTTGCGCGATCATAGCCCGGCGCCGCGACGCCCTTGGGCAGCCGGCCCAGCGCGGCGGCGGAAAGTTTTACGCTCATCATTTCATTCCCATTCGACTGTGTTCGCAGAGATGCGATCACGCCATTCGCCGGCCGTCTTCGCCGAAGCGATGCACGTGCGCCGGACGCGGCGTGACGAAGATCCTGTCGCCCGGTGCGATCGGCGCCTCGCCGGCGAGGCGAATGGTCAATGGCCCGACAACGTCGGACTCGGCGTGCAGGAAGGTGTCGGAGCCGAGGTGTTCGGCGACCCTCACCGACGCCTGCCACTCGCCGGCGGTGGTCGAAATGTCGGCGTGCTCGGGCCGGATGCCGATCGTCGTCGCGCCGCGCCTGGCCGCCACTTCGCCGCGGATCAGGTTCATCTTCGGCGAGCCGATGAAGCCGGCGACGAACAGCCCGTTCGGCCGGTTGTAGAGTTCGAGCGGCGAGCCGACCTGCATCACCGAACCCTTGTCGAGCACCACGATCTTGTTGGCCATGGTCATCGCCTCGACCTGGTCGTGGGTGACGTAGATCATCGTCGTCTTCAGCGCGTTGTGCAGTTCGCCGATCTCCACCCGCATTTGCACACGCAGCGCCGCGTCGAGATTGGAGAGCGGCTCGTCGAACAGGAACGCCTTGGGCTCGCGCACGATCGCCCGGCCGATGGCGACGCGTTGGCGCTGGCCGCCGGAGAGCTGGCGCGGCTTGCGGTCGAGATAGTCGGACAGATTGAGAATGCCGGCGGCCTTCTGCACCTTCTGTTCGATGATGGCCGGCGGCTGCTTCGCCATCTTGAGCGCGAAGGCGATGTTGTTGCGCACGCTCATGTGGGGATAGAGCGCGTAGGACTGGAACACCATCGCCAGCCCGCGCTGGGCCGGCCCGACGTCGGAGACATCGAGGCCGTTGATCAGCACGGCGCCGGAGGTGAGGTCCTCAAGGCCGGCGATCAGTCTGAGCAGCGTCGACTTGCCGCAGCCCGACGGGCCGACGAACACGGCGAATTCGCCATCCTCGATCTTGAGATCGACGCCGTTGATGATGTTGACGGCGCCGAAGCTCTTGCGCACGCCTTTCAGTTCGATGCTGCCCATGGTCGGGTTTCCTTAGATCCGGATCACTTGACGGCGCCGAAAGTCAGGCCGCGCACCAATTGCTTCTGCGAGAACCAGCCGAGGACGAGGATGGGCGCGATGGCGAGGGTCGAGGCCGCCGATAGCTTGGCCCAGAACAGACCTTCGGGCGCCGAATAGGAGGCGATGAAGGCAGTGAGCGGCGCGGCGTCGTGGGTCGTCAGGTTGAGCGTCCAGAACGCCTCGTTCCACGACAGGATGACCGCCAGCAGCATGGTGGAAGCGATGCCCGGCACCGCCATCGGCGTCAGCACGTGGATGATCTCGTTCATCAGCGAGGCGCCGTCCATGCGCGCCGCTTCGAGAATGTCGACCGGGATCTCCTTGAAGTAGGTGTAGAGCATCCAGATCAACAGCGGCAGGTTCATCAGCAACAGCATCAACCCGATGCCGAATCGGGAATCGAGCAGATGCAGGTCGCGGAACCACAGGAAGATCGGCACCAGCACGCCGACGCCCGGCATCATCTTGGTCGACAGCATCCACATCATCACGTCGGTGGTGCGGCGGGTCATGATCCAGTAGATGATCGGCAAGGTCGCAACGGCGGCCACCGGTCCATAGACACGCCAGTCCGAACGCGCGTCGCCGACCAGCCACAATAGGACGGCTGCGACGGCGATGGCGGCGAGAATGACGATATAGAGCCTGCGCGTGAGCGCGCGCTCGGGAACGACCGTCGGAGCGAAGGCCATCGACCAGGCGGCCGGCACGGCGATGACGAGGCCGATCACGTTCGCGCCGATCGACAGAACGATCGAATTGTAGGCGAACAAGAGATAGTTCGAACGATCCTGGACCTCGACGTAGTTCTCGAGCGTCCAGTGGAAGAACAGGAACTTCGGCGGATAGGCGAAGGCGTCGAGCTCGGTCTTGAAGCTCGTCAGGAACGTCCACAGGATCGGGAAGAAGATCAGCAGCCCGACCGCCCAGGCGAGGGCGGTGACCCCGAGGCGTCTACTCATCGATTGCCGTCGCGCCATGGCCCTAGCCCTCCAGATTCCTGCCGATCATCCGCATGAGGAAGATGGCGACGACATTGGCGAGCACGACGGCGACGATGCCTCCGGCCGAGGCGCCGCCGACGTTGAAGTTGAGCAGCGCCTCCTTGTAGACGAGGAAGGCGATGTTGGTGGTCGCGATGCCCGGACCGCCGGAAGTCGTGACCAGAATTTCGGCGAAAACGCTGAGCAGAAAAATCGTCTCGATGAGGATGACGACGGTCACCGCGCGCGCGATATGCGGCACGATGATGTAGCCGAAATAGGAGACAGGCCCCGCGCCGTCGAGTTGCGCCGCCTCCTTCTGCTCCTCGTCGAGCGACTGCAGCGCAGTCAGCAGGATGAGGCTGGCGAAGGGCAGCCATTCCCACGAAACGATGAGGATCACCGAAACCATCGGCCAGTTGGTGAACCACACCGGCGTCGGCAGACCGAGCGACCTGGTGACCCAGGTGAAGAGCCCGGACTCCGGGTTCATCAGCAGGTTCTTCCAGACGAGCGCGCTCACCGTCGGCATGACGAAGAAGGGCGCGATGACCATCAGCCGCAAAACGTTCTGACCGAACACCTGCTGATCCATCAGCAGCGCCACGAGCATGCCGCCGACAACGCTGATGACGAGCACCGAGGCGACAAGGATCAACGTGTTGCCGAGCGCGCCGGCGAAGTTGGGATCGGAAAGGAAATGCGCGTAGTTCTGAAAGCCGATGAATCGCACATTCGTCGGATCGAGCAGGCTGTAATGCAGCAATGAAAAATAGAGGGTCTGCGCCAGCGGCGCGAGCATCCAGGCGAACAGCAAAATGACTGAAGGCGCGACCAGGATGCGTCCTGCGGTCGTCGTCTGTCGGGTCGCCATCGGTTTCGCCCCCGTCGAGGTGTCAAATCGCGCGCCGCGCCGCTTTCGCTTGGCGTGACTTTGGATGGCGCGCGAGCGCGTCGATCCTAGCGCGGCCTCCCGCTCCTGGCCCCTTCCCCTCCCCGAAACGAGGGGGAGGGGCGGGGGGACAGGGAGGGGTTGCCCCCGAGGGCCGCAGGCTTGCGGCGGCCCTCGTCTTTCGCGAGCGGCTTACTTGATGTAGCCGGCCTGCTTCATGGCGTCTTCGGTCGAGGCCTGCGCCTTGGCGAGCGCCTCGTCGACGCTCATCGTGCCGGCGAGCGCGGCGGAGAAGTCCTGCCCGACGTCGGTGGCCATGCCCTGGAACTCGGGAATCGCGACGAACTGCACGCCCGTGTAGGGAACTGGCTGCACGGTCGGATGCAGCGGATCGGCCGAGTTGATCGAGTCGAGCGTCATCTGGGCCCACGGCGCCGCCTTCGCGTACTCCGGGTTCTTGTAGAGCGAGGTGCGAGTTCCGGGCGGAACGCGCGCCCAACCTTCCTTCGCGGCGACGAGTTCGGTGTAGTGCTTCGAGGTCGCCCAGCCGATGAACTTCTCGGCGGCGTCGACTTTCTGCGAGCCGGCGGGAACTGCGAGCGACCACGCCCACAGCCAGTTGCCGCGCTTGCCGAGGCCGTTGTCGGGCGCCAGCGCGAAGCCGACGTCCTTGGCGACCTTCGACTGCGACGGGTCGGTCACGAAGCCGGCCGCGACCGTGGCGTCGATCCACATGCCGCATTTGCCGGCGTCGAACAGCGCCAGGTTCTCGTTGAAGCCGTTCGAGGAGGCGCCGGGAGGCCCGTCGGCCTTCATCAGCGAGACATAGAAGTCGAGCGTCTTCTTCCACTCGGGCGAGTTGAACTGCGGCGCCCACTTTTCGTCGAACCAGCGCGCGCCGAAGGAGTTGGCGGTCGCGGTCAGGAAGGCCATGTTCTCGCCCCAGCCCGCCTTGCCGCGCAGGCAGACGCCGTAGATCTCGCCGGACTTGTCGGTCATCTTGTCGGCGGCCTGCTTGATGAAGTCCCAGGTCGGCTTCTCCGGCATCGTCAGACCGGCCTTCTTCATCAGGTCGGTGCGATACATCACGAACGAGCTCTCGCCATAGAACGGCGCGGCGTAGAGCTTGCCGTCGGACGAGAGGCCGGCGCGGATGGCGGGCAGCAGGTCGTCGACGTCGTAGTCGCCGCCGAGCTTGTCGAGCGGATCGAGCCAGCCCTTCTTGGCCCAGATCGGGACCTCGTAGGTGCCGATGGTCAGCACGTCGAACTGGCCGGCCTTGGTGGCGATGTCGGTCGTCACCTTCTGGCGAAGGACGTTCTCTTCCAGCGTCACCCAGTTGAGCTTGATATCCGGATTGGCCTTGGTGAAATCGTCCGTCAGCTTCTGCATCCGGATCATGTCGCCATTGTTGACGGTGGCGATGGTCAGGGTGGTGTCGGCGTAAGCGGGAAGCGAGAAGCCGGCGAGCGCCACCGCGCCCAGCAGGCCCTTCACGAGCACCTTCATAGCGTATCCTCCGATCGGCAATGCCGGTTTGGGCAATTGCTACTGTAGCGGGCGAATATTCACATCGTCACGCCGCCAGTGTCAACCCGAAATCGTCGCTGCGCCGCACAATGCGAGCGCCCAATCAAAATTCAAATGATTGTTTTATATGATATATTTGCGCGCTACCGCTCAGCGGCGCAGCAGATGCTCAGCCGTCGCCTCGTCGGTCACCAGGCCGGAGATCAGCTGCCCGACCAGCGCCCCGCGGATCGCCGCGCGGCGCAGCGGCCCCATCGCGACGCCGATCATCAGCCGCTTGGTCGGCCGGTGCAGCGGCGCGCTGGCGACGCGCTCGTTGGTCAGGCCTTCGATCAGCTGGCCGCGCGCGTCGAACGCCCAGCCGGTGATCTCGCCCACCGCGCCGGCGCGGCGCAGGGCGTCGTTTTCCTCTTCGCTGATGAAGCCGTCCTTCAACAGCGGCGTGTTCTCGCCGATCGAACCGACGCCGACGAACGTTGCGTCAGCCTGCTCGACCAGCGACAGCACCTTGCGAATCGACGGCAGACTGGTCAACAGCCCGCACTCCTCGGCGGTGCGGGCCAGCACCGGCACCGCCATCGGATAGAGCGGCGCGCGCACCGTATCCGAGACGCGCATGATGACGTCGTAGAACGAAGCCGAGCCGTCGGTCTTGGTGGTGCCGACGAGCCCGACCAACCGGTGTTGCGGACATTCCATCTGCGGCAACTGGTCGCCGACGGCGCGCATCGTGCGGCCGGTGCCGATGCCGATGATCACCGGATCGGTGCGGCGCAACCAGCGCTCCATCTCGGCGGCGGCGATCTGGGCGATGCCGAGGGTCGCGGAGTTCGAGGCCGGATCGGTCGGCGAAATCTCGCAATAGCGCAGGTCGTAGCGCTGGCGCAGCAGCGAAGCGAGCTCCATGCAGCGCGCGATCGGATGGTCGAGCCGCACCTTGATCAGCCGCTCGCTGATCGCCAGCGACACCAGCCGCTGCGCCGACTGGCGCGAAACGCCGAGCTTCTTGGCGATCTCGTCCTGGGTGTTGCCGGCGACGTAGTAGAGCCAGCCGGCGCGCGCCGCATCGTCGAGGCGCGCGCTCTCGCCGTCACCGTTTCTCGCCATCGTCGCGTCCTTTCGCTCGATCGCATCCGTCGGCGGCGCGCCGCCCCCGTTGCTCGCGGATGCGCCGCGGCAGCTCGCGCATATCGTCGAACACCTGCGCCGCGCCGGCGGCGCTGAGACGCTCGCCATGCGCATGGCCGACGATATGCCCGCCGCCGAGGAAGCCGAACACCGTCATTTCGGCGCGCACCGCCGCGGTCACGCCCGGTTCGCTGTCCTCGATCACCAGACAATCGACCGGCCGGGCGCCCATGCGCTTGGCGGCATGCAGGAACAAGTCGGGCGCCGGCTTGCCGTGCGCGACTTCGGCCGCCGAGAACAGGTTGGGCTCGAACAGCGGCGTGTAGCCGACGATGCGCAGCGAGGCGCGGGTGCGCTCGAGCGAGCTCGACGAGGCGATGCAGACCGCGCCGCCGCCGAGCTCGGCCAGCGCCTCGCGAACGCCCTCGACGCCCTTCAGCTCGTGCTCGAACGCGGCGATGATGTCCTGGGTCAGTTCGTCGAGAAAATTCGCCGGCAGCTTCGACCCGAGATCGCGCTCCGCCATGCGGCGGATCGCCTGGGCGCTGACGCCGAGGAAACGCTCGCGCGCCTGTTCGGCGCTGAGCTCGAGGCCGTAGCGGGCCAACACCGCGCGCGTGCGCTCCAGCGCGATCGTCTCGCTGTCGACGATCACGCCGTCGCAATCGAAGATGATCACCTTCGGCCAGACCGCGGCGCGCTCGCCCTCGCGCATCGCCGCGCGCGCCGTGCGCTCGGCCTCCTGCAGCGCTTCGAAGACGCGCCGCTTGGCGGCGTGCAGGGCGGCGATCTCGCCGCCCGCTGGCTCGCTGACGAGGCCGAGCTTCGACATCGTCGTCATCGCCTCGATGAGCGTTCGCCGCCCCGCGGCGACCGCGCCGAGCATCGCCCCGCCGAGCAGCACCGGCTCGCTCGTCTCCGGCGCGGCGACGGGCCGTCCGGTCGCGTCGGCGACGATCTGCCTGACCAGGGCGCTACGCGCCGCGCCGCCGCTGGCGACGAGCGCGTCGCAGGCGAAGCCGTTGCGCTCGAGCAGGCGGATGACCTGTCCCAGTCCCTGCGCCAGGCCGCACAGGCCGGCGACGTAGAGCGCCATCGCGCTCTCTTCGTCGTCGCGAAGGTCGAAGCCGACCACCGCGCCGCGCGCCGCCGGATCGGCGTGGGGCGAGCGGTTGCCGAGAAAGTCGGGCAGGACGTGCAGGTCGCGGGCGAGCCGCGCCGCCTGCGAGGCGCCGCCGGCGCGGGCGACGATCTCGCGCTCCAACGCGTCGAAGGCGCTGGGCCGCCCGGCGACGCCGGCGAAGGCCGGGCTCATCCGCATCAGGCGATCGATCGCTGCGCCGAAGGCCGACTGGCCGCCTTCGTCGAGCCATTGGCCGGGCGTCAGCGCCGCATAATGCGGGCCCCAGACGCCGGGGATGAAGCGCGCCTCGTCGGCGACCGCCATGCAGCAGGCGGAGGTGCCGAGCACCAGAGCGATGCGGCGGCGCGGATCGGCGATCTCGTCGCCGCGCGCGGCGGCCAAAGTCGCCAGCGCCCCGGCGTGCGCGTCGATCAGCCCGGCGCCGACCGGGACGCCCGGCGGCAGGCCGAACGCATTCGCCGCATCGGCGGCGAGCCCGCGCCCCAGCGCCGTCCCCGGCGCGACGATCTCGGCGCCGATGCGGGCGAAGCCCGGCCCGCCGAGCGCCCCCAGCCCGACGCCGGCGAAGAAGTCCTGCGGCCAGCGCCGCTCGCGCGCCAGATAGAGCCATTTGCAGGCAACGGTGCAGGCGGAGCGGGCGAGCGAGCCGGTGGCGCGGAAGGTGAGGAAATCGGCGAGATCGAAGAAATGGCCGGCGGAGGCGAAGACGCGCGGCGCGTGGCGGGCGAGCCACAGCAGCTTGGGCGGCTGCATTTCCGGCGAGATCGCGCCCCCGACATAGCGCAACGCGTCGTGGCCGCCGCGGTTGATCAGCTCCGCCTCCTCGACCGCGCGGTGATCCATCCAGACGATGACGTCGCGGGCCGGATCGCCGCTCGGCCCGACCGGAAGCGATTGGCCGGACGGATCGAGGACAACCAGCGAACAGGTCGCGTCGAAGCCGATGCCGCCGACCGATTCCGGCTTCACGCCGGCCGCTTCGATCGCCGCGCGCACCGCGGCCACGGTCGCCGCCCAGATGTCGGCCGAGGACTGTTCGACAATGTCGCCGGCCTCGCGCCAGGTGGCGATCACCCGCCGCGCATTGGAGAGCAATTGCCCGCGCAAAGTGAAAACGCCCGCACGAACGCTGCCCGTTCCCACGTCGACGCCGATGAGCGCCTCATCCATGACCGGTCCCGATCCTGAGCTGGGCGCTAAAATTTCACTTGCCGGCGGCGCGCGCAAGCGGCGCGGCGGCGCGGCGCGAAATGCTCGGCCTATATTATACATCTCTATGCGTTATAAACATTGACTTACGATATCATTATGATATAGTCGGCGTATGTGGGAATTCTTGTCGATTGGAGGAAGCCAATGCTGCAGATCGGCCAAATTGCGCCCGACTTCACCGCCGAAACGACCCAAGGCAAGATCCATTTCCATGAATGGATCGAGGGTTCGTGGGCGGTGCTGTTCTCGCACCCCAAGGATTTCACCCCTGTCTGCACCACCGAACTCGGCTCAGTCGCGCGGCTGAAGGGCGAGTTCGATAAGCGCGGCGTCAAGGTCATCGGCCTGTCGATCGATCCCGTCGCCGACCACCTCCGCTGGGAGAAGGACATCGAGGAAACCCAGGGCGCGGCGGTCAACTTCCCGATGATCGGCGACACCGACCTGTCGATCGCCAAGGCCTGGGGCATGCTGCCGGCGGCGACGCCGGGCAGTTCGGCTGGCCGCACGCCCGCCGACAATCAGACCGTGCGCACCGTCTTCGTCATCGCTCCCGACAAGACGATCAAGCTGCAACTCGCCTACCCGATGACGACCGGGCGCAACTTCGACGAGATCCTGCGCGTCATCGACTCGCTGCAGCTGACGGCGAAGTTCAAGGTGGCGACCCCCGCCGATTGGAAGGCCGGCGGCGACGTCATCATCACCGGCGCCGTCAGCGACGAGGAGGCCAAAACGCGCTTCCCCCAGGGCTGGCGGACCCCCAAACCCTATATGCGCATCGTCAAGCTGCCGGACGCCCCGAAGCAGAATTGACTAAGTCTAGTAACTTAGTCTAACAAGCCGCCGACGCGCGCGTCCGCGCCGGCTGGAACCGTACGCGCGTGCGGCCGGCCTGCGGCGCGGGTCGTTTCGGGAGCGCTGGATGCCGGCCTTTCTGCACGCGATCAACCCGCTCTACTCGCTTTCCGGCCTCGTCGTCGGCGCGCTGGTCGGTTTTACCGGGGTTGGCGGCGGCTCGCTGATGACGCCGCTGCTGGTGCTGGTGTTCGGCATCCACCCGGCGACGGCGGTCGGCACCGACCTGCTCTACGCCGGCCTGACCAAGATCGGCGGCTCGGCGGTGCACAGCTACAACCGCGCGGTCGACTGGCGCATCGTCGGCCGGCTCGCCGCCGGCAGCGTCCCCGCCGCGGCGCTGACCCTCGTCCTGCTCAACTATTTCGGCAAGGACACCAAGTCGGTCGGCACGATCATCACCTCCGTGCTCGGCTTCGCCCTGATCTTGACCGCCGTCACGCTCGTCCTGCGCCGCTGGCTGCTCAAGCGGCTCGCCAACGCGCTCCAGCGCTGCTCGGCGCGGCAGATCACCGCCCTGACGATCGCGCTGGGCGCCGTGCTCGGCGCGCTGGTGTCGCTGTCGTCGGTCGGCGCCGGCGCGATCGGCGTCACCGCCCTGCTCACCCTCTATCCCAAGATGCCGACCGTGCGCATCGTCGGCTCCGACATTGCCCACGCCGTGCCGCTGACGCTGATCGCCGGGGCCGGCCATTGGTGGATCGGCTCGGTCGACTGGTCGCTGCTGATCTCACTGCTGATCGGCTCGTTGCCCGGCATCGCCGTCGGCAGCGCGCTCGCTTCGAAGGTGCCCGACCGGATCCTGCGGCCGGTCCTCGCCGGCACGCTGGCGCTGATCGGCGGCCGGCTGGCGTTCTGACGGGCGGCGGCGCGGCGCGCCGCCGCGCTGAGGACCGCCGCCACGAGCGCGGCCGATTTCGCCGGCGTCGGAGGGCCCGCCTCGCCCGTTCCCGATCGGCCTACGGCGTCGCCGCAAGCCCCTCGAAGATGATGGCGACCGAGAGCGCACCGGGGTCGACGAACCCCACGCCTCGCTCGCCCATTGTCCTCGCTCTCCCCATATGCGGGACCATCGGCCGCGTCGCTTCCGCGCCAGCGGCGGCCGCGCTCGCCGCCTTGCGCAACGCGGCGTCCGGCCCTTCGTCGGCCGCGGCGCGCAAAGCTTCGACCGCCGGCAGCAACGCATCGACCATGGTCTTGTCGCCGGGCGACGCCTTGGCGCGATTGCGCACCGCCTGTGCGGCCTCGGCCATCGCCTCGGCCAGCGTGCGCCCGTCGATCTCCTTCGCGCCGATCGCCTTCCCCGCACTCGAGAACCACGTGCCGAAGACGATGCCGCTGGTGCCGCCAGCGCCCATCAGCTTGGCGCCGAGAATCGCCAGATCGGGGCCTGGCGACGCCGGCGCCGCGCCGTAGGCCGTCTGCGCGGCGGCGAAGGCGCGCGCCATGGTCACGCCATGATCGCCGTCGCCGAGATCGCGGTCGGCCTGGCAGAGCCGGTCGGCGCTGTCGATCATGCGCTGGCAGGTCGCCAGCAGCCGTCGGCGCCATTCGGCGGCGGAAAGCGTCTTGGCGCTCATCGCGCGCCTCCGACCTGGACAAAGCCGGGCGAGGAAGCGGGTGCGGCGAGCGCGGCCTCCAGTTCCCGGTCGAGCCGCATGAAGGTGAGCGAGAAGCCCGCCATCTCCTGCGAGGTGAAATAGGCGCCGATGTCGAACCGGCCGACGACGATTCCCGCCTCGGCGAGCAGCAACCTCAGTTTGCGGTTGACGATCAACAACTCCATGAACGTGGTGGCGCCGAGGTTGTTGAGCAGCGCGGCGACGCGATCGCCGGCCTTCAGCCCGAGATCGGCGCCGATGCGCTTGACCATGTCCTCGACGAGGCGGTCGGCCGGCGGCAGCTTCTGCCGCGACACGCCGCGCTCGCCGTGCAGGCCCATGCCGATCTCGATCTCGTCGTCGCCGATCTCGAAGGTCGGGACGCCGGTGTTGGGCAGCGACCCCGGCCGAACCGCGACGCCGATGGTGCCGAGGGCGGCCTTGGCGCGCTCGACCAGCGCGACCGCTTCCTCGAGCGTGGCGCAATGTTCGCAAGCGTAGCCGGCGACCTTGACCTGATAGACCGCGCCGGCGATTCCGCGCCGCGCCGAAGGATCGGCGATCGCGACGTCGTCGGCGACGACGACGGTGCGGCAGGCGACTCCCTCGGCTTCGAGCATCTCCGAAGCGACGTCGAAGTTCAGCACGTCGCCGGCGTAATTGCCGTAGACGAACAGGACGCCCTTGCCGGCGTCGACCGCGCGCGCGGCGACGGCGATCTGGTCGGGCGACGGCGCGGCGAAAATCTCGCCTGCGACCGAGGCGTCGGCGAGCCCCGGACCGACGAAGGCCGAATACATCGGCTCATGGCCCGAGCCGCCGCCGATCACCAGCCCGACCTTGCCGGCCCGTTTGTCGCGTCGGCTGAGCACATTGGCGTCGCCTTCGCGCACGATCGCGCCGTTCGCCATCGCGACGATGCCGTCGAGCACCTCGCTGACGATCGACTCCGGCGCGTTGATGATCTTCTTGACTTTGCTCATTGCGAAATTTCCCCTGCGGCGACTGCGAACGCCGCGTCGAGCGGGACGATTTCGATCGGAACTTCGCTGGCGCGAAGCCGATCGATCTCGGCCTGATCCGCCCCTTCGGCGGCGAGGATGCGATCGCATTCCTCGAGCCGCCCGAACAGGCGCATCGGCGAATCGCCAAACTCGGCGTGATCGAAGGCGAGCAACGCGCGCCGCGCCGCGTTGCGGCCCTGCGTTTTTTCCTTCGACGCCAAGCTTGATCGCCCGGATCCGTCTCTCAAGCTGATCCGCGCCTCTTCCGCGTAAGCGCCCGACGCGCCCTTCTCTGCCAACCTACACAGCTTTCGCGGTGGACGCACCCGATCCGGACCGAGAGCTGGGCGTCACTTTGCCGCCGACGCGACTGGAGGTTTTGTCCGCCGGCCAAGAGTGGTTCCGCCGGCCAGGGCGAGAACTGCGATGATCACGGCCCCTTCCACCACATCTTGGGTTCCCGGCGGCAATCGAGCAATCTGCATGGTCGTGACGATGAGCACGAGCAGGACCGCGCCGAACATCGTGCCAACGGCGGTGGCCGACCCCCCGAGAATCAGCGTCCCTCCCAATACGACCGCGCCGAGCGACTGCAGAAGGAAGGGTTGCCCCATTTCCAGAAACGCGCCTCCGACATAAGCGCCAAGAAGCAACCCAGTGAAGGCGGCCAGAACCGAACTGGCGAGAAATGCGCCAGCCGCGACGCGGATCGTCTTCACGCCGGCGAGCCGCGCAGCCAGCGCGTTCTGGCCCACCGCCGAAAGCGTTCGCCCATAGGCGGTGCGATTGAGCGCGAGCGACGCCGCGATCATGACCACAAGAGCGACGACAGCCATGATCGGAACGCCGACGACTCGCGCGGTGGCGATCGCGCGCAGCGTCGGGGCGATCGTGAAACCGGGGATCGCGCGATTGGCCAGCAGCGACGCCGTCGCCAGAACGTAACCGGTCGCCAAGGTCGCGATGATCGCCGGAATGCGCGCGAGAAGGACAAGCGCAGCGTTGATTGCGCCGACCAACAGACCTAACCCGAAGGTCACGACGACGCCGAGAAAGAGGCGACTGTCATGACCGCCGATAACGATCAGGGCGACGTATGCGCTCAAGGTCATGACGCTGGAGATCGACAGGTCGATGTTGCCGTCGCCCGTCGTGACGACGGCCATCTGGCCGAGCGCCACCAGGACCAAGAACGAGCTGGAAATCGCGACGCCGGAGAGACTGCTGAGACTCAGCTGGCTCGTGACGGCGGAAAGCAGCCCCCACAAGATCAACACACCAAGAAGCGACCAAATCCAGCGATTGCGGATGGTCCAATCGGACACCTCCGGAAGTCCGAGGGTCTTCATGAGTTGCGACTCCGCATGGTGGCGACGGTCTTCAACGCGAGAATGATGAGCAGCAGGGCGCCCTGCACCGCGGCGTTGTAATCGGAGCTGACGTTGAGCATCCCAAGAAAGGCGCCGATCAGAGAGAGCGTGATCGACCCGGCCACCACGCCGATCGGGGAGATCAAACCGCCGGCGAGGCTGCATCCTCCAATCACGACCGCCGCAACGGAAAGCAGCGTGTAACTGCCGCCCGAATTGTAGTCGCTGGCGGTGTTGATCGCCGTCAGGGACAAGCCGGCCAACAGCCCAAACACGCCGGCGATGAAGTAACGCAACGTCGCGTATTTGGGCGCGGACCAGCCCGCTCGGCTCATCGCAACCGGGTTGGCGCCAAAGGCGCGCAACGTGACGCCAAATGGCGTGCGATCGAGAACAAAAGCGATCGCCGCAATGAGAACCAGCACAATGAGCGAGGTCGGGATGTTGGGGATCGACCAGCTTATCGCTGCGGTCAGCCATTCGGGGCTGGCCCCCCCTGGCGTCGGCTGCAAAGTATAGGCGATTCCGCTCCAAATGAATGAAGCGCCCAGCGTCACGACGATAGCCGGGATGTTACGCAATTGTATCAAGGCGCCGAGCACACAATACGCACAGATTGCGCCGACGAAAGACAGAATCCCGACGCTTGGCGCGTCGACGAGAATGGTGGCGCTGAGCACATTGATCAATCCGGCGAAAGCGCCGATTCCGAGGTCGATCTCACTGCCGCCCACGACGAACATCTGAGCGAGGGCGACGAGCGCAACTGGAACCGCCGCCCATAGAAGCAGATCGAGTCCGAATACCGAGGCGATCTTCGGGTTTTGGGCGACCATCACAGCCAAGATCAACGCGAGGCTTATGAACGGCGCTCCTGCCGAAAGGGATCTCGTCCACCCCTCCCATTTGCGCGAAGCGTCGCCTGCGGCCGCCAAGCGGCTCGTCGCGGTCGTGAACGAAGCGTCGACGATGTTCTGTTCTGTGATCGCCTCGTCGCGCAGCTCCGCAACGATCTTCCCGTGGGCGAAGACAAGCACGCGGTCGCATTCCAGGAATTCCCGGTCTTCGGTGGAGTGCCAAATGATCAGCCGTCCCGACTGGGCGATTTCCGCCGTCAGCGAATAGAAATCCCGTTTCGCCGTCACGTCGACGCCGCGCGTGGGATCGTCGAGCAGAATGATCGGCGCGTCGGCGACGAGCGCGCGCCCGACCAGCGCCTTTTGCTGGTTGCCGCCGCTCAGTTCGAGAATTCCTGATTTCAGTCGCTCGACGTCGAGATGCAGGCGTTCCGCGGCGGGGGACACGACCCGTCGTTCGTCCGCGGCCGAGAGAAGTCGAAACATCGGCAGAGCGGCAACCCGGCCGAGGCCGATATTCGCCAGAACGCTCCAAAGCGGAAACAGGCCTTCGCGCAATCTGTCGCCGGAGACGAAGCTCGCCTCTCCATTCCTGACGATTGAAGATTGCTTGTCGCGGCTAGGCGAGAAGATTCGGTGGAGCACTTCTTTTTGACCGCTGCCCTCGAGCCCGGCCAGCCCGACGATTTCGCCCTCGCGCAACTCGATATCGTGGCCGAGCGTCGAGACCGATTCGCCGGCGATTCGAACGCGAACCGCCCCTGAGGCAAAGTCCACTTTCGCGCGCAAGGACTCCGGCAGTTCGGCGGCTTCGCCGCCCATCATCCGCACCAGATCCGCAACGCCGATTTCCTTGGTGTCGCCGATCCAAACGAGCTTGCCGTTTCGAAGCACCGCCACCCGAGTCGCGACATCGACGATCTCGAACAGCTTGTGGCTTATGAATATGAAAGACAGGCCTTTGGCGGCCTGACCGTGCACGTAGGCGCGCAACTGCTGGCTTCGCTCGGGACCCAACGAGGACGTCGGTTCGTCGAGAATGATCAGTCTGACGTTGGGCGTGGCGGCGGCGCGGGCGATTTCCACCATCTGCCGCTCACCGATCGGCAGCGCACCAACCTCACGATCGACCTCGATGGAATTGCCCGGAAATACGACGTCGAGGGCGCTTCTGGCGCGCGCTCTATATACGTTTCTCCATCCTGGCAGAAGCGTCGCCGCTTTCGGCGCCTCAAGGAAGAAATTCTCGGCGACCGTCAGGTTGTTGCAGAGCGACAGCTCCTGGTGGACGATGCGGATGCCGATGTTCTGAGCGTCGCTGGCATTGTAGAAATCGAACGACAGCGCCTTGCCGGCGAAGGCGAGGCTTCCGGCGTCCGGCTTCGTCACGCCGCACAGGATGCGCATCAAGGTGCTCTTGCCGGCGCCATTGCCGCCGACGAGGCCGAGCACATCGCCGCGAGCGACCGCGAGAGAGATTTCACAATTGGCGAGGGTCGGCCCAAAGGCTTTGGTGACGCCATCGAGCATGACCAAAGCGCTCTGGGGAGATTGGCGGTTCACAGCTTCATCGCCATCGGAATCGCTCAAGGTGATCGCTCGCATCGCCGTCATGGTTTGCGTTGAGACAATGGCCACGCTCCCGCCGGGCGCAGGGAGGGGACGCCCGGCGGGATTCTCCGGCAGCGGCTGTCCGCCGCCAAGAATCATTCGTTCACTTCTTGCCGAGCAGGTTCTTGGCGACCCAATCTTCCGAGTAGGACGGGCTGACGATCATCCCCGACGGCAGGTCGGCGAAGTCCTTGAGATTATCCTGGGTGACCGTCGCCACAGGCATGATCATCAGTTTCGGCGCCTCGGCCCCCTTGACCAAGGCGAGGCTCAGCCAGAAGGCGGCGCCGCCGATGCCCGGCGTCGTATTCATCGAAATCGTCGTATAGCCGCTGGCGCTCTTGGCCACCCACCACTTGATGAAGTCGGTGCTGCCGCCGCCCTCGATGATCGGCGGCTTGTCCTTGTACACGCCGCCAAACTGATCAAACGCCTGCGCGATGCCGAAGTCGTCGCTGCCGCCCTGGCCCAAAACGGCGTCGATATGCGGAAGGCTGGGGAGAACGTTGGCGATGGCGGACTGGGCGACCGACGCCGTAGCCTGTCCATAGACCGTCGCAACGACCTTGATGTCGGGAAATTCCTTGAGCGCGACTTCCTGCGCATTGAACATGTCGTTGTCAGGCGCCGAGCCCTTGACGCCGCGCACCTGGAGGACGTTGCCCTTCCCTCCAAGCTTCTTGAACACCCATTCAGCCTCGTCCTTCTTGTACCCCTTGAAGTCGAAATTGAGCTGGTAGTTGCAGGGGGCGGAGGCGACGGAATCGAATGAGACGACCTTGATGCCCGCCGCGCAGGCCTTTTCGATCACGCCGTTGACGGCGGTTTCGGACGCCGCATCGACGGCGATCGCGTCCACGCCTTTGAGGATCAGCTCCGCAATCTGGCTATTTTGCTGGGCGACCGTCTGGTCGCCGTTCAGAATGACATAGTCCGCGATCTTGCCCGCCGCCTTCGCCTCTTTGGCCGACGCTTCGAAAGCGTCGACCATCTGGTGCCGCCAGGTATTGCCGTAATAGGCATTCGCCAGCGCGATTACCGGCTTGTCCGCCGTCGCCTTCGCCGGCGTGGCGACGATGGCGAGCATCGGGACCGCCGCCAAACCCACCATGATCGCCTTGAGGTTCACTCCCATCGCAATTCCTCCCACGTTTGGTCCGGCGTCACCGGACGGCCGAACTCGCAATCTCATGACATAGATATTGACATGATGCAAGTCATCTCATTATACCACTATGAAGCCGTCGCGGACGACGTCGCAGCGGTCGAGCGGCCCCTGAATGCGTAACGACTGACTCACCATACCAGTCGGGGCGTCGAAGCGGCAATTTGCGGAGAAACAACCAATGGTATCGATCGCACTGTTCGGCGCAGGCGGAAAAATGGGATACCGCCTCGCCAACAATCTGAAGGCCTCGCCCTATCAGGTGCGCCATGTCGAATTGGCGCAGGCCGGCCGTGAGCGGCTGAAGAGCGGCCTCGGCATCGAATGCGTCGACCCGGACGTGGCGATCGCCAATGTCGACGTGGTGGTGCTGGCGGTGCCGGACACGCTGATCGGCAAGATCTCTCATCAGGTCGCGCCGAAGCTCAAGTCGGGCGCCATGGTGATCGCCCTCGATGCGGCCGCGCCTTTCGCCGGCCATCTGCCGGCGCGGGACGACCTGGTCTATTTCGTCACCCATCCCTGCCATCCGTCGATCTTCTTCGACAGCCCGGACGAGACGGCGCGCAACGACCATTTCGGCGGCGTCGCAGCGTCGCAGAGCATCGTCAATTCGCTGATGCAGGGGCCGGAGAGCGCCTATGAGCTCGGCGAAGCGATCGCCCGCGCCATCTGGCGGCCGGTCTTACGCTCCCACCGCGTCACCGTCGATCAAATGGCGTTGCTCGAGCCCGGCCTCTCCGAGACGGTCTGCGCCACGCTGCTCGACGTCATTCGCGAGGCCATGGACGAGGTGGTCGCCCGCGGCGTGCCGGAACTGGCCGCTCGCGACTTCCTGCTTGGCCACATGAACATCCTCGCCTCGGTGATTTTCAAGGAGATTCCCGGTCAGTTCTCGGACGCCTGCAACAAGGCGATCGAGTTCGGAAAGCCGGCGCTGATGCGGCCAGATTGGAAACGCATCTTCGAGCGCGACGAAATCGCCGCCAGCATTCGGCGCATAACCTGAACCAAAGACGCGAAAATCCGCCGGCGGGCGCCGTTGCGTTATGGGCGGCGAACGCATCTTTGGCGCCGATATCGTTGCGATCGTCACGCGGCCACGCGACCGTTGGTCTTGTGGACCCAATCGCCGATGTGGGAACACGATGACCGGGAAAGCGCTCGAACGCTTCCGAGCCGCTTGGGCGTGCGAGACATTGGACGTGAGCTGGCGATGAGCGGGACGGATTCTGACGATCGGATCGCCTGCTTTGGCTCGGCGGAGCCGGCGCCCGAGGCGCTTATTTTGACGGCCGGCGCGCTGACCGTCGAGTTCGTCGCCGGCAATCTGCGGGACATTCGCTTTGATGGCGCCGAAGTGCTGCGCGCCGTCGCCTACGTCGTTCGCGACAAGGATTGGGGTACGTATGCGCCGATCCTCTCGAACCTGCAGACGCATCAGGAAGCGGATTCGTTTCGCGTTTCTTACGACGCGCATTGCTCGGACCCCAACGGAGGCGCTTTAGCGTACGGGGCGACAATCTTCGGACGGTCCGACGGTTCGCTCGCCTTCGACGTCGAGGCGAAACCGGTCGGCGATTTTCAGACCAATCGCTGCGGCTTCTGTATCCTGCATCCCATCGTCGGCGTCGCCGGCTCGCCGGTCGTCATCGAGCATGTGGACGGCTCCCGCGAGCGCACGCTGCTGCCCGATCTCATCGATCCGTGGCAACCCTTCAAGTTCATACGGGCGATTACGCATGGCGTGCGCCCGGGGCTCCAAGCGACGTGCAGGCTGGAGGGCGACGCATTCGAGATGGAGGATCAGCGCAACTGGTCCGACGCTTCCTACAAGACCTACGTGCGGCCGCTTGCGCTGCCTTGGCCTTACATTCTCGCCGACGGGGAATTGCTGAGGCAATCGGCCTCGCTGAGCCTCGACGACGCGTCGCCGGCCGCGCCCAAGCCGACGCGAAGTTCGGTCATTGAAGTGGCGATCGGCGGCGCGATCGGTTCCATGCCGAGCGTCGGCCTGATCGTGACGCCGGAGGAAACCGACGCCGTCCTCGCGCGATTGGATCGGCTCACGGACGTCGGCCCGCAGACCTTGACCTGCCATTTTGATCCGACCGTCGGTCACGGGCGTCGGGCCTTGGCGGGATTTGCCGAGCTCGCCAAGCGCACGAAAGCCAAGATCGCGTTGGAGTGCGTCGTTCCCTGTCGCGACGACGTCGCGGTTGAACTCGCCGAAATCTCCGCGGTGGCGGGCCAGGTCGGACTCCGCCCCGCCGCGATTTCCGTCAGTCCGTCGGTTGACCGCCAGTCGACGCCTCCAGGCAGCGTTTGGCCGGAATGTCCGCCGTTGGAGGACGTCTACGCGGCCGCACGTTCCGCGTTCCCCGGGGTGCGCTTGGGCGGCGGCAGCTTCAGTTACTTCACCGAGTTGAATCGAAAACGTCCGCCAGTCGATCTTCTCGATTTCGTCACCCACGCCACCTGCCCCATCGTCCATGCGGCGGACGATCGAAGCGTAATGCAGACCCTCGAAACGCTGCCGTTCATCACGCGCTCGGCTCGCGCCTTCATCGGCGAGCAAAAGCCGTACCGAATCGGACCGTCCACGATCGCGATGCGGCAGAATCCGTACGGGTCTCGCACGTTCGACAATCCCCTGGGAAAACGAATAACGATGGCGAACGCGGACCCCAGGCATAGCGGTCTCTTCGGCGCCGCCTGGACGCTCGGTTACGCCGCTCGAACGGCGGAGGCAAAGCTGGAAGCGCTTACGCAAGCGGCTCTGACCGGTCCGTTTGGCCTTCTCGGCGACAACGACGCGGTCTGGCCGATCTTCCACGTCATTCGCGCGCTCGCGGCGATGGCGGGTCGCGAGCGACATTCGGTGCGTTGCGACCATCCCGAGTCCGTTCAAGGCGTCGCGGTCGAGGGTCCAATTGGCGGCGCGAGCGTCTGGCTCGCCAATCTCACCGGCCACGCGTTGGCCGTCCGAATCAGCGGCGCGCTCGACGGTGGCGCGCTATCGCTGCGGAGCCTCGACGCGACAAGTTGGCGCGCCGCTGCGATGGGCGATGCGCCGGTCGCGCGGGATTTGGGCGGCGGGACTCTTTCGCTTGCGCCCTTCGCGGTCGTTCAGGTCGAGGAGAGCCGGTGACTCGATCAGCCGGCGCCGGCGGTTTGATGGACGAAGAGCGCGGCGGAGCGCTCGAGGTGTTTGACCATCGCGTGTTCGGCGGCGTCCGGATCGCCTGAGGCCACGAATTTCACAATTTCTTCATGTTCGACAAGGGTCAGATTTTCTCTGCCGGTCCAGATCAACATTTCCGTGCGATATTCCTTGAGCCAGCCCAGCATCGCTTCGCTGACCGCTTCGAACAGCGGATTGCCGGTGATCGCGGCAATCTGAGTGTGGAACCGCATATCGGCGGCGATGAACGCGTCCGGGTGGCCCAAATGCGCACGTTGAAGAGCGAGCGTTTCGCTGAGCTTCGCGATGTCGGCGGCGGAAGCTTTGGTGGCCGCTTCGCGCACCATGCCGCGCTCGAAGAAACGCCGCGCCTGTTTGAGGTGTTCGAGGGAGGCCGGCGAGGACGACAACATCACCTGCGCGGCGGCGTCCACTTGTTGGAAGATCGACTTCGCGGTCGGCTGACGCACCTTGGCGCGTTCGCCATGGGAAATCGTCAGCAGTCCCATATTGCTGAGTTGCTGCATCGCTTCTCGGATCGCCGGGCGGCCAACGCCGAAGCGCTCCATCAGACTGCGCTCGGACGGCATGGCGTCGCCCGGGAGCAACTCCCCGCTGGTGATCAACATTTTCAGCCTGTCGAACACTTCGTCCGACAACTTGCGGCGAAGAATTGGATCAGAAACTAGCGTCATGAGCAGGGTCTCACGGAGGGTGGGGGCTCACCGAATCGCGCCGTTTGGCAAAAATCATACATAGGGATTGCTCAGCATGTCATCATGAGCCCACGAGGCGTGTGACGCAATTTCGGTTGCACGAACTCATCAGATGAGATAGTCATCATACCTCATTCGCGCAAGTCTTCAATCCACTCGAGATCGCGACAAAGAGGCAAACGGGACGCCCGACGACATGTCTCAGTCCGTCATTCGAATGACCTATCGAATTGAAACGTCTGGCGACGTGGCGGCGCTCGCGACAAAGATCGCCAGCGACCAATCGACTGGCACTTTCGTCCCGACGCCGGGAGAAACCCCGGAGCTGAAAGCCCGCGTTGGCGCACGGGTTGTCGAAGTGCGAAAGCTCGAATCCGTCCCGACGCCGTCCTTCCCCGAGACAAATCCGAGCCGCGGCGGCCCCTATTGGCGCGGAGAGGCGGACATCGAGTTTCCGCTGGAGGCCGTCGGAACGGATCTCGCCGCGCTGATGACGATCGCCATCAGCGGCGTGTTCTCGATCAAGGGATTGAGCGGCATCCGGATCGTCGACATGAAGTTGCCGCCGGAATACGCGCAGGCCCATCCGGGCCCGCAATTCGGCATCGCGGGAAGTCGCGCGCTAACCGGCGTCAAAGAACGGCCGATCATCGGTACGATCGTGAAGCCCTCGCTCGGGCTGCGCCCGCACGAGACCGCCGAGATGGTTCGGGATTTGGCGGCCGCCGACGTCGATTTCATCAAGGACGACGAAAAGCTGATGAGCCCCGCCTATTCGAGCCTGGCGGATCGGGTGAAGGCGATCATGCCGATCCTTCTCGATCGAGAGCAGAAGACCGGGAAGAAGGTGATGTACGCCTTCGGGATTTCCCACGCAGACCCCGAAGTCATGCAGCGAAATCACGATATCGTCGCCGACGCCGGCGGGAACGCAGCCGTCGTCAACATCAATTCCATCGGCTTCGGCGGATTTTCTTTCTTGCGCAAGCGGTCGCGCCTTGTCCTGCATGCCCACCGCAATGGTTGGGACATCCTGACGCGTCACCCTGGGCTTGGCCTGGATTTTCGAGTTTATCAGCAATTCTGGCGACTCCTGGGCGTCGACCAGTTCCAAATCAACGGCATCGGCGCGAAATACTGGGAGCCTGACGACTCCTTCGTGCGGTCGTTCCACGCCCTTCAGGCGCCGCTGTTCTCGCCGAGCGATCGACCGCTGCCGGTGTCCGGATCCGGCCAATGGGGCGGTCAGGCGCCGGAGACGTACGCACAGACTGGCCGCACACAGGATCTCCTGTATCTTTGCGGCGGCGGCGTCGTCAGCCATCCTGGCGGCCCCGCCTCCGGCGTGCGCGCCGTCAGACAAGCGTGGGAGGCGGCGGTCGCGGGCATTCCGCTCGAGATCTACGCCCGCGATCATCATGAACTTGCGCAGTCCATCGCCAAGTTCGGCAAGGTCAAGAAGAATGCGTAGGCTCATCGCCGGAACGGGCTGGAAAATGAACATCGGCGCGACCCAAGCGGCTCGTTACGCGGCGCAGTTGGCGCCGCTCGTCGCCGCTCTCGGCGACGCGATCGAGATGTTCGTTCTTCCGCCATTCACTTCGCTGCCCGCCGCAAAGCAGGCCTTCTCGTCTTTCGCCGTCGGCATCGGCGCACAGAACATGCACTGGGAGGCGTCGGGAGCTTGGACTGGCGAGATCTCCGCGCCGATGTTGGTCGAAGCCGGCTGTCGTTACGTCGAGCTCGCGCATTCCGAACGCCTCGAGCATTTCGGCGAGACCTACGACCTGGTTCGACGAAAGCTCAACGCCGCAGTGGCGTCGGGTCTGACGCCGATCCTCTGCCTGGGCGAGACGGCCGAAGACAAGCGTCGGGCCGTCGCCGACGACATTCTCAATGAACAAATGTCTTTGGCGCTTCGCGACCAACCGCCTGAGCGGATTCCGACGGTCATTCTCGCTTACGAGCCGCGCTGGGCGATCGGCGCGGCGGCCGCGGCGGCGCCCGATTACGCCGCCGAGCGGCATCGCGGTCTGCGCAAGGCGGTGAGCGATCGCTTTGGCGCCGAAGCGGCGGCGGAGGTTCGCATCATTTACGGCGGGTCGGTGACGCCGGGCAACGGCGAAGCGTTGATGGCGCACGCCGACATCGACGGCCTTTTCGTCGGTCGCGCGGCTTGGTCGGCTGAAGGCTTCGCAGACATTGCGGCAATCGTCGCCCGCGCGGCAATTCAGAGGAAGAAGCAATGAAGATTGTGATTGCCGCCGATGGCGCAGGCAAACCGCTGCTCGACGTCATCGCTGCGCATTTGGCCGGAAGACCGAACTTGGAGGTCACTGACCTGAGCCGGCCGGGATACTACGCCGATATCGCCGACCGCGCGGCGATCGCCGTCGCCAAGGGCGCGTATGAAAGAGGCGTTCTGTTCTGCGGCACTGGCATCGGCATGTCCATTTCCGCCAACAAGGTCCCGGGCGTCAGAGCCGCTTTGACCCACGACACCTATTCGGCGGAACGCGCCGCCAAATCGAACAACGCACAGATCATCACGATGGGCGCCAGGGTGATCGGACCCGAACTTGCCAAGGCCATCGTCGACGCTTGGCTTGCTTCGGCCTTTGACCCCAAGGGTCCATCGGCCCGCAATGTCGAAGCCATCGACAAGCTCGGCGAAAAGTACGCGAAGCCGGTTTGATGCCCGAGTTGTTGCTGTCCTTTTATGGCGACGACCTGACCGGATCCACCGACGTCATGGAGGCGTTGGCGCTGCGGGGCGTGGCGACAGTTCTTTTCACGCAACAGCCGACTCGAGCGCAACGAGAGAAGTTCAGCGACGTTCGCGCAATCGGGCTCGCCGGTTCGAGCCGCAGCGAGACGCTGGCCTGGATGGACGAACATCTGGCGCCGGCGTTCGCCTGGTTGAAAACCCTGGGCGCGACCGTTTGCCACTACAAGGTTTGCTCCACGTTTGATTCCAGTCCGACGATCGGCAGCATCGGCCGCGCGATCGACATTGGTCAGGCGGTCTTCCGGCAGGCCAATATCCCGCTCGTTGTCGGCGCGCCTCAATTGAAGCGATACACGGCTTTCGGCAATCTGTTTGCGGTCTATCAGGGAAGCAACTACCGAATTGACCGGCACCCCGTTATGGCGCGCCATCCTGTAACCCCGATGAACGAGGCCGACCTTCGCATTCATCTCGGCCAACAGACCGACAAATCCATCGAAATCGTCGACTTGGCGATGCTTGCGGCGGACGACGTCGACAAACGGGTTGACGCCATTTTCGCGCAGGGCGCTCAGATCGTGCTTTTCGATGTCGCCGACTTGGCGACGCAGAACAATGTGGGTCGGCAGCTCGATCGCCTGCGCTCGCCTCGAGGGGTCTTCGCCGTCGGATCTTCCGGAGTCGAATACGCCCTCCTGAGCGAGTGGACCCGAACCGGCCTGATAAGCGGCGTTTCCCGCTTTGCCGAGCCAGGCCCGGTTGACCGCATCGCGGTCGTGTCCGGAAGCTGCTCGTCGACCACCGCGCGGCAAATCCGCCACGCCGAGGCCCACGGATTCGAAGCCTTCGCAGTCGACCCCAAGCGACTTGCATCTGGAGAATCGGCGCCGATCGACGAAGCGATCGAACACGGGCTCGAGCGACTAGCCCAAGGGCGAAGCGTCATCTGCCACTCGGCTCTCGGCCCAGAGAGCGATGTCGGCTTTCCGTTGGAAGGCGATGGCTCGCGTCACGCCATTGGCCGCGCGCTCGGCCAAATCGAATGCGCGCTCATCGAGAGAGCCGGCCTGCGTAGAGCGGTTATCGCCGGCGGCGACACGTCTAGCCACGCATTGCGCCAGCTTGGCGTATACGCATTGACGACGCGTCTGCCCCTGCCGACGACGCCGGGCTCGCCCCTATGCCTCGCCCACTGCGACGACGACGCGTTCGAAGGGCTGGAAATCGCGTTGAAAGGCGGCCAGATCGGAGCGGACGACTATTTCACCAAGATGAGGCTCGGAAAGGTCTGAGGCGAAACGCGTGGACTTGTTTATGCGCCGTCGCGGCCCGCAGATGCGCGCTGCGAGGCGCGAGGCCTCTCTTGACCCGGTGAAGGTTGGACGTCGAAGCGGGTCGACGCGCCGGGCTCAAGAACAACAACCGGAGAATTGTCGATGCCTGCTGATTGTTTTGAGGTCTTCGACGATCGCTTCCGTAGGCTGTTTGTGGCGGCGGCGGAGATCGAGAAACTCTACACAGGTTGCAGGTGGGCGGAGGGGCCCGCGTATTTTCCTGCGGCGCGTTCGCTCGTCTGGTCCGATATCCCAAACGACCGAATGCTGCGATTGGACGAATGCAGCGGCGCGGTTTCGGTGTTTCGCCGACCGGCGGGGTACGCGAACGGCAACACCGTGGATCGAGCGGGACGGCTCGTCACCTGCGAACAGGGGAGGCGCCGCGTTTCCCGCACGGAATTCGACGGCGCCGTGTCGACTCTCGCCGACAGCTACCGGGGCGGCCGTCTCAACAGCCCCAACGACGTCGTCGTGAAATCGGACGGCGGCATCTGGTTCACCGACCCCACTTATGGAATCGATTCGGACTACGAGGGCCATCGCGGGCAAAGCGAACAGGCCGGAAATTTCGTCTTTCGGATCGACCCGGCCGGCAAGGCATTGACCGTCGTCGCCGACGACTTCATTCAGCCCAACGGCATCGCCTTCTCACCGGACGAGCAAATTCTTTACGTCGTCGACTCTGGGCGCACCGACCGTCCCGACGGCCCCGCCCACATCCGCAGCTTCAGGGTCGGCGAGTCCGGCGAGCTGAAGGAGCGCGGCGTATTCGCGGTGTGCTCAGTCGGCATTTTCGACGGATTGCGGGTCGACCTCGACGGCCGAATCTGGACGAGCGCTGGCGACGGCGTGCATTGCTATCACTCGGACGGCGCGCTGTTGGGCAAGATTCGCATTGCCGAGGTCGTGGGGAACGTCTGCTTCGGCGGCGAAAAGCGAAACTATCTCTATATTTGTGGAACCACGAGCCTCTACGGCGTCCGATTGCCGGTCAATGGCGCGAAGACGTTCTAGCGTCTTGTCGGGTCGGACTTCCGCGTACGCCACGTCGCTCAGCCGTGTCCGGCCTGCAAATCGGGCGGCGGCGCAGGACCGAGACCCAGTCCATTGCGTGGGTTCGCATCGTCTTGTCGTCGCCCTGGATCGCGATTGCCGCGCGGCGGTTTCCCTTGCTTCCTGACGCTTCGCAAGTCCAAGCCGTAACAGCTCGGTCGTCGTCAACCCCGCCGTGCTGCGTCAGAACGAAGCCGATGCGCGCGCTTATCGGCGCGTGCGACGGCGGCTGGCTTGAACTGGCGCCCGCGAGATTGGCGTTCCGGCTTCGCGGCTTGCCCAGCAACGCATCGCGCCGCGCCGCTGACGCCGATCGGCGCCGACTTGCGAACCGATCGACAGTGATTCCGGCCTTTCGCAGGCCGACTCCCGCTTCTGCGCCCCGCCGCCGACGCCGGGACGAATCCGATTTGAACTACTGGTATAATGATATAATATGCACCATGTTGATTTGGGCGATCTTGGTCGTCGGCGTGATGTCGCTCGCGGCGGACTCGGGCGCGCGGCGCGTCCGGTCGACTCCGGCGGCCAACCGAACGCATCGCGGGCGGAGTCGTTGAAAGGGAAATCGGCATGCGCCTCGGGATTAGTTCCTACACTTACGGCTGGGCGGTTGGCGCTGGGGACGATCGGCCGGCGGACGCGATAACGGCGACGGGCCTGATCGACCAAGCCGTGCGCATGGGCGTCGGCGTTCTGCAGATAGCCGACAACCTGCCGGAGTCCACCTACGCGCCGGCGAGCGTCGCGGAGATCGCCCGGCGCGCGCGGCAGTCCGGCGTCGCGATCGAGTTGGGCGCGCGCGGCAGCGCGCCCGACCATCTGCGTCGCTTCATCGCGCTCGCGCGTCAGGTCGGCTCTCCCATTCTGCGCATCGTCACCGACAAGGGGAGCGACGAGCCGTCGGAGGCCGAGATCGTCGAGCGGCTGGCCGCAGTCGGCGAGGATTGCCGGGCGGCCGGCGTCGTCATCGCCATCGAGAACCATGACCGGCTGAAGTCCGTCGCGCTCGCCCGCATCGTCGCCCAGTTCCCGACCCACGCCGGGATCTGCCTCGATACGGTCAATTCCTTTGGCGCGCTGGAAGGGCCCGAGGTGGTGGTGGAGACGCTCGGCCCATACGCCGTCAACCTGCATCTGAAAGACTTCGCCGTGGTCCGCTATCCCTCAATGTTCGGCTTCCGCATTGAGGGCCGGCCGGCCGGCGCCGGAATGCTGAACATTCCGTGGCTGCTTGGCCGGCTCGCGGCGTTCGGGCGCGACTGCAACGCGATCATCGAGCTGTGGCCGCTACAGGAGGCCACGCGAGCGGAGTCGATCCGCAAGGAGGCCGAATGGGCCGAGGCCAGCGTGCGCGCGCTGCGCCGCTGGATCCCCGCTTGACGACGGAAGTTCGCAGTAAGGAAGGAAGAACGACATGACAACGATTGCGTTGATGGGCGCGGGCGGCAAGATGGGCTTGCGTCTTGCCGCCAATCTCAGCCGTACCGGCTATACGATGCGGCACGTCGAGATCAGCGACAAGGGTCAGGCCCTGCTGGCCCAGCGCGGCATTGCCCACGTGCTGCCCTGGCAAGAGGCGGTCAGCGGCGCGGACGTGGTGATCCTTGCTCTTCCCGACACACGCATTGGCGAGGTTGCACACGAGATCGCGCCGCGCCTGGCCGCGGGAACGCTGGTGATGATTCTGGACGCAGCGGCGCCCTACGCCGGCGAACTGCCCCAGCGTCGGGACTTGAGTTACTTCATCACCCACCCCTGCCATCCGCCGCTGTTCAATGACGAGGTGACGCAGGCGGCCAAGGAGGACTTCTTCGGCGGGATCAGCGCGAAGCAGAACATCGTCTGCGCGTTGATGCAGGGGCCAGAAGAGCATTATGCGCTTGGCGAGGCCATTGCGCGGGCGATGTACGCGCCGGTGATGCGCTCGCATCGCTGCTCGCTCAAGGCGATGGCCGTTCTGGAGCCGGCGCTGTCGGAAACCGTCGGCGCCACCTGCGTAGCGTTCATGCGCGAGGCGCTGGACGAGGCGGTGCGGCGCGGCGCGCCGCCCGAGGCGGCGCGCGATTTCATGCTCGGGCACATGCAGATCGAGATCGCCATCCTGTTCAACCTGTTCAAGGAAGGCGTGTTCTCGGACGGCGCCAAGCGGGCGATCGAAAAGGCGAAGGCCAAGCTGTTCCAGCCCGACTGGAAGCGGGTGTTCGACGACGACGAACTGATGGCTTCGGTGAAAGACATTACGCATCCGCAAGCCTAGGTCACGATGCCCGCCGAGGCGGGTTCCCGTTGAATCGGCCCGCCTCGAAGCTGCGCGTGGGGCGTCGCGGTTGTGGCGGCTCCGCTCGGCGGGTCGGCAAGCGGTTGGGCCGGCTTGCCCGGTCCCGACGATTCTGACGGAATCCTCGACCTCGTTCGCGGCGGCTCCCGGCCGAGCGCAACCCGTCCGTAGCGCAGCCTGTCTCTAATTTGAATCGCGCCGGGATTCCCGAGTCGGCGGCGTTCTGATTCAACCTGCTGGCTGGGCGGAGGCCAGCCAGGATGCCTCGAGCTTACTCACAGGACTTGCGCGACTGGGTGATCGACGCGGTCGTCGTGGAAGGGATGAGCCGGAGGGCTGCGAGGGGCCGGTTTGGCGTCAGCGAGGCGATCGCCATCAAGTGGCTGGAGCGCTTTGAGCGCAGCGGCTCTCGCGCGGCCCGCAAAATGGGCGGTTACCTGCGGCCGAAATTGGAGGCGCAGCGAGAGTTTCTGGCGGCGCTGCGCGCCGAGAAGCCCGACATCACGCTGCAAGCGCTGTGCGACCCGCTGCCGGCCGAGCGCGGGGTCAAGGCCGACACCTCGATGATGAGCCGCTTCTTGCGCCGCGAAGGCGTCACGCTCAAAAAAAGACGCTCATCGCGCGCGAGCAGGATCGCCCGGACACAAGCCGCCACCGGGCGCGCTGGCGCAATTACCAGAAGCGCATCGCGCCTTCGCGCCGGGTCTTCATCGACGAGACCTGGACCAAGACCAACATGACGCGCCTCCACGGCTGGGCGCCGCGCGGCGAGCGGCTGGTCGCCAAAGTCCCGCACGGCCATTGGAAGACCACGACCTTCCTCGCCGCCCTGCGCAACGACCGCATCGACGCGCCGTGTCTGTTCGATGGCCCCATCAACGGCGAGCGTTTCCTCGCCTATGTCGAGCAGTTCCTCGTCCCGACCCTCAAGCCAGGCGATATCGTCGTCCTCGACAATTTGGGCTCCCACAAAGGAAAAGCGGTGCGAAAGGCGATCCGAGAAGCCGGCGCCCGGCTCGTCTTCCTGCCCAAATACTCGCCTGACCTCAACCCGATCGAGCAGGTGTTCGCCAAACTCAAAACGCTTCTGCGAAAAGCCGCCGCGCGAACCCTTGACGCCGTCTCCGACGCCGTCGCCCAAATCCTCGCGACATACTCCCACGCCGAATGCGCCAACTATCTCAAAAGCGCAGGCTATGCGTATGCCTAAATGCAGAATGCTCTAGCGCGAAGCGCCTGCCTTCTTGCGCGGCGTGTCTTTGAGCAACGCTTTCGCGGTGAACTCGTCGGTGATCAGAACGGTCGGGCGCAAGAGTTTGAATGCGCCGACCATCGCCGCGACTTTGTTGGCCCCGCCCGCAACAAGAATCCGGGCCGGCACCGCCGAGATCGTGCTCACCGGGATCGACATCGTTCGTTTGTTGAGCGAGTGATCGACAAGCTTGCCGTCGATATCGAAGAAGTTGAACAGCA
>NZ_JBEKVH010000015.1:0-41627 GCF_049514155.1 Roseiarcus sp. | reverse complement strand
AAGACTCTCTGATCACGACCTGTAGGCCCAATCTCGCAGGCCGATGGACATGATCTTCCAGGGTTGATCGACGAGCTTGTTCCAGGCGTCGCAGCAATGGTCGACGATGTCGTCGAAGGATTTGAAGATCCGGTTCGAGAGCCAGTTTTCGCGCATGAACTGCCAGATGTTTTCCTGCGGGTTCAGCTCCGGGCATTTGGCCGGCAGCGGGATCAACGTGATGTTGGGCGGGACGATCAGGCCAGCCGAGAGATGCCATCCGGCCTGATCGACCAGGATCGCGGCGTGCGCGCCCGGCGCGATCTGCGTGGCGATCTCGGCCAGGTGAAGGTTCATCGCTTCGGTGTCGCATCGAGGCATGACGAGCGCCGCGCCCTTGCCGTCCTTGGGACAGATCGCGCCGAAGATATAGGCCGAGGCGGTTCGTTGGTCTTTCGGCGCGCTCGGGCGCGTGCCGCGCTTAGCCCAGCGACGGGTGATCTTGTTCTTCTGGCCGACGCGCGCCTCGTCGGCAAACCAGATCTCTATGGCGTCGGGCTCGACGCCTTTTTCGTCCCCGATCTGCGCCAGGCGCTCGGGCAGACTTTTTTAAAATCCTCAATGGCGCCGGCGGCTTGCGCGTGATGACGGGGACGCGCCGAGAGCTTGCGGTAACCCATGGCGCGCAGTTCGCGGCTCAATGTCTGTTTGGCGACGACGACGCGGAATTCCTCCCAAATCCATTGGCAGAGATCGACGATCCGCCAGCGTACGACGCCGTGAACCGCGGGGATCGGACCGCTCTCAATGATCGAGGCCAGCGCGGCCCGATGCGCATCGTTCAGCCGAGGCGCTTGCCCGGGCGGCTTTCGGTCGATCAAGCCGTCCGGCCCATGAGCGTTGAACTTGAGAACCCAATCACGAATGATCTGAAGCGTCACGCCGCCAATCTTGGCCGCCTCGGTGCGCGAGGCGCCTTCGTAAATCGCCGCCAGAGCCAAAAGTCGCCGCGCCTGCGGTCCATCCTTCGAGCGTTTGGTCGGAGCATCAAAATCATCCCGGAGCGGAAGAGCCATGGCAAACCTCCTGGGTTCGCCACCTTGAATCAGCTCGCCGATGATTTGGGAAGCCGAGAGTCACGCCCTTCGGGACTTGGTATAATTGCCCATTATGCAGCAACGCTAGAACAAAGCAAGAACGATCTGCCAATTTTGTAACGCCTTCGCTGCGCCACAGCTCTTGAGGTGATGACATCCGGGCGATCGCAATGGGCGCGAGATTCCCGCGTTATTTCAATGGCCTTGGCATTCCGCTTTCTGAAAATCAAAAATCGTGCTATTCTACCCACATCGCCCCACTTGCTCCCCAGACGCCCCCGATGCCCAAGCCCCGCAAGCCCTCCCGCCCCGCCGAAGTCCCGCCGCCGCCTCCGCCGCCCCGCCGCACCGCCATGCGGCGGGCGACGGCGGAGCGGAAGTTGCGCATCCTGGAGCGGCTGACGGCGGGCGTCTCGGTCGCCCATATCGCGCGGACGGAAGACCTCACCATCCGCCGCGTGCGGCAGATCATCGCCGAGATGCTGGCCAAGCGTGAGGTCGATCCGCCCGCCGGCTTCGTCCAGTTGCAGATCGCGCGGCTCGGCGACGCGATGCAGGTCGCGCACACGCTGATGATGGAGGGCGACCTCAAGGCGATGGACCGGGTGATCAAGCTCGCCGGCGAACTCGACCGCTATCACGGCTACGGCCGCGCCGAGATCGCCGCCGCCCCGGCGCCCGCGCCGCCGCCTCGGCTCAGTGCGCCGACGCGCGAGCTGCTGCTCGCCAAGCCGGCGCCCGAGAAAGACGAAGCGGAAATTTTCCGCCCCGCAACCCGCTGACAAGTCTCGAAACGCGGCAGGAAACGCGGCGGCGGGCGTCGCCCGACGGCAAGCGCGTCTCAGCTTGCCGCCGCAGCTTTCCGATAAGCCTGCGCCGCCGCCGTCAACCGTCGCGTCGCGCGCTTCAGGTCCGAGAACGGCTCGGCGCGATCAATCTCCGTCTGCGCCGCCGCCGCGCCGCCGGCGGCGAGTTCGCCGCTCAGCCAGCGCTGCGCCGCCGCCGCTTCGACGCGCGCCTGGTCGGCTTCGGCGGGGTCGGCGGCCTGCAGCGCGATGCGCGCCGCCGAGAGCTGCGCGACGACGCCGTGGGCGGCGATCAGCATCGTCGCCAGCTCTTCGAGCCCGCGCTGGGCGGCGGCCGGTTCGCCGCCCATTCGCGCCGCCGAGTCGGACAGCGCCGCGATCGCCTCGATCAGCGCCATGCGCGCCAGGCGGTAATCCTGCGCCGTCGCGTCGGGCCGCAGCGCGACCGCGGCGAAGGCGTCGATCCGCTTGAGCAGGCCGGTCGCCAGCCGCGGCGCTTCGGCGAATTCCCAGCGCGGCCAGAGGTGGCTGAAGAGATGGGCGATCGCCGCGCCGACCAGCGTGTCGGCGAGCCGGGCGATCGCCGGCGCCGCCTCGGCCGGGTTGACCAGATGCAGCGAGACGAGCGCCATCACCGAGGCGCCGACCGAGGCGAGGCGGTAGTTCGAGCGAATGAAGCCGTGGGTCAGCGCCAGCGCCGCGCCCTGGACCAGCACCAGCGCGCCGACCGGCAGATGGCCGACCAGCAGCGAAGCGACGACGCAGCCGATCAACGTTCCGGCGACGCGGTCGTCGCGCCGCTGGCGGGTCCAGCCGTAGCTCGCGCGCATGATCACGGCGATGGTCAGCAGGATCCAATTGCCATGGCCGGCGCCGCCGCCGAAGGTCTCAGCGATCACGGCGCCGGCGACCATCGCCGCGGTCAGCCGCACGGCGTAACGCAGCACCGGCGAACCGGCGCGAAAGTGCTGGGCGAGCTGGCGCGGATCGTAGTTGCGGCGCGGCGCGAAAGCGGAAAGGTCGACCTCGCCAATCGCCGCCGCAGCCGCGTCGTCGTCGGTGAGCGCGCGTTCGAGCCGGCCGATATGGCGGCGCGCGTCGAGCAGGCGCGCCACTGTCGCCGCCGCGGCCGCGCGCCGCTCCGGCCCGAGTTCGTCGCTCGTGGCGAGCCGCGCCGCCTCGCGCCGCATCGCATCGGTCGCCACCGCATGTCCGGGCGGCAGCCGCGGCTTGGCGCTGGTCAGCAGTTCGAGGCTCAGGAACTGCAGGTCGAGCGCGGCGGCGCGCAGCGCGACGCCGATGCGCGCGCTCAACGTCTGCGCCCCCGGCCAGTCGCGTAGGGCGGGCAGGTCGCATTGCGCCGCCACCACCGCATCGAACGAATCGAGCAGCACGCCGATCGTTGCGGCGAGCCGCACCCGCTCCGGCGTCGCGCGCGGCCGTTCGAGCAGCAGCGCGCGCGCCGCCTGCAATTGGTCGGCGAGCGCCGCCTGTTGGCGGATCGCCGCACCGTAGACTTCCTGCACGTCGATGGCGGGATCGGTGAAACGGGCGATCGCGCGCAAATAGGCGGCGTGCTCGCGGATCGACTCGCTCGCCATCAGGCGTCGGTCGTTGCGGCTGACCAGCCTTGTGGCGACGATCGCCAGCGCGATATAGGCGAGGCCGCCGCCGATCAGCAGCAATTCAGCTTGCAACGCGCGCGCCGGATCCAACGGCGGCAGGCCAAGCACGAACACCATCGGCACCAGCAGTTGCGCGCTCAGCGCCAGCGCCCAGCGGCCATAGCCGGTGATCATGCCGGCGGCGAAGGCGGCCAGACCGATGACCGCGACCAGCGCCGTCGGCGAGGGGCTGGCGAGGAGGGTCAGCGTCGTCGAAACGATCGCCAGCCCGAAGCCGGTCAACAGCATGCGCAGTTTGGCGCGCCACGGCGCGGGAAAGTCGCTGATGCTGGCCGAGATGGCGCCGAGCGTCGCCGGCTGGCCGGCGGCGAAACCGAACAAAGCCGAAGCGATCGCCGCCACCGCCATCACGCCGAGGGCGACGCTCAGCCCGTTGAGGACGTGCTGGCCGACGAACAGCTTCAGCAGCGTCGGCGACCGCAGCCAGTTACGCATGGCCACGCGCGCCGCCGGCGCCTGGGTTCACGCCTTGACGAATGGGCATCCGCCTTTGTCGAGAGGCCGCCACGCGTCCTCCGGTTTGATCGTCGCGACGAGCTTGAAATAATCCCAGTCGCCCTTCGATTCGGCAAGCGTCTTCGTCGTCATCAGGCGCCTCGGGCGCCGCTTGCGCCCGTCGATGCGGATTGAACCCCTGCCGAGCGGCGGATCGTCGGCGAAGTTCCGGCAGAACGGCGTTCAGCCGCTCCGCGCGGCTTCATGTTCCTAGCTCGGCGAGTCGCGCCAGCGCGGCGAGCAACTGCTGCCGGCCTTCGCGGCCGATGAGCCGTTCGACTTCCTGTTCCTGCTCGGCCTGGACGCGGCGCGCGCGCGCGACCAGGGTCGCGCCGGCCGCGGTCAGCGCCAAAGCGCGCGAGCGGCGGTCGACGGGCGTGCGCAGCCGTTCGGCGAGGCCGCGGCGCTCGAGTTCGTCCATCATCGCAACGAAGTTCGGCCGCTGGATGCCGAGCGCGCCGGCGATCTCCGACTGCTTGCGGCCGGGATTGGCGGCGATGACCACCAATGCGGAATATTGCGCCGGCGACAGCTTGAGCGCGAGGAAGCGGCGGTTGAAATCCTCGAACACCGCCAGCTGGGCGCGCCGCAGCGGATAGCCGACGATCGAAGTCAGCGCCGAGAGGTCGAGCGGCAGAGGTTCGTCGGCCGGGTTTGACCCGCGCGACGGCGCCTTCGTATTCTTAGCCGCCATGCTTGGCCTCGTTTGAACCCAGCAGCCGCGCCGCCACCAGCGGCGGGATCGGCCGTGACTTGAGCCGGGCGGGGTCGTGCGGATGCCGGCCGACCCATACCCGCGTCTCCCACGCTTCGATCGCCAGTTGCTCGCCTTCGGGCGCGGGCTTGAACACTTTGTGCTCGATGTCGAAACTCGAATTGCGGATCGCGGCGACGTGGGTCTCGATGACGATGTCGTCGCCGAATCCGGACGGGATGATGAACCGCGCGCGGGTGTCGACCATCGGATAGCCGAGAATGTCGAATTCGCTCAGCAGGTCGCGCTTCTTCCATCCCGCCGCCTCGAACAGATGGTGCGTCGCGGTGTCGAACATGGCGAAATAGCGCGGGTAATAGACGATGCCGGCCGGATCGCAATCGGCCCATTCGATCCGCACGCGATGACGGTTGACGAACATCGGCTTGCCTTTAGCGCGGCGGCAGGCGCAGCGCGCCGTCGATACGGATCGTCTCGCCGTTGAGATAGGGATTCTCGACGATGAAGGCGGCGAGCGCGGCGTATTCGGCCGGGTCGCCGAGCCGCGCCGGATACGGGACCGAGCGGCCGAGCGAATCCTGCGCTTCCTGCGGCAGGTCGAGCAGCATCGGCGTCAGGAACAGGCCCGGCGCGATGGAATTGACCCGCACGCCAAACTGCGCGAGCTCGCGCGCGATCGGCAGCGTCATCGCGACGACGCCGCCCTTGGAGGCCGAATAGGCGGCCTGGCCGATCTGACCTTCATAGGCGGCGACCGAAGCGGTGTTGACGACGATTCCGCGCTCGCCGTCCTCGAGCGGCTCGAGCCGGCTCGCCGCCGCGGCGAACAGCCGGATCATGTTGAACGTGCCGATCAGGTTGACGCGGATCACCGTCTCGAAATCGCCGAGCGGCTGCGGTCCGTCGCGGCCGACGACGCGCTTGGCGACGCCGATGCCGGCGCAATTGACCAGGATGCGTGCCGGCCCATGCGCCGCCGCGGCGCGAGCGAGGGCCGCTTCGGCCGAGGCCGAATCGGCGACGTCGCCGGCGAGCGCGAGGCCGCCGATCGCCTTGGCCACAGATTCGGCCGCCTCGGCGTTGCGGTCGAGAACCGCGACGCGCGCGCCTTTGGCGGCGAAGGCCTCGGCCGTCGCCTTGCCCAGTCCGGAACCGCCGCCGGTGACGATCGCCGCCGCGCTCGCCAATTTCATCGCCCTTCCCCTTTTTCAGTTCGATTTCGGCTTAGGCCTCGCCGCGACGGGCCCGCTCCGGCCGCGTCTTGGCGGCGCGTTTGTCGAGGAAGGCGCGCACCCGCGCCTTCGCTTCGCCGTCGCTCTGGGCGGCGGCGGCCATCAGCGATTCCATCAGATAACCGACGCGCGGATCGCTGTCGGCGATGCGCGGCAGCGCCTGGATCACGGCGAAATTGGATAGCGGCGCGTTGCCGGCGATCGCCTCGGCGAGCGACAGCGCCCTGGCGAAGCCTTCGCCTTCGCCGACCAGATATTGAGCCAAGCCGATTTGCGCGCCTTCCTCCGCCCGATAGACGCGGCCGGTCAGCATCATGTCGGTCATGCGGGCGACGCCGATCAGCCGCGGCAGCCGCACCGAGCCGCCGCCGCCGACGAAGATGCCGCGCTGGCCTTCCGGCAGCGCGTAATAGGCGGAAGGCTCCGAGACGCGGATATGGGCGGCGGCGGCGAGTTCGAGCCCGCCGCCGATCACCGCGCCCTTGAGCACGGCGACGACCGGGGTCGGGCCGAACTCGATCTTTTCGAAGCAACGCTGCCAGGCGCGCGAGTGGTTCACCGCCGCCGCCATGTCGCGGTCGCCGATTCCGTTGAGATCGAGGCCGGCGGAGAAATTGGGGCCGAGCCCGTGCAGCACCATTGCGCGCACGTCGTCGGCGATATCGGAGACAACCCGCTCGAGCGCGTCGATCGTCGCCTCGTTGATCGCGTTGCGCTTATGGGGACGGTCGAGGCCGATCGTCAGCACTGCGCCCCGCCGCTCGACGACCAGCGATTCGAACGCGCGCGCTTTTGCTTCCGCCCTGGATTTGGCCACGCCCGTCCTCCCCGCGCCATCGAGCGCGGAGATAGTTATATGGAATAACGATTATCGGCGTCAAGCGCGGGATCGACCTCCTTCCCCAGCGAAGCTGGGGAAGGTGTCTCGCGAAGCGAGACAGATGGGGTGCGGGCCGTCGCGCAGACGTCGGCCGGACTGCGCGATCATTTCCGCGAATCCCCCCAGGTTTCGAACGGCCTTCCTCTTTCAACTGGCCGTTCCCGTGCCGCCTGCGCGAACTCTGAGCTCGATACGACTCACACAGCAGCCCGTGCTCTGTGTCGAACATGGGGGAGCCGCGCTCCTTACCTCAGTCCTCGCGCAAGTTCGCGCGCGGACAGCGTCGCCAGATGACAAGGGCGGAAGCCACGCTTTGGCGCGCGCTGCGCGGTCATCGACTCGAAGGCCACAAGTTTCGCCGGCAGACGCCGATCGGACCTTACTTCGCCGACTTTGTTTGCCTTGAAAGGAAGGTCATCGTCGAAGCGGACGGCCGAACGCGCGAAAGCGAGGACGCCATATTGAGGGACGCTGAGAGAGATGCGTGGCTTCGTCGTCAGGGCTACCGCGTCCTGCGGTTCGCTGACGATTTGATCATCGGCGGCTTGCCGATCGTGATCGAACGCATACGCGCCGCTCTCGCCGCGTGACGCCTTAGCTTCTTCTCCGGCGATGCCGGGGACGGCGCTTCAGACAAATAGATCATCGATCGGCGCGCCGACACTGTGGCCGCCATTATTGTTCGCCACACCCCATCCGGCTGCTCACGCGGCCACCTTCCCCAGCTTCGCTGGGGAAGGGCCTAAGCCGCTCGCTTCTTCCGCTGACCCCGCGTCGGCTTGGGCGGCGCCGCCTTCTCGTCGAACAGCTCGGCGAGCTTCTCGGTCATCGCCCCGCCGAGTTCCTCGGCGTCGACGATCGTCACCGCGCGGCGATAGTAGCGGGTGACGTCGTGGCCGATGCCGATCGCGATCAGCTCGATCGGCGAGCGGGTCTCGATCTCCTCGATCACGTAGCGCAGGTGGCGCTCGAGGTAGTTGCCGGCGTTGACCGACAGGGTCGAATCGTCGACCGGCGCGCCGTCGGAGATCATCATCAGGATGCGCCGCTGCTCGGCTCGTCCGAGCAGGCGCTTGTAGGCCCAGTCGAGCGCCTCGCCGTCGATGTTCTCCTTCAGCAGGCCCTCGCGCATCATCAGGCCGAGGTTCTTGCGCGCGCGCCGCCACGGCGCGTCGGCGGCCTTGTAGACGAGGTGGCGCAGATCGTTGAGCCGGCCGGGGTTGGCCGGCTTGCCCGCCTGCAGCCACGCCTCGCGCGCCTGCCCGCCCTTCCAGGCGCGGGTGGTGAAGCCGAGGATCTCGACCTTGACCCCGCAGCGTTCGAGCGTGCGGGCGAGGATGTCGGCGCAGGTCGCAGCGACCGTGATCGGTCGGCCGCGCATCGAGCCGGAATTGTCGATCAGCATCGTCACCACCGTGTCGCGGAAGTCCATCTCCTTCTCGCGCTTGAACGACAGCGGCTGTTGGGAGTCGATGACGACGCGCGACAGGCGGGCGGCGTCGAGGACGCCTTCCTCGAGGTCGAACTCCCACGACCGATTCTGTTGCGCCATCAGCCGCCGCTGCAGCCGGTTGGCGAGCCGGCCGACGACGCTGGAGAGGTTCTGCAACTGCTTGTCGAGATAGTCGCGCAGCCGCTGCAATTCCTCAGGCTCGCACAGGTCCTCGGCGTTGACGATCTCGTCGAACTTGGTCGTGTAGGCCTTGTAGTCCGGTCCGCGCCGCTCGCCGGTCGGCTGCGGCGGGCGGTTCTCCGCCGCTTCGTCCGATTCGCCGGCCGAAGCCTCGTCGGGGAAGTCGGTCGAGGGCGCTTCGTCGGCTTCGGTCGCGCCTTCCTCGAGTTCGTCGGTGGAGTCTTCCGACGCCTCCTTTTCCATCGCGTCGGCCGATTCCTCGCGCTCGCCTTCGCCCTCCGCGTCCTCGGCGCGCTCGGGGGGCGTATCTTCTTCAGACGATTCCGAGTCGTCTTCCTCGTCGGCCTCGGAGTCGCTCGGCAGGTCGAGCGACTGCAGCAGGCGGTGCAGCGAGCGGGCGAAGGCGCGCTGGTCGTGGATCGACGCGCCGAGCCCGTCGAGCGCGGCGGCGGCCTTGCCTTCGACGACCGGACGCCACAGTTCGACCACCCGCGCCGCGCCGCTCGGCGGCTTCAGGCCGGTCAGGCGTTCGCGCACCAGCATCGCCACCGCGTCTTCGAGCGGCGCGTCGTCGCGCTCGCGCGCTTCGGAATAGGGAGCGCGATGATAGCGGTCGTCGAGCATCGCCGTCAGGTTGGCGGCGACGCCTTCCATCCGCCGCGCGCCGATCGCCTCGACCCGCGCCTGCTCGGCGGCGTCGAACAGCGCGCGCGCGGCCGGATTGTGTGGCGCGTGGCGACGATGGATGGCGTCGCTGTGGCAAGCGAGGCGCAGCGCCATCGAATCGGCGACGCCGCGCAGGATCGCCGCCTCGCGCGCGTTGGGCTTGCGCGGCGGCTCCGGCAGCCGCGCGCGCGCGCCCTCCGGTCCGCTGACCAGGGCCGGCTTGTCGGCGGCGAAGGCGACCTCGAGGTCGGGCCGGCGCGCCATCGCGCGCGTGCAGGAGGCGAGCGCGCGCTTGAACGGCTCGGCGGGCGACTCGGCCTTGCCGGACGGTTTGCGATTGGTCGGTTTGACGTCGACGGTCGACATGAGGCCTGGGTTCGGGCGTCGTAAGGGGGGCGAGCGTCCTCTATAGGCTCGGCCCGACTTTGCCGGCAAGGCGCTCGTTGGCGGTCGGGCGCCCGAGCGAATTCACAATCACGACGCCGAGAATAGCGATTGCGCCGCCGACCAGCGTCAGCGCGCTCAGGCTTTCGCCGAGCGCGGAATATCCGACCAGCGCCGCGACCGGCGGCACGAGGTAGAGGAAATTGGCGGCGCGCGCCGCGCCGAAGCGGCCGAGCGCGTAGGTCCAGGCGGCATAGCCGATCGCCGCCGGAAAGACGCCGAGCGCGACCACTGTCGCCGCCGCGCGCGTGGCCCCGGGCGCGACGAGAATCGGCAGCGCGCCGGGCAGGAACGGCGAAAGAAACAACGCCCCGGCAAGCAGCGTGTAGGCGGTGCAGGCGAGCGCGCCGTAGCGGGGGACGAGCGGGCGCTGCAAGACGAAGTAGCTCGCGGTGCATAGCGCCGCGCCGGCGACGAGGCTCGCGCCGCCGCCGAACGCCAGCCCGCCCGGCTGGCCGAGCGCGATCAGGCCGACGCCGGCGAAGCTCACCAGCGCGCCGCCCCAGCCCCAGGCCGAAAACCGTTCGCGCAGAAAGACGGTGGCGAGAATGGCGGTCAGGATCGGCGCGACGTTGACGATGAACGCCGCCGCGCCGGCGCTGACGGTGAGCTCGCCCTGATTGAGCAGGCCGTTGTAAAGCGAAATGCCGATCAGGCCGCAGACGAGGAAGCGGCCGGCGTCGGCGCGGGTCGGCGGCGGCGGGCGGCGGAACGCCAGCCAGGCGAGCGCCAGCGCGCTGGCGACCGCGAACCGCGCCGCCGCCAGTTCGAGCGCGCCGAAATCGCGCATGGCGACGCGAATCATCGGGAAGGCCGAGCCCCAGGAGAGAACCGTGACGGCGACGGCGAAGATCGCGGCCGCATTGGCGCGGCGGACGGCGGCCGAAGAAAGGGAGGTCATGGCGCCTTATCGCCGAGTTGAGGCGATCGCCATAGCGGCAAGTTGACGCCGCGGCGGTTCCGCCCGCTTTCGCCAAGGTCGAGAGGCCGTTCGGCCGCCGAGACGCTGCGGCCTGATCGTCGCCCAGCTGTCGGGTCGTCGCCCGGGCTTCAGGTCAGCGCGACGTTCAGCGCGCTTTCCGGCAGTTCCTGGCCGAAGCAGCGTTGGTAGAACTCGGCGACCAGCGTGCGCTCGAGTTCGTCGCACTTGTTGAGGAAAGTGAGGCGGAAGGCGAAGCCGATATCCTTGAAGATGTCGGCGTTCTCCGCCCAGGTGATCACCGTGCGCGGGCTCATCACCGTCGACAGGTCGCCGTTGACGAAGGCGTTGCGGGTGAGGTCGGCGACGCGCACCATCTTGTTGACGATGTCGCGGCCTTCCTTGCCGCCGCGATAATGCGGCGCCTTGGCCAGCACGATGTCGACTTCCTTGTCGTGCGGCAGGTAGTTGAGCGTGGCGACGATCGACCAGCGGTCCATCTGGCCCTGGTTGATCTGTTGCGTGCCGTGATAGAGGCCCGACGTGTCGCCGAGGCCGATCGTATTCGCCGTGGCGAACAGGCGGAAGCCCGGATGCGGGCGGATGACGCGACGCTGGTCGAGCAGCGTCAGCCGCCCCGAAACCTCGAGCACGCGCTGGATGACGAACATCACGTCGGGGCGGCCGGCGTCGTATTCGTCGAAGCAGATGGCAATGTTGTTCTGCAGCGCCCATGGCAGCATGCCGTCGCGAAATTCGGTGATCTGCTTGCCGTCCTTGAGCACGATCGCGTCCTTGCCGACGAGGTCGATGCGCGAGACGTGGCTGTCGAGATTGATGCGCACCAGCGGCCAGTTCAGCCGGGCGGCGACCTGTTCGATGTGGGTCGACTTGCCGGTGCCGTGGTAGCCGGTGATCATCACCCGGCGGTTGAAGGCGAAGCCGGCCAGGACCGCGAGCGTGGTGTCGCGGTCGAACAAATAATCGGGATCGAGGTCCGGCACGTGCTCGTCGGGCGCCAGATAGCCCGGCGCCCTCATGTCCGAATCGATGCGGAACGCCTCGCGCACGGAAATCAGCGCGTCCGGGGCGCCGGGGGCGGCGGGCGTCACGGTCGAAGGCGGAACAGGCGCGGGTCTCATTGGTCCTCCATGCCCCGGCGCGGCGGGCGGCGGGGTGACGCTTCACACTATAGGCGCGCCCGCGGACAGGCGAAACGCCGATCGGCCCATGCAATTAACGTGAAAATCGCCCGGGGGCCGCGGCGGGCGGTCAAACCAGCTTGTTGGCCCTGAGGTAATTATAGGCCTGAATGATTTCGCGCAATTTGTCTTCCGAGGAGCGGTCGCCGCCATTGGCGTCGGGGTGGTGGCGTTTGACCAGCTCCTTGTAGCGCGCCTTGATCCCGGCCTCGGTGGCGTTGGCGTCGAGGTCGAGGACGAACAACGCCTTCAACGCCAGCGCGTTGTAGCGCGGGGCAGGGGCCTGGCCGTCGGCGCGGCGCGCGCCGCGCCGGCGCATATTCCGCGCCTCGGCGTAGATCGTCTCGTCGATATGGCGCCCGCCGGCCCCGCCGCGCGGCCCCATCTTCCAGGTCGGGCGGTGGCCGATCACCTCCGCCTGGCGGAACTTGGCCAGCGATTCGTCGTCCATGCCGCGGAAATAATCGTAGGTCGCGTTGTATTCGCGGACGTGCTCCATGCAGAAGCAGAAGTACTCGCCTTCGCGCTCGCGCCCTTTGGGCGCGCGGAACACGCCTTCGTTGGCGCAGCCGGGAAACTCGCAGCGAATCGTCGTCGTCGTCGCCGGCGCCTCGCTGGCGCGGCGCGGTTTGATCCGAATGCGGTCGAAAAGGCGTGAATTGAGATCCATCGACGAACCTTAGGCGCCGACTCGCCCAAGCGGCAAGAGTCGAGTCGACGATCGTGTCTTTGACAACTCGCGCGCCGCGAGGCAAGTCGGGCGCGCAAGGAACGCGACAATGACCAGAAAAGACCGCATCGCCGCCGCTCTGACAGAAGCGCTGCGCCCGACCCGACTGGACGTCGTCGACGAATCAGACCGCCATGCCGGCCATGCCGGCGCCCGCCCCGGCGGCGAAACCCATTACCGCCTCCATATCGTCAGTCCGGCCTTCGTCGGCAAGACCCGGGTCGAGCGCCATCGCATGGTCAACGCGCTGCTCGCGGCGGAATTCGCCAGCGGGCTCCATGCGTTGGCGATCGCCGTGGCGGCGCCCGACGAAGCATGAGCGCGCCGGAGACGAGCGATTTCGGCCCCTATTCCTTCGCCCTCACCGCTGACGAAGCGCGAATCGCCGCGGCGCGCGCGGGCCTCAGGCGCGCGCTCGCCGGCGGGCTGACCGCGGCCCATTTCGCGCCGCTCGCCGCCTTCGTTCTGGCGATCCTGTTCGTCGCCATTCTGGCGCTGACCGGGCTCCTCGGCCGCCGCCCGGCCGAGGCGGCGCTGCTCGTCTGCGCTGCCGCCTTTCTCGTCCAACGACTGGCGACGCGGCGACGCTTCTTCGTCAGCCGCCGTCTCGCCGAGGCGGAAATCGAGCGCTTGCGCGCCGCCGGGCCGCTCGTCCTCAGCGTCGAAGCCAACGGGCTCAGACTCGACGGCGGCCCCGCGCCGACGCGCTGGCGCTTCGATGATTGCCTCGATGCCGAGGACGCCGGCGGCCTCGTCTATCTATGGCCGCGCCAGGGCGCGCCGGCGATCGCGCCGACCCGCATTTTTCGCGACGAGGCCGAAGCGTCACGCTTCGCGCAATTCCTGCGATCGCGGCTGCCGCGTCGCCTTGCCGGGTCGCCGACGGACGACTAGAACGCTGCAGCAAGGCTTGGGGGCCGGGATCGATGCGCATCGCGATGATCGGCGCGGGTTACGTCGGCTTGGTCTCGGGGGCCTGTTTCGCCGACTTCGGTCACGACGTCGTCTGCGTCGACAAGGACGAAGGCAAGGTCGCGGCGCTCAAGGCCGGCCGGTCGCCGATCTACGAGCCGGGCCTGAGCGAGCTCGTCGCCGCCAACCAGCGCGCCGGCCGACTGTCGTTCACCGGCGACATCAGCGAAGGGATCCGCGGCGCGCAGGCGGTCTTCATCTGCGTCGGCACGCCGACGCTGCCGGGCGACGGCGGCGCCGACATGCGTTCCGTCTATCAGGCGGCGCGCGAGATCGGCGAAGCGATCGAAGGCTTCGTCGTCGTCGTCAACAAGTCGACCTCGCCGATCGGCGCCTGCGACGAAATTCAACGCATCCTCGCCGAATGCGCGCCGCGCGATTCGTTCGCGGTCGCCTGCAATCCGGAATTCCTGCGCGAAGGCGCGGCGATCGACGATTTCAAGCAGCCCGACCGGGTGGTGATCGGCGTCGAGGACGACGCGTCGCGGCGCGTGATGCGCGAGATCTACCAGCCGCTCGAGCGCAACGGCAGCCCGATCGTCTACACGACGCGCCGCACCGCCGAGCTGATCAAATACGCCGCCAATGTCTTTCTGGCGATGAAGGTCACCTTCATCAACGAGATGGCCGACCTGTGCGAGAAGGTCGGCGGCGACGTGATGGACGTCGCCCACGGCGTCGGCCTCGACAAACGCATCGGCCGCCGCTTCCTCAACCCCGGTCCCGGCTTCGGCGGCTCGTGCTTCCCGAAGGACACGCTGGCGCTGACCAAGCTGGCGATCGACGCGCGCTCGCCGATGCGGCTGGTGGAGACGCTGGTCGACGTCAACGACAAGCGCAAGGTGGCGATGGCCGGCAAGATCGTGCGCGCCTGCGGCGGCTCGGTGAAGGGCAAGCGCATCGCCGTGCTCGGCCTGACCTACAAGCCCAACACCGACGACATGCGCGACGCGCCGAGCCTGGTGATCGTGCCGCTGCTGCAGCAGGCGGGAGCGACGATCGTCGCCTTCGATCCGGAAGGGGCGAAGCAGGCCGCCAGGCTGCTGCCCGGCGTCGAGTTCGCCAGCGGCCCCTACGCCTGCCTCGAGGGCGCGGACGCCTTGGTGGTCGTCACCGAATGGGACGCCTTCCGCGCCCTCGATCTCGCCCGCGTCAAGGCGGCGCTGCGCGACCCCGTGGTGGTCGACCTGCGCAACATCTACCCCCAGGGCGCGATGCGGGCGATGGGGTTCAAATACCAGGGGATCGGACGAGGAGCGTAGCTCGGAGCGCGCCGCCGCCGCCTATTTTTTCACGACCTCGAACCCATTCGCCTGACTGGCCAGTCCCCACAACACGCCGAGCCCTTCCAAGGCGCAAAACACCGGCAGCAGAAGTATCTGCAACAGCGTAAGCTGGACGCGTTTCCAGAAGTCCTTGATGCCGTGTTCGTCCATATTCGCTTTCAGTCCCGTGACGTACCACACGGCAAACGTCGCGAACGAGTAGCTCGAGAAGATCCGCACGGCGGACGGGATTTCAACGCCGTAGAAGAGCTTGCAGACCGTATAGACCACGGCGAACGGCGCCAGCGCCCAAAGCGTCGTGTTCACCCCGAGGCCAAGGCGCCAACGCAGCTTGACCGGGGCGTAGAGGACGGTTTTCACCAGTCCGTGAAACCAACGCCGCCGCTGGCGCAGAAAATCAATGACGGACATACAGGACTGTTCTTCCAAGAAACCCTCGACCCAGGCGCAACGCAGGCCGTCCTGCATCGCCTTTACCGCCCAGAACGCGTCCTCGGTGATGTCGCCGTGCGGGCCAAAATCAAAACCGCCGGTCGCCTTCTCGACGTCGTTGCGAACGACGATGAAAGAACCATGAAGGCCGAATATGGTGACGCCCAGGCGATGCTGCAGATGAAACCTGGCGAAATCGTCTCCCGTTCGGACATTGTCGGCCAATGTGAGAAAGGGGTGCCGCTCCCATTCGCGATGATAAAGCAACGCCCCCTGGCCGATGCGCAAACGCCTTGACGCTTCCTCTTGACCTATGAATTTGCAAACGCCCTTGATCGCCGATTGCGTCGGCTGTGTTTCTTCGTCGAGATGCACGATCCAGGCCGTCGCGGATATTTGCGAATTCAAAAGGGCGTAATGCAGCGCCCTCGCCTTGAAACGAGAATTGTTCGGCGTCAGATATTCCCGCGGGACGACGATGACGCGCAGGTCGACATCCTCGACCGGCAGCAGGGCGACATTCCTGCACTCGTCGATCACGACCTCGATAATGTATGGCGCCAAAGGCGTCTTGGCCATTTCGGCTTGGCAGCGGCGAATCGTGCTCAGGACGACGTCGATGTTCTTTCCCGCCGTGACGATGCGCCAGCAGATCATACTGTTGATCGGCTGTATGTCGTCGAGGTCGGACGGGAAACGATAGAGAAGCGTGCCGATCAAGCCGAGAGAGCCGGGCAGCAAGGCGCCGAGCCAAAGGACGCTCGCCCATGAGACGACTTCCTCGGCAAGGGTCTGAGGCGGTGCGCCGGCCGGCGACAGTGAATGCGACGCGAGCAGAATCGCGATCGTGGACACCGTAAAAACGATCACGCGCGCTCGATGCCCGGTCATCCAGCCCAAGCTCCAGTCCCGAACCGGTTCGCGCGGGATTGCCGTGCAGCCGTGTTGTCGCCTGAAGTTGGGGTCGCGCACGGACGGCTCCGGGATTGCGCACGAAGCAGCGCTGACGTCGGCCTGCGATTTCGCTCCGGGCCGGGACCCCTCCTTCCTAATCACAAAACCGTTGATCGGAAAGACGGCCCGCTCGGGATTAGCGGATTGCGATGACGGTCCGATAATTCCCCCAATCGGCGTCGTTGCCGACGGCGGCCCCGGTTCGCGCGGCCGCTCCGCCGCCTTCACTTCTTGACGGTCACCGCCTGGCCGGTCAGCCGCTTCACCGCTTCGGCGGCGCCGGTGTTGCCCTGCTCGGCGGCGCGGCGGTACCAGCTCACGGCCTGGTTGACGTCGACGGCGGTTCCCTGGCCGTGCTCGAGCAGCGAAGCGAGGTTGAACTGGCCGTCGGGGTTTCCCTGCTCGGCGGCGTTGCGATACCAGTTGAGCGCCTGGGCGTAGTCCTGCGCCACGCCATGGCCGTCGCGGTAGAGGTCGCCGATGTCGACCGCCGCCAGCGCGTTGCCCTGGTCGGCGGCTTTGCGATACCAGGTCATCGCCTGGGCGTAATCCTGCGCGACGCCGTGGCCCATGGCGTAGAGATAGCCGATGTTGTCCTGCGCCGCGGAATTGCCCTGCGCGGCCGCCTTCTGGAACCAGGTCATCGCCTCGGCGTAGTCCTGCTGGACGCCCTGGCCGTTCATCAGCAGGACGCCGAGATTGTTCTCGGCGATGGATTGGCCCTGTTCGGCCGCCTTGCGGTACCAGACGGCGGCCTGACCGTAGTCCTGCGCGACGGCGCGGCCTTTCTCGTAATAGTAGCCGAGGTTGTTCTCGGCCGAAGCGTTGCCCTGGTCGGCGGCCTTGCGATACCACGACAGCGCCTGGGCGAAGTCCTGCGCAACGCCCTGGCCGTTGGCGTAGAGGTCGCCGACGTCGGCCTGGGCGACCGCGTTGCCGAGGTCGGCGGCCTTGCGATACCAGGTCATCGCCTGGGTCCAGCTCTGCTGCACGCCGAGGCCGTTGGCGTAGAGATAGCCGACGTTGTCGACCGCCGAAGAATCGTTCTGGTCGGCGGACTTCTTGAACAACGTCATCGCCTGCGCGTAATCGCGCGTCACGCCCTGGCCGTTCATGGTGAGCAGGCCGAGATTGTTCTCGGCGATCGCGTTGCCCTGGTTGGCGGCCTTCTGGTACCACGCGACCGCCTGCGCATAGTCCTGCGCGACGCCGCGGCCGCGCTCGTAGAAATAGGCGACGCTGGTCTCGGCCGGCGCGTAGCCCTGGTCGGCCGATTTGCGGTACCACGCCAGCGCCTGGACGTCGTCCTGCGGCACGCTTTGGCCGTTGGCGTAGAGATCGCCAAGATTGTTCTGAGCCGTCGCATCGCCCTGATCGGCCGCCTTGCGATACCAGTCGGCGGCAAGGGCGAAGTCCTGCGCCACGCCGCCGCGGCCGTTGGCGTAGAACAGGCCGAGGTTGATCTCAGCGGCGGCGAGGCCCTGGTCGGCCGCCTTGCGGTACCAGCTCAACGCCTGCGCGTCGTCGCGCGTCACGCCCTGGCCGTTGGCGTAGAGATCGCCGACGGCGCTCTGCGCGAGCGCGAAGCCCTGGTCGGCGGCGCGGCGATACCAGCTCATCGCCTGCGTGTAATCGCGCGTCACGCCGCGGCCGTCGGCGTAGAGCTTGCCGAGGTTGTTCTGGGCCGCCAGATTGCCCTGGTCGGCGGCGCGCCGGTACCAGGTCACCGCCTGGATATAGTCCTGCGCCACGCCGTGGCCGTCGGCGTAGAGCTTGCCGAGGTCGTTCTCAGCGCCCGGGTTGCCCTGGTCGGCGGCCTTGCGAAGCCACTCGGCCGCCAGCGCGTAGTCCTGCGGGACGCCCTGGCCATGCTCGTAGAGCGAGCCGATGTTGGCCTGCGCCACGGCATAGTTCTGATCGGCCGCCTTGCGGTACCAGGTCATCGCCTGGGCGAAGTCCTGCGCCACGCCGAGACCGTTGGCGTAGAGGTAGCCGATGTTGTTCTGCGCCACCGCGTAGTTCTGATCGGCGGCCTTGCGGTACCAGCTCATCGCCTGCGCGGTGTCGCGCGTCACGCCGCGGCCGTAGGCGTAGAGATAGCCGACGCCGGTTTCGCCGGCCGGGTTGCCCTGATCGGCGGCCTTGTGGAACCAGGTCATCGCTTCGGCGTAATCCTGCGGCACGCCGCGCCCGGTGACGTAGAGATTGGCGAGGCTCGCCTGCGCCGGCGCATAGCCCTGATCGGCGGCCTTGCGATACCACACCAGCGCCTGCGCCAGATCGAGCGCGACGCCCTGGCCGTTGGCGTAGAGATTGCCGAGGTTGTTCTCGGCCGCCGGATAGCCCTGATCGGCCGACTTGCGATACCAGATCATCGCCTCGACCGGATCGCGGCCGACGCCAAGACCGTTGGCGTAGAGATCGCCGACCGCGTTCTGCCCCACTGCGTCGCCCGCATCGGCCGCCTTGCGGTACCAGGTCATCGCTTGGCCGTAGTCTTGCGCCGCGCCCTGGCCGGTGCGGTAGCGGTCGCCGGCGGCCACCGCGCTCGCCGCGACGTCCTGCGGCGACGGAAACATCTTGTCCTTGAAGGCGAAAAAGCCGCCGCCGAGCGCAAGCAGCAGCACGATCGCCGCCGCTGCGGCGACGAGCTTGGTCCGATTCGCCGCCGTCGGGCTCACGACTGTGGCGCCGGCGGTCTGAGCCGGACCGCGCGCTTCGGCGGGCGGCGGCAGAGGCGGCGGCTTGGGCGGCTCGGCCGATGCGCCGGCGTTGATCGGACGGAGGGTCGCGTCGCCCGCTTCGCTGGCTTGGCCGTCGTCGGCGCCGCGCCGCGGCTCCGGCGCCAACGGCTGGACGAATTTGGACGCGAGCAGCCGCTTCACCGCGTCCGCCAGTCGTTCGAGATGGTGCTCGAGCGGCGGCGGGAAGGCGTCGAGCCAATGCGTCTCGCTGATAAAATATTCGAGCGTCGCGCTCGGGGCGACGTCCTCGACGCGGAACGGCACCACCGGCAGGCCCTTGTTGATCGCGCGCTCGACCTCGCGCTCGATCTGCGGCGAGTGGTTGGCGTTGCTGGAATAGACCAGCACCATCACCCGCGCGTTGTTGATCCCGCCGATGAGCGATTCCGCCCAGCCGACGCCCGGCAGGATGTCGCGCGGCGCGATCCAAACGCGCACGCCGTTGCGTTCGAGGACGTTGCAGGCGGCGTCGGCCGCCGCCTTGTCCTTCGAGGAATAGCTGATGAAGACGTCGTGAGCCACGGACCTGACAATAACCAAGGCGCTGCCGCTGGCAATATACTTAGCGCGCATGACAGTCGCTGTTCGCCCAAGATTTCGCCGAGGCGTCGCTTGGGCGCGGCGCCGACTGGAACGGCTGAAAAAGCCGGATTCGCCTCGCCGCGATTGACTTCTGCGCCCGGCGCGCTTAATTGCCGCCTGTTTTCGTCAGGTCTTGACCTCGTCGAGCAGCCGTCCGTCCCTTGAGAGGCCGGCGGTCAACGTCCGGCAGCGCGATGCGCCCCCGGGCGAGATGGGCGTTTGGTCGAGGAAGGCAGTCGGCAATGGGCAGTCGGCAGTAGGCAAGTCGAACGGGCGCGTCGGCGGACGGGCGGCCTCTCGTTCGCCCACCGCCTGCTGCCGACTGCCCGACGCCCCACAGGAGCTCGCCATGTTCGAGAGCCTTTCCGAAAAGCTCTCCGGCATATTGGATCGACTGACCGGCCGCGGCGCTCTTTCCGAGGAGGACGTCAACGCGGCGATGCGCGAAGTGCGCCGCGCTCTGCTCGAGGCCGACGTTTCGCTCGACGTCGTGCGTTCGTTCATCGATCGCGCCCGTTCGAGGGCGATCGGCGCCGCCGTGGTCAAGTCGGTCACGCCCGGCCAGATGGTGGTCAAGATTGTCCACGATTCGCTGATCGAGACCCTCGGCGGCGAAGGGGAGGCGATCGACCTCAATGCGCCGGCGCCGGTGGCGATCATGCTGGTCGGCCTGCAGGGCGCCGGCAAGACGACGACCGCCGCCAAGATTGCGCTGCGTCTCGCCGAGCGCAGCAAGGCCAAAGTGTTGATGGCGTCGCTCGACGTCAAGCGTCCGGCGGCGCAGGAGCAGCTCGCCGTGCTCGGCCGACAGGTCGGCGTCGACACGCTGCCGATCGTCGCCGGCCAAGACCCGGTGGCGATCGCCAGGCGCGCCGAGAGCGTCGCCCGCCTGCAGGGCTACGACGTCGTGCTGCTCGACACCGCCGGCCGCACCCATATCGACGAGCCGCTGATGGCGGAGATGGCTCAGATCCGCGACGCCGCCCACCCGCACGAGATCCTGCTCGTCGCCGACGCGCTGACCGGCCAGGACGCGGTCAATCTCGCCAAGTCGTTCAACGAGCGGGTCGGCGTCACCGGCATCGTGCTCACCCGCATGGACGGCGATGGGCGCGGCGGCGCGGCTTTGTCGATGCGCGCGGTCACCGGCCGGCCGATCAAGCTCATCGGCGTCGGCGAGAAGATGGACGCGCTGGAGGAGTTCCATCCCCGCCGTCTCGCCGACCGCATCCTCGGCATGGGCGACATCGTCAGCCTGGTCGAAAAGGCGGCGCAGGCGATCGACGCCGAACAAGCGGCCAAGATGGCCGAGAAGATGCGCAAAGGCGTCTTCGACCTCAGCGACCTTTCCGATCAGCTCGCCCAGATCGAGAAGCTCGGCGGCCTCGGCGGCGTCATGGGCATGCTGCCCGGCGTCGCCAAGATGAAGGACCAGCTCGCCGCCTCCCATCTCGACGAAAAGCTCATCCCCCGCCAGCGCGCGATCATCTCCTCGATGACGCCGATGGAGCGCCGCAACCCCGACATCCTCAAGGCGTCGCGCAAGAAGCGCATCGCGGCGGGCGCCGGCGTGACCGTCGAGCTGGTCAACCGCCTGCTCAAGCAGCACCGTCAGATGGCCGACATGATGAAGGCGATGGGCGCCTCGGCGGGCAAGCGCGGCCTGATGGGCCAGCTCGGCCAGATGATGGGGTTCGGCGGCGGCGCGGCCATGCCGACCCCGGAGCAGATCGCCGAGATGCAGAAGTCAGCGGGCGCGGCGGCGCCGACGGGCGGCATACCCAGCGCGCCGCCGCCCGGCGCTTTCAACCTGCCGCCGCAGTTCCCCGGTCTGCCGGGGCTCGGCGCGCCTAAGTTTCCCGGCCTCGGCGGCGGCCTTCCGTTCGGCGGGAAGAAGAAGTGATTCCCCTCTCCGGCAAGCGCGAGAAGGGCGTGATCTGGATTTTGAACCCAACGCAAACGTCAATCTGAAAGGAACCTGCCCATGTCTCTGAAAATTCGTCTCTCCCGCGGCGGCGCCAAGAAGCGGCCGTTCTATCGCATCGTCGTCGCCGACGCGCGCATGCCGCGCGACGGCCGCTTCGTCGAGCGGATCGGCGCCTTCGATCCGCTGAAGGCCAAGGACGACGCGACCCGCCTGGTGGTCGACCTCGAGAAGGCCAAAGCCTGGCTCGCCAAGGGCGCGCAGCCGACCGATCGCGTGCTGCGGTTGTTCGACGGCCTCGGCATCGCCAAGCGCGAGGCGCACAACAATCCGGTCAAGGCGCTGCCGAAGAAGAAGGCGCAGGAGCGCACCGCCGCCGCGGCCGCCGCGGCCGAGAAGGCTGCTGCGGCCGAGAAGGCGGAAACCGCCCCGGCTTGATCGAGCCATGGCTTCGTCGGCGCGCCTCGTCCAGCTCGGCGTCTTCGGCGCCGCGCAGGGCGTGCGCGGTGAAGTGCGGGTCAAATCCTTCACCGCCGATCCGAAGGCGATCGGCGGCTACGGCGTTCTGACCGACGAGAGCGGCGCGCGCGCGTTCCGCTTCGAATCGGTGCGGCCGCTGCGCGACGACATGCTGGTCGTCCGCGTCGCCGGCGTGACGACGCGCAATGCGGCCGAGGCGCTGACCGGGGTCCAAATCTTCGCCCGCCGCGACCAGCTGCCGCCGCCGGCGGCGGACGAGTTCTATTACGACGATCTCGTCGGCCTGACGGCGGTGACGACCGACGGCGCGCCGCTCGGGCGCGTCGTGGCCTTGCGCAATTACGGCGGCGGCGACATCCTTGAGATCGCGCCGGTCGCCGGCGGCGAGACGCTGCTGCTGCCGTTCAGCAAGACGGTGGCGCCGGAGATCGACTTCGCCGGCGGCCGCATCGTCGTCGCGCCGCCGCGCGAGATCGACGGCGAAGCGCCGCCGCCCTCTCCTTAGAAGAACTTGCGCACGTAGGCGGCGACGTCGGGGAAGCTGACGCTCAGCGGCGCCGAGGACGCGCCGGCGTAATTACCGGTCGCCGTGGTCCAGGTGTAGCCGGCCTCGGCGCCGAGGACCAGGCCGGGCTGAATCATGTCCTCGATCCCGCCCTGCAACAGCGCGCCGCGCACCTTGACGTCGAACCACATTGGCTCGTTCGGACCGAGCAGCTCCATGTCCGAGGCTTCCGAGGTGCCGAAGATCGAGTAAGTGATCGAGCTCTTCACCGTCGGCGTCCACAGATGCTCGTAGGAGGCAACCGCGGAATAGCCGGTCGTTTCTTTGAGGTCGCCGTCGCCGCCGACGACGTAGTCGGTGGCGAAGAACGGAATGCCGAGATAGCCGATCGCGCCGCGCGCCGCCGCGACTTGCAGCAGCAGGCGGCCGTAGGTGTCGCCCGCCGCCGGTCCGAATACGTTGCTCCACTTGAAGCGATATTCGCCGCCCGCGGTCGCCGCGGCCCCCCACAACGTGTGATCAGGCGAATAACAGCAGTCCCAGGCGGCGACGTCGTGGATCTCGTGCAGCGCGCCGCCGACGTGCAGCAGCAGGTTCGGCGTCCCGAACCGCGCCTGCGCGACCACGTCCGGCCGGTAGGTCTCGCCGTAGTCGGCGAGCACGCCGTCGCCCATGTCGCGTCGGCTGGGATCCTCGAGCGCGATGCTGGCCGAGACCGAATTGTTCGAGCCGGCGACATTGTCGACGCGATAGGTGTAGGAGACCGCCGGCGTGTTCACCAGCGACGAATAGCCGGGGGAGATCGAATAGCCCCAACGCGCGAAGCCGAACATCGACGGCTGAACGCCGACCTCGAGCCCGTCGAGGCGGACCCAGGCTTGATCGACCAGGCCTTGCAGGACCGAGCCGTTGACCGCGTTGTTGGCGACGTATCTCATGTCGCCGCTTTCGTCGTCCTGCAGCTGCCCCGCGGCGCGCAGGTTCACGTAGCCGATCAGCAGGCCGTAGTCGGTCTGGCGCATGGCGACAAAATTGACTTGCGCGTCGACGCCCGGATAGGGGTCACGCGTCTGTTTCGAGAAGTTCTTGTCGTAATAGTAGAGGATCGGCACGCCGGCGGCGTAGACGCTCGACGGCAGTCGCTGCCCGACCAGGCCGATGTCATGGCTCGCGAAATCCTTGGCGGCGAATCCCATGACGTCGTAGCCGGCCCTGCCGCAGAAGCCCGAGTCGCCGAGCTTGAAGAATCCCGTGCCGTAGTCGGAGCACTCGGACGCCGGCTTGCTCTCCTTCTGCGTCGCGGCGGCCTTCTTGGCCGCCGCGGGCGTATCCGCCGCGAAGCTCGCCGCCGGCGCGATCGCGCAGATCGCTCCGATTGCCCCCAGTAGCGCCCTTGCCCCTCTCATCGCCCGCCCCGCTTCAGCCTGATGGCTTCGAAATTCAGTGCGTCCTGCCGAAGCTGCTGATCAGCGTGTTGCCCGGACCGGTCAGCGCGAGGATGCTCACGCCGCCGCTGTTGAACTCGGACAGGAAGCCGACATTGGTCTGCTGCCCGGTGTAGCCGGGCGTCGCGCCGGGAATGCCGCCGAAGTTGTATTGCTGCGTCACCGCAGCGATGTTGATGACGCCGTCCTGATTGACGTCGGAGGTGTTGCCGCTCTTGGCGCGCTGGTTGACTTCGGCGACGTTGATGTCGCCCGACTGGTCGACGACCGTGTTGTTGTCGGCGCCGGTCTGGTCGACGGTGATTTCCGTCGAGACGCTTCCGGGCGCGATCAGCGCATAATTGTGGACATTGGTCTGCGTCAGCGTCGTCGACTGGATCTGGAGCGGATCGGCGCTCGCGGCGCCGCTCGCGCCGGCGACCAGCCCGACCAGGATCAACTTGCGCAACATCGTCGAACTCCTTGCTGTCGAACCGTCGTCTCAGTGATGGCGCGACGCGAAGCCGGCGCGCTCGCTCGAAGGCAGAAAAGACGGGATGCTGTCGCCGCAGATGAAGACGCGGCGTACGCCGGCGGCCAGCGCGGCGAAGGCTGGATAGTCGGCGACGGTGAGGTAGTCGCCGGTCGCGCCCTCATTCAGCACGCCGCCCAGGCATACGACCGAGCGGGCTTGAGCGGGCGTTTCCGCGTGAGGGTTGTGAACGTTGGTCCACGCATTGTTTGCCGCCGCGGCCGAGCCGCCGGCGATTGCAACGGAGGCGACCACAACACCGGCGACTGCGCGGAGGCCGTCGAGAAAGCGTCGCATCCGGGTCTCCTGAAACCGGTCGCTCGCCGCTGCGCGCAGGCTCAGGGCCCGCACGCAGCGGTGGATTCCTCAAGCGCCACAAGGTCGGCGAAACGCCGCCCCGGCCCCCCGCGGCAAAGCTCCGCCGCCGATCAGGGCGGCGTAGTTTCGGTCCAGGAGAACGAGCTGCCGATCGGCGCGTGGGCGTCGCCCGTGTTGATGACGACGGTCGGCGAGGATGTCGGGGCCTGAACGGTCGCCAATGCGCCCTGGGCGACGAGCGCGACGTCGGCGCTACCGTTTCTGCCGCCCTGGGAGACGAACGACGTGTTCTTCAGCACGACGTTCACGTTGATATGGTCGGACGCGAGCGCCGGCGTCGCCAACGCGGCGCTGGCGACCGCGACGAGAGCAAGTTTCTTCATTGCGTTCCCCATGTATAACCTTGAAGGGCAGGCTGAGCCGCCGTTAGCGAAGCGCGCTAACGCATAACGGGTATCGGTGGCCGCAATACGCGTCAAGATTGCATTCGCCGTAATACGTCACAAATCCTGCAGACCTGGGCAAGGCCGCGCCCGCTGTTCGCAGTTTCACAGCAATATCATCGAGATGTCGCGGGTGTCGCAAATCGGCCACACCCGCATGCAATTCACTCGCGATGCGCGTTCGGGCGCCGTTTCAGCGGTTGCAACCCAGGCGCGAATCAGCGGCGCGACGGTCTCGATCTCGTCGTAGGGCTTGAGCCGGCGGACGACGGCCGACGCCAGTCAGGCAAGGATGAAGACGCCGACGGCCATTTCGCCGAGGACGCCGAAATCGAGCGCGCCGCCGGCGCCCCGCAAGCCGACGCTTCCGGTCACGGAAGTCACCCCCCTTGGACGGGGCTAACCGACCGGCGCCCCCTGCCGTCCCGGCGGTTCCTTCAGCGCAGCAGCTTGAAGGCGTGCGGCGACCAGTCGCCGCGGGCGACGCCGGGGATGCACCACAACATGCACAAGGGCTCGATCGCCCGCGCCGCCTCGACCGCGCCCATGTCGGCGACCTCCCAGCCGAAGTCTTCGACCAGCTTGGCGACGGTTTTCTTGGCGCCGTCGTTATCGCCGCAGACGAACATCGTCGGCTTGCCGCCGGCGAACAGTGGATCGACCATCTGCCCCGCCCCGACCGAGTTGAACGCCTTGACGAAATGCGCCTTCGGGTAGGCCTTCTGCAGCCGCTCCATCAGCGAGTCGGTCAGGTTGGTGAAGTACGACAGCACGCCATGGACCGGCGGGCCGCCGCCGATCGGGTTGGCCGTGTCGATCACCGGCTTGCCGTCGATATTGGCGGCGCCGATCAGCTTCAGCGCGTCGAGCGCCGCCGCGCCGGCGACGGCGAGAACGACGACCTCGCCGAAGGCCGCGGTCTCGGCGAAGTCGGCGACTTTCGCGCCTTTGTGTTGGGCCGCCCAATCCTTCAGCTTGCCCGCCTCGCGCGTGCCGATCGTCACCGCGTGGCCGTGCTTCAGGAATCCGGCCGCGAGGGTCTTGCCGACCACGCCGGAGCCGATGACGCCGATCTTCATGCGTTCCTCCTTCGCCTTTTGGGACAGTCGCGCCCCGCTTCCGCCGATGTGGGGCGCGGCGCGCGCGCCGACAAGGCGCGCTAGGGCGTCGCCTCGTCCTTGGACCGAAGCGCGCCGACCAGGCCGGCGGGGGCGAAATAGACCGCGAGCACAAACAGCAGGCCGAGCCACAGCAACCAGCGGTCGGGGTGGAACAGGCCGGTGAGCAACGGCAGGCCGGCGTCGGCCGCCCCAGCCGAAAGCGCGCCGAGCAGCGCCTGCAGATAATTCTGCGCGACGACGAACACGGCGGCGCCGAGCACGGCGCCGTAGAGCGTGCCCATGCCGCCGATGACGACGACGACGAGAATGGCGATCTGGATTGAGCCGGCGAGCGCCGTGTCGGGGCCGACGTAGCGCAGCCACACTGCGTTGAGCGCGCCGGCCGCCGTCGCGCCGGCTGCGGCGAGGCAGGTCGCGAGCGTGCGGTGGAAAACGATGCGGTAGCCGAGCGCCTCGGCGCGCAGCGGATTCTCGCGGATCGCCTCCAGCACCCGGCCGAACGGCGAGTTGACGACGCGCAGCAGCGCCAGAAACAGCGCGAGGCTGACGAAGAAGACGAGATAGTAGCTGATCAGTCGGCCATTGAACGCGACGCCGAAGAGCGGCCCGCCGAACAGTCTGAAGCCCGGTTGCAGAACCTCGGGGACCCGGAACGAGCGGCCGTCCTCGCCGCCGGTCAGCCAGTCGAGCTGCGAAGCGAGCACGCCGAACGCATAGCTGACCGCCAGCGTCACCATGGTGAAGAAGATCGCCTGCACGCGCAGCGACAGCAGGCCGATCGCCAGCGCCAGCACGGTCGAGACGCCGAGCGCCGCGGCGAGGCCGAGCGCCGCCGCGCCCCAGCTCGGCCCGAGCCCGTAAAGCGCCAACCCGACGCCATAGGAGCCGACGCCGAAGAACATCACATGGGCAAAGGAGACCATGCCGGCGTAGCCGAGCAGCAGATCGTAGGACGCGCCGAGCAGGGCGTAGACGCAGACCTTGGCGGCGACGTTGAGCGGCTTGGCGCCGGGGAAGAGCAACGGCGCCAGCGCCAGCGCGAGCGTGACGACGACGATCAGCGTCTGCAGCGTCCGCCCGCGCGGCGGCGGACCGGAGAGGATCATCATCGCCCGCCGACCGGATAGAGGCCGCGCGGCCGCCACAGCAGAATGGCGACCATCAGCAGGATGTTGGCGACGAGCGCGAGCTTCGGCGCGAGGAAGCCGGCGTAATTGTCGATCAGCGCCACGAGGATCGCGCCGATGAAGCAGCCGCCGACCGAGCCGAGGCCGCCGATGATGATGACGATGAAACAGAGCACCAGCAGCTCGCCGCCCATCGAGGCGTGCACCTGCTGGCGATAGAGCGCCCACAGCACGCCGCCGATCCCGGCGAGCGCGGCGCCGGCCATGAACACGCCGACGAACAATCGGTCGATGCGGTAGCCGAGCGCCTCGACCATCTCGCGGTCCTGCACCCCGGCGCGGATCAGCAGGCCGATCCTGGTGCGGTTGAGCGCCAGCGTCAGGCCGACGAAGACGACGAGGCCGACCAGCGTCGCGACGACGCGGTATTTCTCGATCGCCGCATCGCCGATCACGAACGAACCGCGGAAGCTGGCCGGCGGCGCGAGCGCGATCACGTCGGGGCCGAACAGGGCGTAGAGCAATTGCTCGGCGACGATCGAGCCGCCGATTGTCGCCAGGATCTGCTTCAGATGCTGGCCGTAGACCGGCACGATCACCAGCCGCTCGAACACGAGCCCGAAGAGGCCGCAGACGACGACCGCCGCGGCGAGCGCCAACGCGAGCAGCGCCAGATTGAGCGGCCACGAATCGGCCTGCGCCCAGCTCGCCAGCGGCGTGAACACCAGCGTCGCGACATAGGCGCCGAGCGAGATGAAGGCGCCGTGGCCAAAGTTCAGCACGTCCATCATGCCGAAAGCGAGCGTCAGGCCGGAGGCCATGGTGAAGATCATCATCCCCATCGCCACGCCGGCGGCGGTGAGGGTGACGAAGCTCGAGGCCGAGCCGATGAACGGCGCGGCGATCGCCGCGACGATCAGCGGCGCGAAGATCGGCAGAAGGTCGCGTTTGGGCCGCGGCAGCGCGGCGCCGAAATCGCTGGCGGTCATTGGCGCCCATCCAGCGAAAGGCCGAGCAGCCGCGCCTGCAACGCCGCGTCCTCGGCGAATTCGGCCATCGGCCCGGCGTGGACGATGCGGCCGTTGTCCATCACCCGCACCCAGTCGCCGACTTCGCGCGCGACGCGGAAGTTCTGCTCGACAACCACCAGCGTCGCGCCGATGCGCTTGATCTCCTTCAGGCAGTCGATCAGGCCGCCGACGATCGCCGGCGCCAGTCCCTTGGTCGGCTCGTCGATCAGCAGCAACCGGCGCGGCTCGACGATCGCGCGGGCAATCGACACCATCTGCTTCTGGCCGCCCGACAGGCTGCCGGCGCGCGACAACCAGAACCGCTTCAGCGTCGGGAAGAAACCGAAGATCCATTGCAGGCGCGCTTCGTCGAGCGGCCCCTCGCGCGCGGCGAGCAACAGGTTCTCGCGCACGGTGAGGTCGGCGAACACCGCCATCGTCTCGGGCACGTAGGCGACGCCGGCGCGCGCGATCGCGCTCGCGCGCAGGCCGGAGATCGCGGAATCGCCGAGCGCGATCCGGCCGCGCGAGGGCCGCCACAGACCCATGATCGTGCGCAGGCAGGTGGTCTTGCCGGCGCCGTTGCGGCCGAGCAACATCGTCGTCGCGCCGGCGGGCGCGTCGAAATCGACGCCTTGCAAGATGTGATAGCGGCCGATGTGGGTATGGACGCCGTCGAGCGCGAGCCGGGCGGTCATGCGGCCGTCCCCCGCGCCACGCCGAGATAGGCCTCCTGCACGATCGGCGAGGCGATTACCGCCGCAGGCTCGCCGTCGGCGGCGAGCCGCCCCTGGTGCAGCACGACGATGCGGTCGGCGAGCGAGCGCACGACGTCCATCTTGTGCTCGACCAGCAGGATCGTCTTGGTCGCGTCGCGCTTCAGCCGCGCGATCAGGTCGAGCACGAGCGGAACCTCGTCGACGCTCATGCCGGCGGTCGGCTCGTCGAACATGAAGACGCTCGGCTCGAGCGCCATCATCATCGCCACCTCGAGCTTGCGCTGGTCGCCGTGCGACAGCGCCGCGGCGCGCCGGTCGCGCTTCGCTTCGAGGCCGACGCTCTCCAGCGCGGAATAGGCGCGTTCGATCAGCGCGCGGCGCAGCGTCCAGGGGCGCGTGAACTCGTAATGAACGCCCGCCGCCGCTTGGGTCGCCAGCCGCACGTTCTCGAATACGCTCAGCGCGGGGAAGAGATTGGTGAGCTGGAACGCGCGCCCGAGGCCGAGCCGCGCGCGCCGCGGCGCGCCGAGCGCGGTGACGTCGGCGCCGTTGACGAAGACTTCGCCGCTGGTCGCGCGCAACTGGCCCGACATCAGGTTGAAATAGGTCGTCTTGCCGGCGCCGTTGGGCCCGACGATCGCCGTCAGCTCGCCCGGCCGGAACGCGAGGCTCACTGCGTCGACCGCGACGTGCCCGCCGAAGCGGATGGTGAGATTGCGGGTTTCGAGCGAGGGGGTCATTGGGACTCGAAGCCGATAACGAAAGTCGACGGCGCCGCGTGTCCCCTCTCCCCGCAAGCGGGGAGAGGGGACACGCCGCCCCTCACCGCTTGTTGCGGATCGGGATCTGCATGTCGTCGATCTTCATTTCGCTGACGAGATCGAGCGCGGCCCAGGCGAGAGCGGGGTCGACGCGCACCTTGAAGTGGTACATCGACTGCAGCGCCTGGTGGTCCTCCTTGCGGAAGATCATCTCGCCTTTGGGCGTGTCGAAGCTCATGCCCTCCATCGCAGCGATCAGCGCTTCCGAATCGGTCGACTTCGCCTTCTCGACTGCGGCGACGACCGCCATCGCGGCGGTGAAGCCGCCGGCGGTGAACATGTCGGGCGGGCCGCCGAAGCGCTTCTGGTGCTCGGCGACGAACCAGTCGTTCACCGGGTTCTTGGGGATGCCGTAGTAATAGTAGGTCGCGCCTTCCATGCCGGGGAAGCGCTTGTAGGCGGTCAGCGCCGCGAAGATGTTGCCGCCGGTCGACAGCTCGACGCCGTAGCGGCCGGGGTCGAGGTCCATGAGCTTGTCCATCGGATCGCCGCCGCCGGCCCACAGCACCCAGATGATCTTGCGGTCCGGCTTGTCCTTGAGCGCGTCGAACAGGCGCTGGGCGACGGCGGTGAAGTCGGCGGTGTTGGCGGGGGCGTATTCCTCGTCGTCGAGAGTGGCGCCGGTCTTGGCCAGCGCCTCCCTGAACGCGGCGACGCCGTCGCGGCCGAAGGCGTAGTCCTGCGCCAGCGTCGCGACATGGACGCCCGGCTTGCCGATCGCCACCGCGTTCGAGATCGCGTCCTGCGACGAGTTGCGGCCGGTGCGGAAGATGTAGCGGTTCCACTTGTCGCCGGTGATCTGGTCGGCCACCGCCGGCTCGACGATCAGGATCTTCTTGTGTTCTTCGGCGACCGGCAGCATGGCGATCGCCGCCGCCGATGAGGTGCTGCCGATCGCGATGTCGGCATGGTCGTCCTCGTAGGCCTCGGCCAAGGCCGATTTGGCGAGGTCGGGCTTGCTCTGGTCGTCCTTGACGACGATGACGATCTTGCGTCCGTCGACCGTCATCGTCCCCTTGGTCGCGTATTCGAAGCCGAGCCTGAGACCGGTCTCGGTCTGCTTGGCGTAGGCTTCGAGCGGGCCGGTGCGGCCGTAGATCAGGGCGACAGTGAGGTCGTCGGCGCGGGCGCCAGCCGTCGCGCCGGCGACAATCGCGGCCGCCACGGCGACTTTCAGCAACGGATGCATCGTTTCTCCCTCGGCGCCGCAGGCGGCCGGGCGGACCCCGCGTCGACGGGGTCGTTCGGCCGGGGAAGGCGGGCGCGCCGCCGCGTTTCCTCGTTATGGGGCGAGCTAAACATCGCGCGCCCGGACCGGCAAGCGCGAAAATCGGGCGCCGGACGCCAGCCGGCGTCATCCTTCGTCGCGCTTGCGCCGGCGCCGTGGGGCCACTATAAAGCCGGCGGCGCCGGAGACGGGGCCGTCGGAGTGTAGCGCAGCCTGGTAGCGCACCTCGTTCGGGACGAGGGGGTCGGAGGTTCGAATCCTCTCACTCCGACCAATTTTCCAAAGAATCGTTGAAGCCGACGATCGCGAGCGGCGCGCTCACAGCTTCGCCCACGTCGGCCTGAGCGCCTCGCACAATTCGCCGTAGACCGCGCGCCGCCGCGCCAGCGCCTCGACCAGGGCGCGATCCGGTTCGATCCGGCCGCGCACGCGCGTCATCGCCGCCACCGCCGTCTCCAGATCGGGATGGAGGCCGACGCCGACGGCGGCGACGATCGCGGCGCCGAGCGCGCCGAGTTCGCTGGCGGCGGCGAGCTCGAGCGGCAGGTCGATCGCGGCGGCGAAGACTTCGAGCCAAGGTCGGCTGCGCGCCGCGCCGCCGGCGAACCGCGCCGTGCGCGGCCGCGTCCGGCCTTTCAGCAGCCGGTCGATGTGCCAGCGATGCTCGAACGCGACGCCTTCGAAGATCGCGCGGATCATCTCGGGCAGGCCGTGCCATGAGGCGAGGCCGATGAAGCCGCCGCGCGCCTCGGGCTGATCGAGCCGCCCGTTCAGATAGGGCAGGAAATAGAGGGCGCCGTCGCCGCGCGCGCGCGCCGCCAGTTCATCGCAGAACGCGAACAGCGCCGCGTGGTCGCGAGGCGCGGGGTCGGCGGCGGCGACGACCGAATCGACGAACCATTCGAACGCGCTCGCCGAGGTCGGGCCGGCGTCGGTCAGGACGAACTCGCCCGGCCGCACGCCGACGATCGGCGCCGAAATCGAGCCGTCGGCGACCGGCGTGCGGCTGACGAGCTGGTTGAGGCCCCAGGTGCCGGCGATGACGCTGATCACGCTCTCGTCGATTGCGCCCAGACCGAGCGCCATCGCCGGGCCGTCGGCGTAGCCGGCCGAAACCGGCGTTCCGGCGGCGAGCCCGGTTTCGGCCGCCGCCTCGCTGGTGACCGCGCCGAAGATCGTCAGCGGCTCGACGCCGTCGCCATAGAGCCGCGCGTAGCGGCCGAGGCCGAAATGCTCCAGCACCTTCGGCTCGAAGCGGCGGCGGCCCTGGTCGGTCAGCCCGCCCGAAGACAGTTCGCTGATTTCGAGGCCGATCGCGCCGGTGAGGCGGAAGCGCAGATAGTCTTTGCAGAACATCGCATGCGCGGCGCGCGCCAGCGCTTCCGGCTCGTGCGCTTCGAGCCAGGCGAGCAGCGGCGCCGGCTTGCCCGGCCATTGCCGCTGGTAGGTCAGCGGAATGGCGGCGTCCTCGAGCCCCGAGGCGCGCCAGCGGGCGACGATCGCCTGGGCGCGCAGGTCGGGCGACAGCACGCCGTTGCGCACCGGCTTGCCGCGCGGATCGAGAAGATAGAGCCCGTTGCCGTAGCCGGTCAGGCCGACCGCGGCGATCGACGACGGCGCGACCCCGGCCTTCTCGACAACCTTGCGCGAGACGGCGCAGATCGCCGCCCACATCGCCTGCGGATCACGCTCCAGGCAGCCTGGCGCAGGATGCAGCGGCGCCATCGTTGCGCCGGCGACCGCGAGCTCCGCGCCGCGTTCGTCGTAGAGCGCCGCCTTCACCGCCGTTCCGCCGGCGTCGAACGCGATGATGTGCTGGTGTGACATCGCTCCTCCGGCGCTTCGGCGCCGGGGCCCCTCAATATTCGTTGCAGAGAAGATGGGTCGGCGGCGCGTCCTCGACGATTGCGGGAAAACGCGCCGGCGCATCGAGAAAGAGATTGTCGGAGGCGTCGTCGTTGACCGACGAGACTTCGCCGATGATCGCGGTTCCCGAGCCCGGCTCGGCGTAGAACTCGTGATAGAGGAACGGCGTCAGCCGGATCGATTCGCCGGGGCGGACGACGAAGCGATGCCCCGCCGGCACGCGGCGCGCGATCCCGTCGAGCGACACGCCAACCTCCCGGTCGTCGAGGCGGCCGTCGGCGCCGCGGTTGTAGACCTGGCAGATCAGCGCGCCGCCGGCGCGGCAAATGATGTCCTCCTGCTTGGCCGCGTGACAATGCATCGGCGTGCGCTGGCCCTCGCCGACGATCATCGCCTTTTCGCAATAGACGGTGCGCGCGTAGGGCGCTGCGGCGCCGCCATTGCGAAGGGTGAACGCGGTGAGACCGACGCGGGCGAAATCGCCGGAAGCGAAATCGGTGACGTCCCAGCCGAGTTTGCAGGCGCGGATCTCGTCGCATTCCGCGCCCTTGCGCCGCCATTCTTCAGGCGTCCAGAAGGCGAACGGCGGCAGATGGAAGCCGTGGACGCGCAAGACCGACTTTGCGTGTTCGATGGCGGCGTTGATCTGCGAACGCAGCATCGCGTTTCCTCCTTGCTTCCTTGCGACGTTCTCGAGCCCGCCCGAAACCGCTCGGCGCGGCGTCGCGTCGCGCCCGCGTCGATCTCGTCGCCGCTTCCGTTTGGTTGTCGGCGATTGTTGCACCGGTGCGCCGGCGCTGTCCACACGCGATCGCCGCGCCAGCGCTCAGGAGCGGTCGCCGAGCGCGTGCGCATAGGCGCGGCGGACGGCTTCGCGCGCTTCGCCGACTGCGCCTTGCAGCGATTCGAAATCGGGCAGCGCCGCTGCGGCGGCGATCCGGCGCTTGACGCCGCTCGCCGCGCTCGCCGGGTCAAATGGCCCGGCGACGGCGACGCGCATCACCTGGGTCGCGTCGGTATAGAGCCGGTGGGCGGCGATCAGCGCCTCGGCGTCGTCGCGCGCGATCACGCCGGCTTCGGCCGCGGCGGCGAGCGTCGCGCGGGTCGAGACGTCGAGCAGTTCCGGAACGCGGCTCGCTTCGGCCAGGGTCAGAAATTGGGCGACGAATTCGATGTCGATCAGCCCGCCGGAGACGAGCTTGAGATCCCACGGGTCTTGGTCGCCCTTCTCGCGCGCGATCAGGTCGCGCATCGCGCTCACCTCCTTGGCGAGTTTCGCCTGGTCGCGCCGCCTGGTGAGAACGGCGGCGATCGTCGCGGCGATTTCCTCGCCGAGCCGCTTGTCGCCGGCGACGACGCGGGCGCGCGTCAGCGCCATGCGCTCCCAGGTCTCGGCCTCGTTGGCCTGGTAGAGGCGGAAGGCCGAGAACTGGGTCGCGAGCGGGCCCTTGCCCCCGGACGGGCGCAGCCTCAGATCGACTTCGTAGAGCTTGCCGGCCCGGGTCGGCGCGGTCAGCGCGGCGAGCAGGCGCTGGGTCAGCCGCGCGTAATAGAGCCCCGCCGGCAGCGGCCGCGCGCCGTCGGAATCGCCGGCGTCGTCGGGAAAGTCGTAAATGACGATCAGGTCGAGATCGGAGGCGGCGGTCATCTCGCGCGAGCCGAGCTTGCCCATCGCCAGCACCGCGACGCGGCCGCCGCTGACCGCGCCGTGGTCGCGCGCGAAGGCGGCGGCGACCCGCTGCAGCAGCGCATGGAGCAGCGCTTGCGCCAGCGCGCTATAGGCTTGGCCGGCGCGTTCGGGGTCGAGCGCGCCGGAAAGCAGCCGGACGCCGATCAGGAACATTTCCTCGGCGGCGAAGTCGCGCGCGCGGTCGAGCGTGTCCTCGACGCTCTTCGCCGACGCCAGAAAGGCGTCGACCCGCGCCGCCATGTGCGCTTCGTTGAGGCTTTCGCCGATCGCCGCGATGCGGCCGGGGTCGATCGCCGCGTCGAGCACGTGCGGCCGCCGTGCGACGACTTCGGCGAGCCGCGGCGCGCCGCCGAGGAGGTCGCCGAACAACTCGCGCACCGGCGCGTTGGAGCGCAGGATCGACAACAATTCGACCGCGCCGAGCATGTGCGAGAGCGCCGCGTCGAAGGCGGCGAGCGCCGCGTCCGGGTCGCCGGAGCCGCCGAAAGCGACCAGCAGCGCCGGCGTCAGCTCGGTCAACACCTCGCGCGCGCGCGCGCTCTGCACCGCCGAGCGGCGGCCGAAATGCCAGCCGCGGATCGTCTCGGCGGCGGTTTCCGGTCGTTGGAAGCCGAGCCGGCGCAGGGTCGTCAGCGTTTCGGGGTCGTCGACGACGCCGGTGAAGACGAGACTGCCCGCCTCGACGTCGAGCTTGGGCGCGTCCTCGAACAGCCGCGCGTAATGACGCTCGACCCGCTTGAGATGTCCGGTCAGCTCGCTGGAAAATCGTCCGAGCCGCGCGTAGCCGCAGAACTTGGCGAAGCGCGCGAGCGGCGCGGTCTCGAACGGCAGGCGTTGCGTCTGCTCGTCGGCGATCATCTGCAATCGATGCTCGAGCCGGCGCAGGAAGACATAGGCGGCCGAGAGGTCGGCGACCGCCTCGGCGGACACCCACTGCTCGGCGTGGAGCTGACCGAGCATGTCGAGCGTGCGCGCGCCGCGCATCGACGGGCGGCGACCGCCGAAGATGAGCTGCTGGGTCTGGACGAAGAACTCGATCTCGCGGATGCCGCCGCGGCCGAGCTTGAGGTCGTGGCCCGCCACCGTCACCTCTTCGTGGCCGCGCGCGGCGTGGATTTGCCGCTTCATCGCGTGGATGTCGGCGATCGCGGCGTAGTCGAAATATTTGCGCCAGATGAAGGGCGCGAGCTCGTCGAGGAAGCGCGCGCCGAGCGCCAGGTCGCCGGCGGCGGGCCGCGCCTTGATCATCGCCGCGCGTTCCCAGTTCTGCCCGAGCGTCTCGTAATAGGCGATGGCGCTGGCGATCGACAGCGCCACCGGCATCGCCGACGGGTCGGGCCTGAGGCGCAGATCGACGCGGAAGACATAGCCGTCGGACGTGCGTTCGTTCAACAGCCGGGTCAGCGCCTGGACCAGGCGCACGAACAGCGGCGTCGGCTCGACGTCGGCGGGAATCGCCGGCGACTGCGCGTCGAACAGCGCGATCAGGTCGATGTCGCTCGAATAGTTGAGCTCACGCGCGCCGTGCTTGCCGAGCGCGAGCACGACGAAGCCGCTGCCGGCGGCGATGTCGGCGGCGTCGGCGTCGAGCGCGAGCCGTCCCGCGCGCGCCTCGCGCCGCAGCAGAAAGCGGACGCCAGCGCCGACCGCCGCGTCGGCGAAGCGGGTCAGCGCCTCGGTCGTCGCGACGACGTCCCACACGCCGCCGAGGTCGGCGAGCGCGATCAGCAGCGCCGCCTCGTGCTTGGCCCGCCGCAGCGCGCGTTTGAGCGCGTTCTCGTCGTCGTCGCGGCGCGTCGCGATCTGTTCGATCAGCGCCGCCAAGTCGTCTTCGGGCGGCGCGGCGAGGATGCGAGCGAGCCGGCCGGGGTCCTCGGCGACCAGCGACCAGAGAAAACGCGAGTGGTCGGCGATTCCGAGCAGCAGCGCGCGCGTCGCCTCGCTCCCGGCGAGCGACGCCAGCGCTTCGGCGCGCGGATCGCGCAACAAGGAGTCGAGCTTCTTGGCCGCCATGGCCGGCGCGGCGAGCCGCGGCGCGTCGCGCAGGCGCCCGGCGAGCGCGCCGCTCACGCCGCCGCCTGCGCGACGGGCAGGCGCGGCGCCTCGGCGGCCGCCGGCAGGGTGGCAGTCACTTTGAGCCCGGGGCTGTTGTCGTCGAGCCGCAACGCGCCGCCGTGCATGCGCATCACCGCGGCGACGAGCGACAGGCCGAGACCGGAGCCCGGCCGCGAGCGCGCGCCTTCCAGCCGCACGAAACGTTCGAGCGCTCGGGCGCGGTCGTCGGCGGGGATGCCGGGGCCGTGGTCGGCGACCTCGATCGCCACCGACGCGCCGTCACGCCGCGCGACAACCGAGATCTCCGTCTTCGCCGCCGCCTCGTCCTCGGGCGCGCCGTGCTTGACCGCATTGTCGATCAGGTTGGCGACCGCCTGGCCGATCAGCTCGCGATTGCCGACGACCATCAGGCCGCGCGTCGCTTCGACCTTCAACGTCGCGCCATTTTCCTCGGCGACCGGCGCGTAGAGCTCGGCGACGCTCTCGACCGCCTCGCCGATGTCGAATGCGCCGACGCCGGCGGACTCGGCGCCCGCCTCGGCGCGCGCGATCGCCAGCAGCGCGTTGAAGACGCGGATCAGGCCGTCCGATTCCTCGATCGTGCGTTCGAGCGCGGCGCGATAGGCGGCCGGATCGTCGGCGCTGCGCAACGCCGCCTCGGCGTGATTGCGCAGCCGGGTCAGCGGCGTGCGCAGGTCGTGGGCGATGTTGTCGGAGACTTCGCGCAGGCCGGTCATCAGCTCGGCGATGCGGGCGAGCATGTCGTTGAGGCCGGCGGCGAGCCGGTCGAGTTCGTCGCCGGAGCCCGAGACCGGCAGGCGCAGGGTGAGATCGCCGGCCATGATCGCGCGCGCCGAGCGGTTCATCGCGTCGATGCGGTTGAGCACGCGACGGGCGACGAACAGAGCGCCGAGCGCCGCCAGCGCGGCGAAAAAGATCAGCGACACCGCCATCGCGCGGACCATCACCGCGCCGATGCGGGCGCGATCGCCGAGGTCGCGCCCGACCAGCAGGCGGAAGCCGCCGGGCAGGGCGAAGATGCGCGCCAGGGCGCGCCGGCCCGGCGCCGATTCGTCGACAGTCTCGTAGGGCGTATCGACCACGCCGACCTGGTCGAGCACGCCGGGCGGCAGTTGCGCGACGTTGCCGGCGAGCGGCTCGCCGGCGTTGTTGGTCAGGAGGTAGAGCGACGAGCCCGGCTGGTGCGATCGCTTGTCGATAACCTCGCCGAGACGGCGCACGCCGCCGGCGTCGTATTGCTCGGCGAGGCCCTTGGCCTGTTCCGCGATCGTCTGCTGCGTCTCGGCGTCGACCAGCTTGATCACCTGCCAGGCGACGACGCCGAGCACCACAGCCGAACCGACGACGCTGAGGCCGAAGATGACCAGCGTCAGTTTGAACGCCGTGGCGCGGAAGAGCTTATTGAGGATCGTCACGCAGCATGTATCCGGCGCCGCGCACGGTGTGCAGCAGCGGCGCGTCGAAATCGCGGTCGATCTTGGCCCGCAGCCGCGACATGTGGACGTCGATGACGTTGGTCTGCGGATCGAAGTGGTAGTCCCAGACGTGCTCGAGCAGCATGGTGCGGGTGACGACCTTGCCGGCGTTCTGCATCAGATATTCGAGCAGGCGGAACTCGCGCGGCTGCAGCGCGATCTCTTCGCCGGCGCGCGCGACCTTGCGCGACAGGCGGTCGAGCGTCAGGTCGCCGACGCGGTAGGCGGTCTCCTCCGGCGCGCCCTTGGGGCGGCGGCGCGCCAGCGCCTCGACCCGCGCCAGCAGCTCGGAGAACGAATAGGGCTTGGCGAGATAGTCGTCGCCGCCGGCGCGCAGGCCTTTGACGCGGTCGTCGACCTGGCCGAGCGCGGAGAGGATCAGCACCGGCGTCTCGCCCCCTTGCGCGCGCAGCGCGCCGATCAGCGACAGGCCGTCCATCTTCGGCAGCATGCGGTCGACGATGGCGACGTCGTAGCCGCCTTCCTGGGCGAGGTCGTAGCCGCTGACGCCGTCGGCGGCATGGTCGATCGCGTGCCCGGCTTCACGGAACGCCTTGACGAGATAGGCGGCCGCCTCGCGGTCGTCCTCGATGATCAGAATCCGCATGGGAGACATATAGCGATTCCCGGCCGACGGAGGCAAAAAAGCGGCGGCAGGCCGGGGATGGGGCCTGCCGCCGGACTCGCCGGACCGACGCGGGAGCGGGGGGCGATCGTCGCGCGGGTTCCGGCGTCAACGGCCTCGCAAGGGGCGGCGAGGCCGATCTTTTGGCTCAGGACGCCGCCTGGGCCGGCAGGGCGACGAAGCGGATGGTGTCGCCCGTCTTCACCCTGAGCAGCACCGACTTGCGTCCGTCGGCGCGGGCCGCGTCGAACGCCTGGGCGATCTCGGTCGGCCGCTCGACGGCCTTGCCGCTCGCTTCGAGAATGACGTCGCCCTGCTGCAGGCCCTTGTCGGCGGCGACGCTGTTGGGGTCGACGTCGGTGATCGTCACGCCGTCGCGGCCGCGTTCGAGGGTCAGGCCGAGCTTGGCGACCGACGTGTCCGCCGCATCCGGCTTGTTGGTCCCCTGGTCGTTCATCGCCTCCTTGTCGTTCGGCATCGCGCCGAGCGTCACCGAGACCGTCTGCTGCGCGCCGTTGCGCCAGATCGTCAGCTCGGCGGATTTCTTCGGGCCGAGGTCGGCGATGCGGCGGGCGAGCTCGCGCGGGTCGGCGACCGACTGGCCGTTGACCGCGGTGACGACGTCGCCGATCTTCACCCCCGCCGCGGCGGCCGGCGCGTCCTTGTTCTCCTTGGCGACCAGCGCGCCCGAGGCGGTCTTGAGGCCGAGGCTGTCGGCGATGTCCTGCGTCACCGGCTGGATCTCGACGCCGAGCCAACCGCGCTCGACCACGCCGCCGGTCTTGAGCTGGTCGACGACCTTCTCCACCACGTCGCCGGCGATGGCGAAGCCGATGCCGACGCTGCCGCCCGACGGCGAGAAGATCGCCGTGTTGACGCCGACGACGTCGCCGTCGGTGTTGAAGGTCGGGCCGCCGGAGTTGCCGTGATTGACCGGCGCATCGATCTGGATGAAGTCGTCATAGGGGCCCGAGCCGATGTCGCGGCCGCGCGCCGAGACGATGCCGGCGGTGACCGTGCCGCCGAGGCCGAACGGGTTGCCGACCGCGATCACCCAGTCGCCGACGCGCGGCGTGTGGGGCGCGAACTTCACGAACGGAAAGGTTCCCGAGTCGTTGACCTTCAGCAGCGCGAGATCGGTCTTGGCGTCGGTTCCGATCACCTTGGCGGCGAGCGTCTTGCCGTCGGAGGTGGTCACCGTCACCTCGGTCGCGTGATCGACGACGTGGTTGTTGGTGACGATATAGCCGTCGGACGAGATGAAGAAGCCGGAGCCCTGCGCCATGGTCATGTGGCGCTGCGGATGGCGCGGCGTCGGCGCGTCGCCTTCGTCCTGGTCGTCAGGCATGCCGAACTGCTTGAAGAAGCGGTCGAACGGGCTGCCGGGCGGGAAGTGCGGCATGGTCTGGAGATCGCTCTCGGCGTCGGCCGCCTCGGACATCTTGACCTTGACCGAAACGACCGAGGACTTCACCCGGTCGACGACGTCGGCGAACGAGGCGGGGCCGGCCGAGGGCTGCTGCGTGTCGGCGACGGCGTAGCCCGGCGCGAGGGCGCCGGTCTCGACGACGGCGGCGCCGATCGCGACCGCGGCGACGGCGCCGAGCAGGGCGGCGCGCAATTGACGGCGGGGGCGAAGGGGGGAGGGGGCGAGGGACATGTCGGCTCCTGCGAAGGGTTGCGGCGCCGGGTTCTCCCCGACGGCTCGCGGCGGACAATCGCTTCGCTCGCCTAACGCCGTGATGGCGCCGGCATGAAAGCTTGGTAACCTTCGAATCTGTTTTTGATTTCAGAGATTTGGCGCGCGCCAAGCCCCCTCTCCCGCTTGCGTGGGAAGGTTGGGGCGAGGGCGAGCTGCGCCGATCGCGGTCAGGCCGCCGCCGACTTCGGCCTGGCCTTTGCGGGGAAGGCGCTCGGGGCCGCCTCCGCGTCGGCGCCGGCGACGCGGAACTGCCGGATCAGTCCTGAAAGCTTGGTCGATTCGTCGAACAGCGTGCGGCTGGCCGCGGTCGTTTCCTCGACCATCGCCGCGTTCTCTTGCGTCACGCGGTTCATCTGTTCGATCGTCGTGTTGATCGCCTGAAGGGCGCCTGATTGTTCCTGCGCCCCGGCGGCCATCTGGCGAATAGCGGCGCTGATCTCGGCCACGCGCGCCAGGATGCGCTCCAGCGACAGGCCGGTCTGGGCGACGAGCGCGACGCCGCCGTTGACCTGCGCGGTCGAGGCGGAAATGAGCGCCTTGATCTCCTTGGCCGCCTCGGCCGAGCGCTGCGCCAGCGCGCGAACTTCCGACGCGACGACGGCGAAGCCGCGACCGGCGTCTCCGGCCCGCGCCGCCTCGACGCCGGCGTTGAGCGCCAGCAGGTTGGTCTGGAAGGCGATCTCGTCGATGACGCCGATGATCTGGCTGATCTGGCGCGCCGAGCCGGCGATGGCGTTCATCGCCTCGACCGCCTGGCCGACCACGGCGGCGCTCTTTTGCGCTTCCTCGTCGGCGGCGGCCGCGACCGCGCGCGCGTGATCGGCGCCCTCCGCCGACTTTCGCACCGTGCCGGTGACCTGACTCAGCGTCGCGGCGGTCTCCTCGAGGCTCGCCGCCTGTTGTTCGGTGCGGCGGGAAAGATCGTCGGCGGCGGAAGCGATCGACTGCGATCCGTCGCGCATCCCACCGGCGCTCGCCATGACCACCTCGATCGCCGCGCTGAGCTTGCCGATCGCCGCGTTGAAATCGTCGCGGATCTGCGCGTAGGTCGGCGAAAAGCCGTCGCGCAGCCGCACCATCAGATCGCC
>NZ_JBEKVH010000014.1:0-42522 GCF_049514155.1 Roseiarcus sp. | reverse complement strand
CCCACGGCTGTCCGGTTCATGTTGGGCTCCAGTTTAGCGAGAGTTGCTGCGAGTCGAGCGGCGAGGGTCTTTGCGGTTGCTTGAGGCGGGTGAAATCCTTGCGATGCATGAGGTTGGCGCGCACGAGTCGAGCGGTCTCGAGCAAGGATGGCTGGTCTTGCGCCATCTTGCGCAGCAGGCTCAGCAGGAGAAAGGCGATCAGCGCGACGGCGATCTGAATGCGAACGGCGTTCTCGGAGCGGCCGATGAAATGGGTGATTTTCAGGGTCTGTTTCATCACGCGAAAGAACAATTCGATCTGCCAGCGCCGCTTGTAGAGGTCGGCGATTTCCTTGGCCGGCGCGTCCAGGTCGTTGGAGAAGATGCGCAAGGTCCCGCCCGTCGCCATCGTCACGACGATCTCGCGCACCGCGCCTTGCAGAGGATTTTTGCGGCTCTTGGCCTGACGGCCGGGCAGAAAGCCGATCCGATCGCTGAGGACGCCGGTTCCCGGCTCGACGGGCGTGGAGCGGGCCGAATTGAGCGGCGTGTTCTTCTTGAACCGCGTCACGATGCGGCAGTCCGCCTCGTCGAGCGCGGCCCACCAGCCATAGTCGTAATAGCCCAGGTCGAAGACATAGGTCGCGCCCGCGTCGATCGGCATGGTTTTGGCCGCGACGATGTCGTTGACCGTGGCTTCGGTGATCATGTGGTAGATCGGGCGCCCCAGATCAGGGTCGTAGACGACATGCGCCTTGGCCCCGCAAACCTCGGCCGAAAAGCGCGCCCATTCGGCGCCCGCGCCCGCCAGACGCAGGCCGGTCGAGTCGATCAGCCGCACCGCGTCGCCCATCTTGCGGCGCAGGCCGCGCCTCGCCATGCCCAGCATGACCATGAAAAGATCCGAGAAAACCCTGGAATCGCGGTCGCGGTTGGCGTCGGCGAAGGTCGAGCGCGCCGGAGCGGCGCCGCCCGCATGATAAAGCCGCCCACGATGGCTCGCCATCGACGCTTCGATCTCGCGCAGCGAATGCGCCCCCGACAATTGACCGAACAACAGCGCCGTCAACTGCCGCTTGGTGGTGAAACTGCGTATGGGGCACGGCGCTGATCCCTTTCATGTCCAAGCGAGTCGCTAAACTCTGGAAATGATTAGAATCAATGCCGTGCGCTTTGCCCAGAAAAATCGAACCGGACAGCCGTGGGCTTGACCCGGCCATCCAAGCGGTCAGTGTGGGGTCCGTCGACTGCGCGGCGCGCGGTCAAGTCGTGGATGGCCGGGTCAATCCCCGGATCAAGTCCGGGGACGGCCATGACGCGCGAAGTGAATTCAAGGACTGGTCGCCAATGCGCTGCCCCTATTGCGGCGGGCTCGACACCCAGGTGAAGGACTCGCGGCCGACCGAGGACGCCTCGTCGATCCGTCGTCGCCGCATCTGTCCCGATTGCGGCGGCCGCTTCACCACCTTCGAGCGGGTGCAACTGCGCGAGCTGATGGTGGTCAAGAGGAGTGGTCGTCGCGCGCCCTTCGACCGCGACAAGCTGCAGCATTCGGTCGAGGTCGCGCTGCGCAAGCGCGCCGTCGCGCCCGAGCGGGTCGAGCGCATGATCAACGGCATCGTGCGGCAGCTCGAGAGCCAAGGCGACGCCGACATCCCGACCGAGCGCATCGGCGAATTGGTGATGGAAGGTCTCAAGGGCCTCGACGACGTCGCCTACGTGCGCTTCGCCTCGGTCTACCGCAATTTCTGCGAGGCGCGCGATTTCAACGCCATCGTCGGCGAGCTCTCTGGCGAGCCGGAAGCCGAGCCGGGGCCGGCGAGCGCCAACCCACGACCGCGCGCGCCGGCGCGATGAACGCCATGCGCGACGTCGACGAACGCTGGATGGCCGCCGCTCTGCGGTTCGGCCGCCGCAACTTCGGGCTGACCGCGCCCAATCCTTGCGTCGCGGCGCTGATCGTCAACGACGACGTCCTCGTCGGCCGCGGCGTCACCGCGCCGGGCGGCCGGCCGCACGCCGAAGCGGTCGCGCTCGCCGAAGCGGGCGAAGCGGCGCGCGGCGCGACGATGTACGTGACGCTCGAGCCGTGCTCGCACAGCGGCGTGACGCCGCCCTGCGCCGAGGCGATCGTCGCCGCCGGCCTCGCGCGCGTCGTCGCGGCGCTCGAAGACCCCGACGCGCGCGTCGCCGGCCAAGGGTTTGCGAAGCTGCGCGAGGCTGGCGTCGCGGTCGAAGTCGGCGTGGGCGAAGCGCAGGCGCGGCGCGACCATCGCGGCCACATCCTGCGCGCGACCGTCGGCCGGCCGTTGGTGACGCTCAAGCTCGCCTTGACCGCCGACGGCTACGCCGCCGGCGAGGAGCACGACGCGCGGCTCGCCATTACAGGCGAAGCGGCCAATAGCGCCGTGCAGGTGATGCGTTCGCTCAACGACGCGATCATGATCGGCGTCGGCACGGCGTGCGACGACGATCCGTTGCTGACCATTCGGCTGCCGGGCGTCGCGCAGACGCCGCTGCGCGTGGTCCTCGATTCGCGGCTCGAACTGCCGCTCGGGTCGCGCCTCGCAGCGACCGCGCGCGAATTCCCGACGCTGGTCGTCGCGACGGCGGCCGGCTCGGCTGCGCGCGAAGCGGCGCTCGCCGCCAAGGGCGTCGAAACGGCGCGGGTCGAACCCGATCCGGCCGGAGGGGTCGATCTCGGCGCGACGCTCAGGCTGCTCGGCCAGCGCGGCGTGACGCGCGTCTTCAGCGAGGGCGGCCCGCGCGCAGCGTCGCGGCTGATCGCGCTCGGGCTCGCCGACGAGGCGGCGCTGTTCTCCGCCGTCAAACCGCTCGGCCGGCCTGGCCGGCCGGCGCTCGACGCGGCCGCGTACGCCGCGCTCGCCGACCGGACGCGCTACCGCCCGCTTGCGCCGGAGACCTATGGAACCGACGCGCTGCGACGCTGGGAGCGGGTCGGGTGAGCGGGCGGTTGTTGTTGCCTGTTGTCGGGGGCGTAACCGAAGCCTCATCCTGAGGAGCGCTCGCGAAAGCGAGCGCCTCGAAGGATGTTCCGGGCCGCCGCGCCTGATGCGCCTTCTGGAGCGTCCTTCGAGGCCGCTGCGCGGCGCCTCAGGACGAGGGGGCGTTGTAGAAAGGAAGTTTGGATGTTCACCGGGATTGTCACCGACGTCGGCGAAGTTGTCGACGTGCAGCGCGGGGCCGAGAAGCTGCGGCTGACCGTCGCCTGCCGCTACGATGGCGCGACGGTCGACGTCGGCGCGTCGGTGGCGCACGCCGGCGTGTGCCTGACCGTGGTCGAGGCGGCGCGGCGCGGCAATCGCACGGCGATCGCCACCGACGTCGGCGCCGAGACGCTGGCGGTGACGACGCTCGGCGGCTGGAAGGTCGGCGACAAGGTCAACCTCGAACGGTCGCTCAAGATCGGCGACGAGCTCGGCGGCCACATGGTCAGCGGCCATGTCGACGGCGCGGCGGAGATCCTCGAACGCCGCGACTTCGACGGCATGGCGCATTTCGCTTTCCGCGCGCCGGCGGCGCTGGCGAAGTTCATCGCGATCAAGGGCTCGGTGGCGCTCGACGGCGTGTCGCTGACCGTCAACGCCGTCGAGGGCGACCGGTTCGAAGTTCTGCTGATTCCGCACACGCTCGAGGTCACGACGCTGAGCGGATGGAAAGTCGGCGACCGCGTCAACATCGAGGTCGACCAGATGGCGCGCTACGCCGCGCGACTGGTCGAGGCGGGGGGATTCGCCGCCGCTGCCCCCCTCTCCCCGCTCGCGGGGAGAGGGTTGGGGTGAGGGGCTTGGCGAAGAGCCGCACCGGTTTCGGCCAACCGCTAGGCCCCTCATCCTAGCCTTCTCCCCGCAAGCGGGGAGAAGGGACCGCGCCGCAACGCGTCAAGTTGCGGCGAACAGCGGCGCGACGCCGGCGCGCATCGTCAGGCGTCTGAGCGGCCCGATCGCGCCGAGCGCGGCGAGGCCGAGGCCGCGCGCGAGATCGACCGGCGCGCAGTCGGCGAGCAAGGCGCGGTTGAGTCCGGCGACGGCGGTCGTGCGGAACAGGACGTCGGCGGAGCGCGCGCGCGCGTAAGCGTCGAGCGCCGCATCGGCGCCGAGATCGTCGCTTGCGGTCGCTGCGGCGATCAGCGCCTTGACGTCGCGTAAGCCCAGGTTGAGCCCCTGCGCGCCGATCGGCGGGAAGGCGTGGGCCGCGTCGCCGACCAGCGCCAGCCGGGTCGCGACCAGGCGGCCGACGCTTTGGCGCGCGAGCGGGAAGATTCCGCGCTCGCCCTCGATCCGCATCGCGCCGAGCAGCGAGCGCGCCTGGCGCTCGATCTCCGCGGCGAGCGCGTCGTCGTCGAGCGCGACGCGCCGCTTCGCCTCTGCCTCGCTCATCGCCCACACCAGACTCGAGCGGTTCGGCGCGCCGGGCGCCGCGGGCATGGGCGCCAGCGTGAACGGCCCCTGGCGGGTGTGAAACTCGGTCGAGAAATCGTCGTGCGGGCGCGCGTGGGCGAGCACGACCGTCAGCGCGCTCTGTGGGTAGCGGCGCGCGCTGACCGTAATCCCGGCGGCGCGGCGCGACGGCGAAGCGCGCCCGTCGGCGCCGACGACGAGCGCGGCGGCGAAGACGCGTCCGTCGGCGAGCGTGACCGTGGCGCGCTCGGGCGCGAAATCGAACCCGGCGACGTCGACCGCGACGCGAACGAGATCGGGATGCGCGGCGGCGGCCGCTTCGAGTGCGTCGGCGAGCGCCGAATTCTCGACGTTCGAGCCGAATGCGTCGCGGCCGATCTCGCGCGCGCGGAACGCGATCGGCGGCGGCGCGAACAGCGAGCCGGTGTCGTCGACGATCCGCAAGCCCCGCATCGGCGCGGCGCGCCGCTCGACGGCCGTCCAGACGGCGAGTTGGTCGAGGAAATCGATCGAAGGGCCGAGCAACGCGACCGTCCGTCCCTGGCCGAGCCGCTCGCTCGCGCCGGCTGAGACGACGCGACGGCCGGCGCGGGCGAAACCGACCGCCGCCGCCAGACCGGCGAGCCCGGCGCCGACGACGCATACGTCGCAGGTTTCGGCGACGTCGATTGGGGATGGGGCCATTGCCCTATCCTGACATGCATGCTTTTAAGCTGTCCAGCCGGCCCGGCCGGTTGCGGGCGGCGGGGGCTTCAGGACGAATCGGCATGACGAGCGCGCGCAAAGCCATGCCGGTTCGCCGCGTCGCGGGGTTCTCGGTCCACGTCTTCACCGCCTCCGGCGGCGCCGTCGCGCTGCTCGCTCTCGATGCGGCGATCGAGCGCCATTTCCCCGTCTGTTTCGCTTGGCTCGGCCTGGCGCTGTTCATCGACGGCATCGACGGAACGTTGGCGCGCTTCGCCAAGGTCAGCGAGACGGCGGCGACGATCGACGGCGCCGTGCTCGACTTGGTGGTCGATTTCCTCACCTACGTTCTGGTGCCGGTGGTGGCGATGTGGCGCTCCGACCTGATGCCGTCGACGGTCGCCTTCTGGATCGGCCTCGTCGTCGTCATCGCCTCGGCGCTCTATTTCGCCGACACGCGGATGAAGACCAACGACTATTGGTTTCGCGGCTTTCCGGCGATCTGGAACGTGTTCGCGTTCTATCTGTTCGTGCTGCGCTGGCCGTGGCCGATCAACGCCGCGCTGACGCTCGCGGCGACCGCGGCGATGTTCGCGCCGGTCGTCTTCGTCCATCCGCTGCGGGTGCGCCGCCTGCGGCCGCTGACGATCGCCGCGACGGTTCTCTGGTTCGCGCTCGCCGCCGTCGCGATCGTCGAGGGGCTGCAGCCGCAGACCTGGGTGACGGTCGGTCTGTCGGCGCTCGCCGTCTATTTCCTGCTGCTGCCGCTCGCCCGGCGACCGATCTGGCCGCGCCGTTAAGCCGCGGCGGCCGGCGCCGTCTTGCCGGCGCGCGGCTAAACTTGCTATAGCCCGCCCCGCTGCGGCCGCAGGGGATCGGCCGCGGCACGGCCTCGTGGCGGAGTGGCTACGCAGAGGACTGCAAATCCTTGCACCCCGGTTCGATTCCGGGCGAGGCCTCCACTTCCTTCCTTCGGCGCGCCGCCGGCTGCGGCGCCATGCCACAACCAGGGCGGGGCGATTCGAATGGCTTTGACGGCTTTGGACAGGGACGCCGCCGCGCACCGGCTGAAGATGGTCAACGGCCAGCTGCGCGTGTGCGACGTCAACGATCTCGACCTGTTGGCGGCGTTTCTCGATACGCCGCGCGAGGCTTTCGTCGCGCCGGACATGGCCCGCTTCGCCTATCTCGACAGCGACCAGCCGTCGCTGGGCTCGCAGACTCGCCGGTTGCTGGCGCCGACGGCGCTGGCGCGACTCATCCAGGCGGCGGAGGTGAAGCCGGGTGAGCGCGTGCTCGACGTCGGCGGCGGCGCGGGCTACGGAGCGGCGATTCTCGAACATCTCGGCGCCCGCGTCGTGGCGCTGGAAAGCGACCCCGGCGCCGCCGCCGCGGCGCGCAAGCTGTTGAACGGACGAGCGGGGATCGAGATCGTCGAAGGCGATCTCGCGGCGGGCGCCAAAGGGCGCGGGCCGTTCGACGTCATCGTCGTCGAAGGCGCGTTCGAGGTTTCGCCGGACGCGTTGCTCGCCGAACTGGCCGAGAATGGCCGGCTGGTCGGCGTCGATTGCCGCGCGGGGACGCCGGAAGCGACGCTGATCGAGCGGCGCGCGGCCGGCTTCGGGCGACGCGCGCTGTTCGAGACCCGCGCGACCGCTTTGGAGGCGTTCAAGCGGGCGTCGAGCTTCGCCTTTTGATCGCGGCAATGTGATTGCCGGCCGACGTGGCGCGCCTTGAAATCTCGAGCTGGGGTCCGGGTGTCGCAAGAATGCGACGCTCGCTTGAATTTTGGGGAGATTTGGCCTCGAATTGATGGCCGGCAGTAGCCGGACGACTCGCTTTGCCTATACATTGGCAAGCTGGGCGTGTGTCGTTTCTGCGCGTTAAGTCGGCTCAAGCCGCCACAACCCGCCAAGGGCGGGACCGCAGCAGAAGCCGAGGACGCGCCGTAGGGGCTGCAATGGCTTGTGTTATGAAATCGACGATGGCGCGCGCTTGGCTGCAGGGAGCCGCGATCGTCGCAATGGCGGTCGCGTTGCTGGCGACGGGCGCGCGCGCCGAAACCATTGGCGGCGCGCTGGCCAAGGCCTATCTCAACAACCCTGACATCAATCAACAACGCGCCGCCGTGCGCGTGCAGGACGAAAACATCCCCAAGGCGAACGCTGGCTATATGCCCGACGTCTCGGCCGAGGGCGACGCCGCCATGTCGAACACGCTGGCCTCCGGCCTGGGCGCGGGCTATCCAAACCCGCTCGACGTGAGCTCTCGGCCGCGCGGCTACGGCGTCACTGTCACGCAGAACGTGTGGAACGGCGATCGCACCGGAAATTCGGTGCGCCAGGCCGAATCCGGCGTGTTCGGCGCGCGCGAGCAATTGCGCAACACCGAGCAGAACGTGCTGCTCAGCGCCGTCGGCTATTACATGGACGTGATGCGCGACACCGCGATCCTCGATCTCGACCGCAACAACGTCGAGGTGTTGCAGGAACAGTTGCGCCAGACCCAGGACCGCTTCAACGTCGGCGAGGTGACGCGCACCGACGTCGCGCAGGCCGAGGCGAGTCTCGCCGGCGCGCGCGCCACCGCGCTCGGCGCGCAATCGCAATTGCAGGCCTCGCTCGCCAATTATCGCCAGGCGATCGGCGACGATCCCAAGAGCCTGACCCCAGTCGCGCCGCTGATTCGCCAGTTGCCCAAGGTCCTTCCGGAGGCGATCGCGATTTCGCAGCTCGAACACCCTGCGATCGTCGCGATGCTGCACGGAATCGACGCTGCGGCTTTGCAGGTGAAGATCGCCGAAGGCGCGCTCTATCCGACGGTCGGGCTGACCGGTCAGGTCACCAAGCGCTTCGACGTTTCCGGCGACCCGGTCGGCAGCCAAGCGCTCACCGAATCGCTGATGGGCCAGATCACCATTCCGATCTGGGACGGCGGCGCGACTTACGCCGGCACGCGCCAAGCCAAGGAGCAACTCGGCCAAACCGAGCTGCAAACCGACCTGCAGCGCGACAAGGTCCGCGCCGCGGTGGTCGCGGCCTGGGGCGCGAACTCGAATTCATCCGGCGTTTTGCGCGCCGCACGCGCCGAGGTCCAGGCGGCGGAAGTGGCGCTCGCCGGCGTGCGCGAGGAAGCCAAGGTCGGCCAGCGCACGACGCTCGACGTCCTCAACGCGCAGCAGGCTTTGCTCAACGCGAGGGTCCAACTCGTCACCGCACAGCACGACAGCGTCGTCAATTCGTACAGCCTGCTGTCGGCGGTCGGGCGGCTGTCGATTCAGACGCTCGGCCTCGCCGTGCCCGAGTACGACCCGCGGGTCCATTTCGACCAGGTGAAGAACAAGCTGTGGGGCGTGCGCACGCCGGACGGCAAGTAAGAGGGCCTCGCCGCGCAATTTCGCTGCGCTGCGCGCCGTCTCGGTCTTGCGTCCGAGGTCCGAGTCGTTCACCTTTGTCAGCAGAAGAAAATCCGATCGCCGGTCAGGCGGTTCGATGACGCGCCGGACGGCGCGGAGGCGGAAACCCATGAACGCACCCAATTCCACGCCGGGCGAACGCGACCTCGACGCGCTGCGCCGCGCCCAACGCGCTCACGAGCCGTCGATGGAGGAGATCCTCGCCTCCATCCGCTCGATCATCGCCGACGACCGCGAGCCCGTCGCGGCGCGGACTGCGCCGAAGTCGGATGCGTCGCCAAGCGGGCCGCAGATCGTCTATTCCAAGGACGATTTGGCGTCGACGCGCGCCGCCGAACCGCCGCCGCCGGCCGAACCGCCGACGCCGAAAGTGGTGTGGAGCCAGCCGCAGCCACAGACGGCCGCGCCCGCAAGCGCGCCCAAGCCCGAGCCGGCGCCGGCGACCGAGGCGGCGGCGCCGCTGCTGTCCGACCAGGCCGACGAGGCCGTTTCGGCTGCGTTCGAGGCCCTCTCGACCAGCCTCGCGCTGCAGAGCGCCGAACTCGCCGAGAACGCGGCGCGCGAAATCCTGCGGCCGCTGCTGAAGGCCTGGCTCGACGAGAATCTCCCCAGCATGGTCGAGCGGCTGGTGCGGGCCGAGATCCAGCGGGTCGCGCGCGGCGGCCGCTGAGCGGCTGGCGTTTATGAAGCCGCGCCGGGCCTCGTCGCCCGGCCGCGGCGCATCCCCACGTTGACATTCGCGAGCGCGCTGGCATTAAGCGGGCGCGGCCGTCGCGCGTTTCACCGACGGGCCAGCGTTTTTCGCGCCGGCCTCGCGCCGCGCCGCGTTCTTCAACCCGCCGGGCCGCCGTCGCGCCGCGCTCGGCCACAGCCGTGCCGGTCGCCCCCAGATGATGGAAAAATCGTTCGAAGTCGCCGATGTCGAAAAGCGCGCCGCGGCGCGTTGGGAGGCGGCGGGCGCGTTCCGCGCCGGACGGCCCGAGCGGCGCGACGCCGAACCCTATTGCGTGGTCATTCCGCCGCCCAACGTCACCGGCAACCTGCACATGGGCCACGCGCTCAACAACACGCTGCAGGACGTGCTCTGCCGCTATCAGCGGATGAACGGCCGCGACGTGCTGTGGCAGCCGGGCACCGACCACGCCGGCATCGCCACGCAGATGGTCGTCGAACGCCAGCTCGCCGAGCGCCAAGAGGCCGATCGCCGCACGCTCGGCCGCGAAGCGTTCCTGGCGCGGGTGTGGGAATGGAAGGCGGAATCGGGCGGCGCAATCGTCGGCCAGCTCAAGCGGCTCGGCGCTTCCTGCGACTGGAGCCGCGAGCGCTTCACCCTCGACGAGGGCCTGTCGAAGGCGGTCGCGCGGGTGTTCGTCCAGCTCCACCGCGACGGTCTGATCTACAAGGCCAAGCGGCTGGTGAACTGGGACCCGAAGTTCCAGACCGCGATTTCCGACCTCGAGGTCGTCCAGGTCGAGTGCAAGGGCTCGTTCAAGTGGAGCCGCGACGACGGCGCGCCGCTCGACGAGGCGGCGCTGGCCAAGGCGCTCGGCCGCAACCCGAACGGCCATCTCTATTATTTCGACTATCCGGTCGTCGACGCGAACGACGAGGAGACCGGCGCGGTCGTTACGGTGGCGACGACGCGGCCCGAAACCATGCTCGGCGACAGCGCGGTCGCGGTCCACCCCGACGACGAACGGTTTCGGCGGCTCGTCGGCGCCAACGTGCGCCTGCCGCTGGTCGGGCGGCTGATGCGCATCGTCGCCGACGCCTATTCCGACCCCGAAAAGGGCACCGGCGCCGTCAAGATCACGCCCGCCCACGATTTCAACGACTTCGAGGTCGGCCGCCGTCACGAGGCGGAAGGCGCTCGGCAGATCAATGTATTGGATGCAGAGGCGCGCATCTGCCTGAAAGGCAATCTCGACTTCTTCGACGGTCTCGACGCCGCCGATCACGAGCTGACCCGCCTGTTGGCCGCGGTCGACGGGGTCGACCGATTCGAAGCGCGCAAACGCATCGTCGGTCTGATGGCGGCGGAGGGGCGTCTGGCGAAGATCGAGCCGCACGCCCACACCGTTCCCCACGGCGACCGCTCCAACGCCGTCATCGAGCCGTGGCTGACCGACCAGTGGTACGTCGACGCCAAGACGCTGGCCGAGCCGGCGCTCGCCGCGGTGCGCGAGGGCAAGACCCAGTTCGTGCCGAAGAACTGGGAGAAGACCTATTACGACTGGCTGGAGAACATCCAGCCCTGGTGCGTCTCGCGCCAGCTTTGGTGGGGCCACCAGATTCCGGCGTGGTACGCGCCCTGGGGCGCGGTCTATGTCGAGGAGAGCGAGGAAGCGGCTTTCGCCGCCGCGCTTGCCGACGGCGTCGAGCGCGGCGCGCTGAGCGCTTCCGAGGCCGAGGTTTTGGCCAATGACGTCGTGCGGCTGCGCGAGATGTTCCCGCGCGATCCCGACGTGCTCGACACTTGGTTCTCCTCGGCGCTGTGGCCGTTCTCGACCCTCGGCTGGCCGGACGAGACGCCCGAGCTGGCGCGCTACTATCCGACCAGCGCGCTCGTCACCGGCTTCGACATCATCTTCTTCTGGGTCGCGCGGATGATGATGATGGGCCTGCATTTCCGCGGCGAAGTGCCGTTCCGCGACGTCTACATCCACGCCCTCGTCCGTGACGAGAAGGGCGCGAAGATGTCGAAGTCGAAAGGCAACGTCATCGATCCGCTCGACCTCGTCGACCGTTTCGGCGCCGACGCGCTGCGCTTCACGCTGTCGGCGATGGCGGCTCAAGGGCGCGACATCAAGCTGTCGGAGAGCCGGGTCGAGGGCTACCGCAACTTCGCCACCAAGCTGTGGAACGCCTCGCGCTTCGCCGAGATGAATGGTTGCGCGCGCGTCGCCGGCTTCGATGCGAAAGCGGCGCGCGAGCCGCTCAACCGCTGGATTCTCGGCGAGGCCGCCAAGGCTGTCGCCGAAACCAGCGCGGCGATCGAGTCCTACCGCTTCAACGACGCCGCCAACGCCGCCTACCGCTTCGTCTGGAGCGTGTTCTGCGACTGGTGCCTCGAGCTCGCCAAGCCGGTGCTGCAGACCGCCGAGCCATCGCCGGCCAAGCCCGAGACCCAGGCGACGATCGCCCATGTCCTCGACACGGTCTACGCCCTGCTGCACCCGTTCATGCCCTTCGTCACCGAAGAGCTGTGGACGATCAAGGGGGAGGCGGGACCGCCGCGCGACGGCGTGCTCGCGCTCGGGCCGTGGCCGGACGCCGATTTTCCGGTCGACGCCGCCGCCGAGGCGGAGATCGGCTGGGTGGTCGATCTCATCTCCGAAATCCGCTCTGTGCGTTCGGAAATGGGCGTGCCGGCCGCGGCCCAGCCGGCGCTGACGCTGGTCGCGCCGCCGCCGGAACTCGCCGCCGTCGCGCGCCGCTGGGCCGAGACGATCCGGCGGCTGGCGCGGGTCGGCGACCTCGCCTTCGCCGACGCGCCGCCCTCCGGCTCGCTGCAGATCGTCGTGCGCGGCGCGCTCGCCGCGATTCCCGTCGCTGGCATTCTCGACATCGCCGCCGAAAGCGCGCGGCTCGGCAAGGAGATCGCCAAGGAGCGGGGCGAAGTCGCCAAGGTCGACGCCAAGCTCGCCAACGCCGACTTCCTCGCCCGCGCCCCCGAGGAGGTCGTCGCCGAGCACCAGGAGCGGCGCGAGGCGGCGCTGGCGCGCATTCACAAGATGTCGGCGGCGCAGGAAAGACTGGAGCGAATCTGATCCTCTAGACCGGGTCAGCAGGCGGCCGCAGCGGGATTCGTTGCAATTGAGCAACAGGCGCTTGGCAAAGTGAAACCGCCGGGATTCCAACCCCCTTGCGCCCAGATTGCGCCATAAACCCCGAGCTATTTGCCTGCTGCGGAACAGGCGAAAGCCAATTCCCCCGCGGCGAGAATTCCGGGGGTCGCGCCGTGCGGGCGGGCGAGGTTGGAACAGAATGCGCGTGTGGTCGGTACCCGAGATGAGAACCGCCCGGACCGGATTCGGCGCCGATTCCCAGCGCTCCTTCACCATTCTTGCTCTCGCGATCGGCCTCCTCGGATGGCAGGGCGCGACGGCGTTCGCGCTTGACGGCACGAAACCGAACGGTCCGGCCAAGATCCCGGTCCAGTCCTTCACCAGCGTCGAGCAGGCTTTCCAGGCTGGCGTGCAGGATCTGATGGCTGGCGACGCGCAGTCCTCGGTCCAGGCGCTCACCTATGCCGCCGACGGCGGCCAGCCGCTGGCGCAATGGAAGCTCGGACGCATGTACGCCCGCGGCGAGGGCGTGCCGCGCGACGACGCCAAGGCCTACGCCTATTTCGAGCGTCTGGTCGAAAGCTATAACGAGGACGATCCCGACCGGCCGGACGTCGCCGCGATCTCCAACGCTTTCGTGGCGGTCGGCGTTTATTGCCTTAACGGCATTCCCAACAGCGAGATCAAGCCGGATCCTGAGCGCGCGTTGGAGATGTTCCAGTTCGCCGCGACCAATTTCGGCGACTCGGATGCGCAATACAATCTCGCTCGCATGTATATGGACGGCGCGGCGGGGCTCGCGCGCAACAATATGCGCGCGGCCCAATGGCTCGCGCTCGCCGCCGACAAGGGCCATCATCCGGCCCAGGCGCTGCTCGGCCACCTGCTGTTCGTCGGCGAGGGGGTGCCGCGCCAACGCGCGCGCGGCCTGATGTGGCTGACGCTGGCCAAGACCGCGGCGCAGGGTCCGAAGGACGAATGGGTCCGCGACCTCTACGGCAAGGATTGGAATGCGGCGAGCGACGACGACCGTCAGGTCGCCGCCGCGCTTCTGAGCGCGCGCGGCAAGGACGCGCGCGGGCCCGAGATCGCCTCAGACGCCAAGCCGCGCGGGTTCATCGCCGGCTTCGTCGAGCTGCCCGGCATGCTGCGGCCGTTCACCGGCGCGCCGCCGCCGAGTTTTGCTCCCTCGGACGGCGAGCCGCCGCTTCAGTAGCGGCATTCCCGCAGGCGCTCGGCGCGGATCGCCCGCTCGCGGTTGGCCGCCTCATAGGGGGCGCCGAGGCACCAGCCGTAATGAACCCCGTAGTCGCGATTCCAGCGCGCGTCGAAGCCGCGGAAGCAACCAGGGATCGTCATATTGACGTTGACCTGGCGCACCGCGTCGCGCGCGTATTCGGCGCAGAAGTTCGGATCGGCCGCCCAAGCGGGGACGGACAGCGTCGCAAGGGTCGCGGCGGCGAGGAGGAACGTCTTCATCGGGATGATCTCCTAGTCGGCTGAGCCGCCGCGATAGAACGCGGCGGCATGGGACGTTTCGTTATCCGCGTTGAATGACGGGCGAAAAAAATCAAACAGGTTTAGCGCGTTTTTTGTCGCCCAATCGGCGGCCGTCGTCAAACCGCCGTCGGTTTTTGCTTAGGCGGAGCGGCGAGCCGATGGGCTCGCCGCGATGGTCGTCATGGGCACCTTGGCTGGCCGGGGCCGCCGCAGTGTGGGTGCGGTGGGGGCGGGTTGGGAGCCCTCGGCGGCGCCATGCGCATCGGCCTCTCGATGACGGTCGGCGCCATCGTACGGACGATCACCGGCGTCCTCGGCGTCACGAGCGGCGTACGGACGATCTGCGGCGTGAACTTCGGCGTTGGGCTCGGCGTCGGAGTCCTGACCAGCGGCGTCCGGATGACCGGCGACGTCAGCGTCGGCAGCGGCGTCGGAGTCAACGTCGGCAACGGCGTCAGCTTCGGCGGACGCAGCCCCGTGGGGGTCGGCGTCGGCGGCAGCGTCAACGTCGGCAGCGGCGTCAGGATTGGCGGACGCGGCCCGGTCGGCGTCGGCGTCGGCAGCTTGATGATCGGCGGCGCCAGAGTCGGCGTCGGTCCGGGGATGCGCAGCGGGATGCACACGCCGCCCTGACGCGACGGGATGAATCCTGGCGGGCAGGGGCCGGGTCCGATCGGCGGGCGCGCGACGCCGCAGATCAGCTTGCCGAAATTCCACTGCGGCGTCTGGCCGGGCGGGCAAGACGGCGGCGGCGGCGTCAGGCAAGACCATTGGCCATTGAACCAGTTCGGCCGACCGTCGCGGCACGGCGGGGGCGGGGGCGGATTGCCGCCACAGACGTAGCCGGCGCCGTTCCAAACCGGGTGAGTCCCGAACGGGCAGATCGGCGGCGGCGGCCCGTTGCGCACGCAGACGAGCACGCCGTCGTGCCATGTCGGACGCAATCCCGGCGGGCAGAACGGCGGGGGGATGTCGGGCGCGCAGAACCGTCCGCCGACGGGGTGGAAGCGCGGCGGGCAGATCAGGACGGGCGGCGGCACGAACGGCCCGCAGGCCAGACCGTCGTCGGAGACCACCGAAACGAAGCCGGGCGGACACACCAGCGTCGGCGGCGGGGCGAGCGGCGCGCAATAGGCGTCGACATAGCCGCCCTGGGCGTAGAACCCGTCCGGACAAGCCGGACCGGAGATGATCGTCGGCGGCGGGGGCGGCGCAGCGCTCGCCTGACATTGCGGATTGGGTTGCAGCAGCAGCGCGACCAGGTTCTCGATGATCGCTTTGCGCTCCGGCGCCGCGCTCGCCGCGAAAGCGGCGAGATAGGCCTGATAGTCGGGAACGGCGTTGCGCCACACCGCGGCCCAATAGGCGCTCTCCGGATCGAGCTCGCCAATCGGCGTCGTCGAGTTCGGCAGGGCGGCGACCGCCGCCTGAACCTGCGCCGGGTCGGGGTTGAGCGGGAAGGTGAACGGCGGCTGGGAGGGGTTGGTCTCCTGCCACGGCGTCTGCGCTCCTGCGGTCGCCTGATGGGCGATGACGCGCGTTTCGCGCATGACGCTCTCGATGTCGGTGAGCGGCAACTGCGCTGCGGCGACGAAGGCCGGCGCATAAGCGTCGTCGGCGTCGCCGGGTTTCGGCGGCGATTCGTAATCGTGGATTTCGGCCGAAAGGCCGAAGGTCGTCGCCGCGGGCGGGTGCAGAGGGATCAGGCCGCGCGGGAAAGCAACGGCGCTGACGGAACCGGGAACCGGCCGCGCGCCGTCGAGCATGACCAGACGCAACTGCGACTGCGTCTGCGCGAGATCGTTCATCACCCTTGTCATGCTGAGCGCGATCCGCGGCACGTCGGCTTCGGTCGCGATCTGGGCGTCGATCGGCAGCAGATAGTCGTCGCAGCCGACATTGACGCCGAGGCCGGCGAAATAGACCATCACCGCAGCGCCGGGCGGGGCGGCGCCGACCTTGGCGACAAAGGTCTGGTATTGCTGGGCGAGATCGGCGGTTCCGAGGTCGTGCAACTCGGTGACGTCGAAGCCGTCGCCGGCGAGCGAGCGGGCGATCACCGCCGCATCGGCGCTTGCGGTCGGCAGGGCGTCGCCGCTATAGGCGGCCTCGCCGACGACGAGCGCCAGGCGGTTGGCGGGCGGGGCGCCTTGGGCGGCTGCGCCGGTCGCCGCGGCGGCGACCCCGAGCGCGACCGTCATCGCCCATATGCGTAGAGCGCGCGTGAACATCGGACGCCTCCCTTGCGCGGTTCCGAAGCCGCCGCCGCCGACTCCGCCGGCGCGGCTCATCCGAACGCGCTGACGGCGCCGTTTTCGGCGCCCTGCGTCGGGGCGCGTTCGGTCGCTTTGACGCAGTCAATTCCTATCACGGTCTGCTCGATCGGGGCAGGCCCACGACGTTGCGTCAATTTGCGCCCGGTCAGGGGGAGCGGGCCGCCTCAGCCGTGGACGCCGGTCAACAGCGCGCGCGTCGACAGTTCGACGTCTTTTTCGCGCATCAGCGCTTCGCCGACGAGAAACGCCTCGATGCCGATCCCGGCGAGGCGGCGGCAGTCCGCGTGCCGCGAAATGCCGCTCTCGGCGACGACGATCCTGTCAGCGGGAACGAGCGGCTTCAGCCGCTCGCAAACTTCGAGCGAGGTCTCGAAGGTCTTGAGGTCGCGGTTGTTGACGCCGATCAGCCGGCCTTCGAGCCCCAGCGCGCGCTGGAGTTCGAGCTCGTCGTGGATCTCGACCAGCACGTCGAGGCCGAGGTCGTGCGCGGTCTTGTTGAGCGTGCGCGCGGTCTCGTCGTCGACCGCCGCCATGATGACGAGGATGCAATCAGCGCCCCAGGCGCGCGCCTCCAGCACCTGATAGGGATCGAAGAGGAAATCCTTGCGCAGGATCGGCAGCGGCGTCGCCGCGCGCGCCTGGATCAGATGCTGCGGATCGCCCTTGAAAGACGGGGCGTCGGTGAGCACCGACAGGCAGGTCGCGCCGCCCGCCTGATAGCCGCGGGCAAGCCGCGCCGGCTCGAAATCCTCGCGGATCAGGCCCTTGGACGGACTCGCCTTCTTGATCTCGGCGATCAGCCCGAACCGTCCCGCCTCGATCGAACGTTCGAGCGCCTTGATGAAGCCGCGCGGCGGCGACTGGTCGCGGATCTCGCGCTCGAGCGTGCCGCGCGGCACGCGCACCTTCGCCTCGGCGATCTCCCGTCGCTTGTAGGCCTCGATCTTTTGCAGGATGTCGGTCATGCCCGGACTTGATCACGCATTGGAGACGCCAACAAGCCGGTCGAGAACCCGCTTGGCCGCGCCCGAGGCGAGCGCGTCGCCGGCCATGGCGACGCCCTCGGCGAGTTCGCGCGCCTTGCCGGCGACGACCAGCGCGCCGGCGGCGTTAAGCATCGCGATCTCGGCGTAGGCGTTGCGCGCGCCGTCGAGCACCGCTTTCAGCGCCTCGGCGTTGGCGGCCGCGTCGCCGCCCTTGAGCGCGGCGAGATCGACGCGGGTGAGCCCGACCTCTTCTGGCGCGATTTCGAAGGCGCGGATGGCGCCATCTCTGAGCTCGACGATCTTGGTCGTCCCGGTGGTCGACATTTCGTCGAGCCCGTCGGCGCCGTGGGTGATCCATACCCGCTCCGAGCCGAGGTTGCGCAGCACTTCGGCCATCGGCAGCAGCCAGGCGGCGGAGAAGACGCCGATGAGCTGGCGCTTGACCCCGGCCGGATTGGCCAGCGGCCCAAGCAGGTTGAAGATGGTGCGGGTGCCGAGTTCGGCGCGGGTCGGACCGACGTGCCGCATCGCCGCGTGATGAGTCGGCGCGAACATGAAGCCGATGCCCGCCTCGCGGATGCAGCGCTCGATCACAGCCGGCGCGACGCCGATCTTGACGCCGAGCACGGCGAGCGTGTCGGCCGTGCCCGACTTCGACGAGGCGGCGCGATTGCCGTGTTTGGCGACCGGCACGCCGCAGGCGGCGACGATCAGCGCCGCCAGCGTCGAAACATTGTAGGAGCCCGAGCCGTCGCCGCCGGTGCCGACGATGTCGATCGCGTCAGGGGGCGCGACGACCCGCAGCATTTTGGCGCGCATCGCCGTCACCGCGCCGGTGATCTCTTCGACAGTTTCGCCGCGCACCCTGAGCGCCATCAGGAAGCCGCCCAGTTGCGAGGGCGTCACTTCGCCGGAAAGAATGGCGTCGAAAGCGGCCGCAGCGTCGGGGCGCGAGAGTTGCGAACCGGCGGCGACCTTGGCGATCAGCGGCTTGAACGATTCCATGCCTGCGCGGCGCTCCCCTCAGTACGTTCCGCCCTGATTGAAGGCGCGCGCGAGGTCGAGGAAATTGCGCAGCACGGCGTGGCCGTGTTCGCTCTCGATGCTCTCGGGATGAAACTGCACGCCGTAGATCGGCAAGGCGCGATGGGCGACGGCCATGATCAGGCCGTCGTCGCTTTCGGCGCTGATCTCGAGCGCTTCCGGCGCGCCCTGGCGCTCGATGATCAGCGAATGATAGCGCGTCGCCTTGAATGGGCCGTTGAGGCCGCGAAACAGGCCGCGCGCGTTGTGGGAGATGCGCGAAACCTTGCCGTGCATCGGCGCCGGCGCCCGCTTCACCGTGCCGCCGAACGCCTGGCCGATCGCCTGATGGCCGAGGCAGACGCCGAGGATCGGCGTCGTCCCGCTCGCCGCGCGAATGAGATCGAGACAGATCCCCGCTTCGTTGGGCGTGCAGGGTCCGGGCGACAGGACGATCGCCTCGGGGCGGGCGGCGAGCGCCTCGTCGACGCTGATCGCGTCGTTTCGCCACACCGACACCTCCGCCCCCAGCTCGCCGAAATAGTGGACGAGGTTGAAAGTGAAGCTGTCGTAGTTGTCGATCAGGGTGACGCGCATGGGCGCTCGGACTCCGCTGGCCCCGTCTATTCCATTGTGACGCCGGCCGCGTCAAGCTACGAGGGCGGAGCGGAATTCCCGGCCGGCGGAACCGCCGGCGCGGCGGGTTCGAAATCCGCTTTCCACGCCGGCTCGCCTGGGCGAGGCGGGCGTTCGCCCTTCCGGCGGGAAGCGTCTATTTCCGGCATGCGGCAAGAGGCGGGCCGCGCCGCGAACGCGTCGGCCGCCGAGCGGCGTTCGTCACAGCTTCTCGGCCGGTTCGTCGGCCCAGTTCTCTTCGCGCGCGAGGTCGCCGGCCAGCGCCCGCGCGAAGCAGGCGTAGCCTTCGTCGTCCATGTGGAAGCCGTCGGGGGCAAGCGCGGCGCGCAGCGTCGCAGTCGATTTGGCCGCCCAGGCCTTCATCATCGCGAAGCGCGAAAAGACGGGAACGCGCTTGGCGGCGCCGACTTCGCCGATGATCGTCACGTATTGCTGGAAGCGCGCGAGGTTCTTGATGCCGAAGTAGAATTGCGGATCGACGAGCACGATCGGCACGCGCCGGGCCCGCGCCGCGGCGACGCCCGTGGTCAGGTTGGCGCGGAACGCCTCGGGATCGACGCCGCCGACGGCGTCGTTGGTGCCGACCTGCCAGACGACGAGGTCCGGCGGATTCCCGGCCAAGGCGGCGACGAGTCGCTTCAGCGTCGTGTCGCTCTTCTCGCCGCCGACGCCGGCGTTGACGACGTCGGCCGAAATGCCCCAATCGCCCGAAAGACGCGCTTCGAGCTGGGCCGGGTAGGTCGCGTCGGGGCTGGAGGCGCCGACGCCAAGGGTCGAAGACGAGCCGATCGCCAGGATTCGCAGCGGATGGCCGGCGCTGGGCTCGGCGAGCGCGATTTCGGCGCCGTTGTCGGCGAAAGCGGTCGGCGCGGTCGCCGGACAGGTCGCGGACGCGCCAGCGCGCGCCTCTACTGGGCCAAGGCAGATTGTGGCGGACGCCGCAACAACCAGCGCGAGACAGATTGCGCGGCGCCGCGAAGCGAAATTCGACATTCCATCCAGCTCGCCAGAACGATCAGGGCTCCAATTGAGGCGAGGGTGTAACCGAATTCAATTCCGTGCGCCATCCGGTCGTCTACGGCGCCGGTCAGCACGCCCGCGCCGGCCTGTCCGAGGGCGCAAAGCAACGAGCTGACGGCGAACACCGTCAGGCTGCGGCGGCCGAGGCTCTGGATCGCTTGGCCCGGCGCGGTGCGGGCGAGCGCGCCGAGCAGCGGCGTCGTCGCCAGCAGATAGGCGAGGGCGAGGAAGTTGACCAGCCGCGCCGCGCCGAGGTTCTGCTTGCCGACATCGAGCGCGGCGTAGGCGTGGTCGCGCAGACCCGGCAGGAAGCCGAAGCCGTCGGTGACGATCAGGGCGCCGGCGGCGGTCAAGCCGAGGCAGAGGACCTGGACCAGCGCCGAGCGGCGCGGCGGCTTTTCGCTCCAGCGGACTCCTGACAGCACTCCAAGGGTGAAGACCAACTGCCATGCGAGCGGGTTGAAGAACCAACCGCCCGGCTCCGGCCAATTGGGCAGGTCGAATCCGAGCCATTTGACTGCGCCATAGGCGCCCAGCGCCGCTGTCAGCGCCGCCGTTGGGCTGAAACGCGCCAGCGCCAGGACAAGCGGGGCCAAGGCCATCAGCGCCACATAGAGCGGCAGGATATTGAAATAGCCGAGCTGGTGGCTGAGCAGCGCGACGCCGATCGCGCCGCGCAACGGCTCGTGGAAGACGACGGCGCGCCCGTGCGGGGCGATCAGCGCGTCGTTGAAGCCGCCGAGCCAATAGGCGGCGGCGAAGATCGCCAGCGCCCCCGCCGTGGTCAGAATGTGCACGCCATAGAGGCGGCCGGCCCGCTTGAGGCACGAACGCGCGACCGGCGCCAGCCCGGCGGTGAGCGTCCGGCGATAGTAGACGAGCCCGATCGACAGCCCGGAAAGGAAGACAAACGCCTCCGCGCTGTCGGAAAGGGCGAAATTGCGCGGGGTGAAATGCTCCAGCAGGTTGCCCGGCAGATGGTCGATCGTCATCGCCACGAGAACGAGCCCGCGGGCGAAATCGACGGCGGCGATGCGAGACGCCACGGGCATGGGCCGCCACATTCAAGAAGCGCGCCAAGCCGTCTGGGCTGAGGCGCCGCGCGGTCAGTGACAGCTAGGGCGTGCGCGACGCGGCGCAATGTCGCCGACGCCGATCTCACGCGCTTGTTACGCCGCCGCTTTCACCGTTCCGCGAGCAGGGCCCGAAGTCCCGTTACGTCAGTGACCGGCAGGCTGCAGACCTGGCCGCGGCACAGCATCGCCGCCGGCTGAGCGGGCAGGCGCGGCCGGCCGCCCGGCGCGCCCCCGGGCCACAGCGTCGGATCGAGGCGCAGCGTGACAATCGTCGGGTCCGCGGCGGCGAGCGCTTCGCGCGCCAGCGCAATCGCGCGCGGGTCGTTGCGGCGCCCTTCGACTACCACTTCGCCGCCGCGCTCGAGCAGATCGATCGCCGCCAGCAGCAACGGCGATTGCGCCTGCGCGGATTCGCTTCCGGCGTGACGGCGCGCCGCGCGTTCGGCGGCTTCGCGCCAGCGCGGCGCGAGGCCGACGTGATGCAGGCGGACGAAAACCTCGACCATCAGCGAGGCGCCCGACGGCGTCGCGCCGTCATGGGGCGGCCGCGGCCGCACGATCAGCCGGTCGCCGCCGTCGGCGGTCATGAAGAAGCCGCCGTCGCCGTCGCCGAACCGCTCAAGCGCTTCCTCGGCCCACCCCTCGGCGCGCTCGAGATAGGCGGGGGTTCCCGTCGCCTCGAACAGGCTCAGAGCCGCGCGCGCCATCGCGGCGTAATCGTCGATGAGGCCCGCCGCGCCCGCGCGCCCGTCGCGCCAGGCGTGAAGCAGGCCGCCGCTCGCGTCGCGCAAGTTCGCGGCGACGAAGGCGAACGCGGCTTCGGCCGCGGCGAGGAAATCAGGCGCGTCGAACACGGCGGAGGCGCGGGCGAGCGCAGCGATCGTCAGCCCGTTCCAGTCGGCGAGAATCTTGTCGTCGCGGGTCGGCCGGATCCGCTGCTCGCGTTCGGCGAGCAGAAGCGCGCGGCCGGCGGCGAGCCGCGCTTCGCTCTCCGGGTCGCCGCGCCGGGCGAGGCGGCGCAACACGTTGCGCCCTTCCCAATTGCCTCCGGGGCGCACGTCGTAGGCGGCGGAGAATTCGGCGGCCTCGGCGCCGAGAACGGCGTCGATCTCAGCGGCGGTCCAGACGTAGAAGCGGCCCTCCTCGCCCTCGGAATCGGCGTCGAGCGAAGCGGCGAACGCCTCGCCGGCGCGCATCTCGCGCATCAGCCAGGCGAAGGTTTCGCGCGCGCGCTCGGCGTAGACCGGCGTCGGCGTCGCAGCGGCGGCGAGCGCGAGCAACTCGAGGATCTGCGCGTTGTCGTAGAGCATCTTCTCGAAATGCGGCACGCGCCATTCGCCGTCGGTCGAATAGCGGGCGAAGCCGCCGCCGAGGTGGTCGTAGATGCCGCCGGCGGAGAGCGCGTCGAGCAGCGCGCGCACCGCGCCGCGCAGAGCCGGCGCGCGAGCGCGGAACGATTCGCTCCACAGGAAGCGGAAGATCGGCGCGTTGGGGAATTTCGGCGCGCCGCTGAGGCCGCCGTTGACGGAATCGAGAATGCGCGTCAGCGCCTCGGCGGCGCGCGCGAGATCGGCGGGCGCGAGGTCGCCGCCCGGCGGCGGGGCGGCCTGCTCGGCGAGATGGGCGACGAGCCCGGCGCTCTGTTCGCCGAGTTCGGCGCGCTTGTCGCGCCACGCCGCGTCGACCGCATTGAGAACCTGTGCGAACGACGGCCGTCCCCAGCGCGGCGTCGGCGGCCAATAGGTGCCGCCGAAGAACAGCGCGCCGTCGGGCGTGAGGAACATCGTCATCGGCCAGCCGCCTTGCTCGCCCATCGCGTGCAGCGCCGCCATGTAGAGCGCGTCGACGTCCGGCCGCTCCTCGCGGTCGACTTTCACGTTGACGAACAGAGCGTTCATCAGCGCCGCGAGCGCCGGGTCCTCGAACGACTCGTGGGCCATGACATGGCACCAGTGACAGGCGGCGTAACCGACCGACAGCAGCACCGGGCGGTCGCGGCGCTTCGCTTCGGCGAGGGCCTGCGCGCCCCAGGGGCGCCAATGCACAGGATTGGCCGCATGCTGCAGTAGGTAGGGCGAGATTTCGCCCGCGAGGAGATTGGCTTGCTCGGGGATGCTCGAGTCCTCGGGGTTCGGAACTTGGAAAGGGCGACGGGTTTCGTCGTCCAAGTTTTGGCCCGGCCGCCCTCCGCTTGCAAGGCGAGCCACATTGACGCAACTTTGGACTTCATTCCGCTTCGGAAGAGCATTGGCGCGGACCTCCGGGGCCGCGGGCGCAAAGGCCCCTGCGCCACCGGTTGGGCGGCGCGGGTGAAGACGCTGAGATGAAGTCCGGACTGCCTATCCTTCAGTTCGACGGCGCGCCGGCTTTCGAGGCATGGCTCGCCGACAATCCGGATCCAAAGGGCGCGTGGGTGAAGCTTGCCAAGCAGGGCGCGCCAGAGCCGGCGCTGCGCCAGGCGCAAGCGATCGATTGCGCGCTCTGCCACGGCTGGATCGATGGTCAGATCGCCCGGTTCGATGACGAATTTTTCCTCACCCGGTTCACGCCGCGCGCGGCCAGAAGCCGCTGGTCCGCCGCCAACCGGAAGCGCGCGCAGGCGTTGATTGCCGCCGGTCGCGTCGGGCCGCGCGGCCTCGCCGCAATTGAAGCCGCGAAGGCGGACGGCCGATGGGACGCAGCCTATCCTTCGGCGGCGACAGCGGCGACGCCGGACGATTTTCAAATCGCCATTAAGGGTAAGCAGCGCGCGGCGCTGGCCTTCGAGCGCTTGGACGGCGCCAATCGCTATGCGCTGCTCTACCGGCTCCACCACGCGTCCGCAGCGCGGCGAGCCGAGATGATCGCGCACTTCGTCGCGATGCTGGAGCGCGGCGAAACGATTCACCCTCCGCGCAAAGGCCGCAAGGCGAACGAAGGCGCCAAGCGCGCCAAGCCGGATTGAGGCGGCGTCAGGTCAGAGCGCGCCTCAGCATCGCCTTGAACCGCGCGCTATCGAACGTCCAGCAGATGTCAGCTTTCGCTTCACCTGCAAGCGCTTCGCGCCAGACCTGACGGTTGTTGTCGTCGGCGGCGACATCGAGGCGGTCGACGATGGTCATGCCGCGCGTCAGTTCGCTGGCGCATTCGATCTCGACGACATGGCGGCTCCACGACAGGCCGATCGCGCGATCGAGCGCGACCGCCATCGCGGTCGGGTCGGCGAGCGACAGGCCGCTCTCGCCAGTCTGCACGTGATAGGCCGCCTTGGCCCGCGCGTTGCATTCGATGGCGAAGCGCGCCTTGGCCGTGCCGAGCGCAAGGATGTCGGCGATCTCGGCTTCGCTCAGCACCGAGGCGCCGCGCGAGACGTGCCAGCCGACCATCTCGATCGGCAGGCCGGAGCGGAAGACGATGCGCGCCGCCTCCGGATCGACCCAGATGTTGTATTCGGCCGCCGGCGTGACGTTGCCTTCGCAGCACGGCGCGCCGCCCATGACGACGCAGCGGCCGATCTTCTTGGCGAGGTCCGGATCCCGGATCAGCGCCAGCGCGACATTGGTCAGCGGCCCGAGCGTCACCAGCGTCAGGCCGGGCGCGACGTCGGCGAGGCGCAGGATCGCCTCGACCGCGTGCTCGCGCTCGGGCGCGCGGCGCGGCGGCGGATAGCCGCGGTCGCCGAGACCGTCGCAGCCGTGGAACCAATGCGCGTCCTTGAGCGGACGCATGAGCGGCGCAGCCGCGCCGACGAAGACCGGGACTTCGACGCCGGCGATCTCGGCGGTCAGCAACGCGTTGCGGGTCGCCTGTTCGACGCCGACGTTGCCGGCGACTGTGGTCAGCGCGAGCACGCGAACGTCGGGCGCGGAAAGGGCCATCAGGATCGCGACGGCGTCGTCGGAGGCGGTGTCGGTGTCGATGAGGAAATCGCGCATGGTTCGGATGTTTGCAGATCTCGGAGGATGCGCGGCGGGCGCCGCGCGCCTTCTGCCTAGCATGTCCGAACAAGGCGCGCCTCCAGTGCGCGCGGCGTTTGCTCGGAATCGCTTGCCGCCTACGCCCCTCGTCCTGAGGCGCCGCGAAGCGGCCTCGAAGGACGCTCCAGAACGCGCGTTGACGCGATCCTTTGAGCATCCTTCGAGGCCCTCGCTAATGCGAGGGCGCCTCAGGATGAGGTCCGCGTAAACCCAAACGCGATGCGCCTTAGAGCCGCGCCGCCGCCCGCTCGGCCGCCGCCGTGCGCTCGGCGATCTGTGGCGCGAGCCGCGCTCTGACCAAAGCGACGATCTCGGCCGGCGCGGTCTCCGGGCGTCCGGCGGCGAAGGGCGGCTCGGGCGCGTATTCGAGCGCGAGCTGCAGCGCTTGCGCCAGTTCGTCGCCGCCGATTTCGGCCGCCACGACGAGGGCGAAGTCGATGCCCGCGGTGACGCCGCCGCCGGTGATGATGTTGCCGTCGCGAACCACCCGCGCCGGATCGGCGATCGCGCCGAACAGCGGCAGCAGCTGTCGCCAGGCCCAGTGGCAGGCGGCGCGCCTGCCCTTCAACAGGCCGGCCGCGCCGAGCACCAACGAGCCGGTGCAGACCGAGGTCAGGTAGCGCGCGCTCGCCGCGAGGCGGCGGAACTCGCGCAGGAACGCCTCGTCGTTGGCGACCTCGGTCGCCGCGAAGCCGCCGGGGACGAACAGCAGGTCGCAGCGGTCGATCTCGGCCATTCGCCGGGTTCCGGCGAAGACGAGGCCGCCGTCGGATTCGATCGGCCCGCCGGGTTCGGAGGCGACGAGGACGCGAGCGCCGGGGATGCGCGAGAAGACCGTGTGCGGCCCGGTGAAGTCGAGCTGCGTCATGCCCGGATAGAGGGTTTCGACGATGACGAATTCGGCCTCGGCCATGGCGCTCTCCGTGGGTTTGACGGGGGGATCGTCGGCCTTTAGCGTGCTGGCCGAAATGACAAGGTTTCCTCGAAAACCGCCAAAGCGGCGCGAGAGGCTGAGATGACGCGCACGGTCGGCTTTCTCATTTTCGACGGCTTCCGGATCCTCGACGCCGCCGGCCCGATCGCCGCGTTCGAGATCGCCGGAGCGCACGCGCGCGGCGCCTATCGCCTCAGCGTGCTCGCCAGACGCGCGGGCGCGGTGGCGAGTTCGTCGGGCGCGACGATGACGGCGATCGCCTTCGCCGGGGCGCCGCGGTTCGACACGCTGGTCGTCGCCGGCGGCCTCGGGACCTATGAAGCGCTGAAGGACGAAGGGATCCTCGCCTGTCTGCGCGAAGCGGCGCGCGACTGTCGCAGGGTCGCCAGCGTCTGCTCCGGCGCGTTCCTCATCGCCGAGGCGGGGCTGCTCGACGGCAAGCGCGCGACGACCCATTGGAGCCGCAGCCGGCAGTTTGCGGAGCGCTATCCCAATGTGCGGCTCGAGCCCGACCGCATCTTCGTCCGCGACGGCAAGATCTGGAGTTCGGCCGGCATCACTGCGGGGGTCGACCTCGCCCTGGCGCTGATCGCCGAGGACCTCGGCGAGCCGGTCGCGCGGCGCGTCGCCCAGCAGCTCGTCGTCTACCGTCGCCGCCCGGGCGGCCAGTCGCAATTCTCGGCGCTGCTCGAGATGGAGCGGCCGGACGGGCGGTTCGGGCCGTTGCTCGGGTGGGCGCGCGAGCGGCTCGGCGAATCGCTGACGGTCGAACGGCTTGCGGAGCGAGCGGCGATGAGCCCGCGCAATTTCGCCCGCCGCTTCGCCGAGGAGACCGGCGTGACGCCGGCGCGCGCGGTCGAGCGGCTGAGAGTCGAGGCGGCGCGCGAACGGGTCGAGGGCGGTCGCGCGCCGATCGAGGCGATCGCCGCCGAGACCGGATTTGGCGATCCCGAGCGGATGCGCCGCGCCTTTCTGCGCGCCTACGGCCAGCCGCCGCAGGCGCTGCGGCGCGCGGCGCGGCTAAGCGCCTGAGACCGCCTTCATCCGCTCGAAGCCGCGCGCGAGATCGTCCTTCAAGTCGTCGATGTCCTCGAGCCCGACCGAGAAGCGCAACGCCGGGCCGCCCGGCGCCCAGCGCGTCGCGGTGCGGGAGCCGGAGCAGTCGAATGGAATGACTAGGCTCTCGTAGCCGCCCCACGAATAGCCGAGGCCGAACAGTTCGAGTCCGTCGAGCAGCGCCGCGAGGGCTTCGGCCGAGACGGGCTTCATCACAATGCTGAACAATCCCGACGATCCAGCGAAGTCCCGCCGCCAAAGCGCGTGGTCGGGATGATCGGGGCGGGCGGGGTGAATGACCCTCAGCACCTCCGGGCGCGCGCCGAGCCATTCGGCCAGCGCAAGCGCCTGACGCTCCGCTTCGCGCAGCCTGAGCTCCATGGTGCGCAACCCGCGCAGGGCGAGGAACGCCTCCTCTGAACCGGGCGGGATGCCGATCATGTCGACCGTGCGGTGGAGCCGCCGAAACCACTCGGCGTTGGCGGACACCAGGCCGAGCAGAAGGTCGGCGTGGCCGGAGAGATATTTCGTGCCGGCTTCGATCGCGAGATCGACGCCGTTGGCGTGCGGCGCGAAGAACAACGGCGTCGCCCAGGTGTTGTCGGCGATGACGCAGGCGCCGCGCGCGTGCGCGACTTCGGCGATAGCCGGCACGTCTTGCACCTCGAACGACAGCGAGCCCGGAGATTCGACGAACACGGCCTTGGTGTTGGCGCGAAACAGCGACGCGATCCCGGCGCCGAGCCGCGGGTCGTAATAGGTCGTCTCGACGCCCAAGCGTTTGAGTGCGCGGTCGCAAAAGATTCGCGTCGGGTCATAGGCGGAATCGGTCACCAGCAAGTGGTCGCCGGCGGCGAGCGCGGCCAACAGCGCGGAGGCGATCGCCGCCATGCCGGTCGGGACGAGGACAGTTCCTTCCGCGCCGGCGATCGCGGTCCAAGCCTCGACGAGCGCCTCCGTCGTCGGCGTGCCGTGGGTGCCGTAAGTGAAGCGCTGATTGCCGGACGACAATGTCGCGACGTCCGGGAAGAGCACCGTCGAGCCGCGATAGGGCGGCACATTGACGAAGCCTTGCGACGCTTCCCCGTCGCGGCCGAGATGGACGAGACGCGAGCGGCTGCGAAGACGCGCCTTTGTTTCGGGACTGAGGATTTTCATGGCGTCGACGGAACCGGCCTTACTTTCCTATCGGCAACGGCGAGCCGTTGACCGTGACGTCGCCGCCCTCGAACGTGATCGTCCACATCAGTCGGCCGTCGGGGCCGGGTTTCGCCAGACCTTTGGCGTAAGTCAGGCTGAGGATCGCCGCCTCGGCTTCCGGATCGGTCCCGGCGATGTCCTGCAACAGGGCGAGCGCCTTGTCGAGCCCATCGGCGCTGACGATGAGGCGGCCGCGCGGCGCGCCTGCGACGGCCGAGGCTTCGCCTTCGAACGTGAGGTCGAGCGTCGGAGTCGACAGTCGCCCGGGCGCGAGCGTCAGTTTGGGGTCGCCGCCGAACAACGCCGCGTCGATCTTGTCCTGGGCCTCGGGCGACAATTCGCCGCTGGCGGCGAAGGACGGATCGTCGAGCGCGATTTGCGCCGCCTGGTCGAATCCGCCGCCGGCGAACTTCAGGTCGAAGTCGAGCGAAGCCGGCGTCAGCTTCGCGGTCCAGGCCGGCGCCTGCGACGAGTCGATCGTCACGCCTTCGACCTGCAGGCCGAATTCCGCCGTCGCCGGCGCGGTCAGGCCGCTGAGGCCGATCGTCTCGGCGACCGACTTCGCCTTCGCCTGGCCGAACGGCGCCTTCATCGCGACGTCGCTGAGCTTGCCGACCACCTTCAGAGTCTTCCACAGCGGCAGCGCCGCGCGCAGCTTGTCGTCGAATTCGTGCGGGATCGGCGCCTCGTCGCCGTGCGCGACCACATATTTCCAGCAGTCCGCGATCTCCTTCGCGTGAAGGCCGGTCAGCGTCGCCTCGCCGACCCCTCCGCCGATCGAATAGGTCAGCGCCGCCGGACCCGGTCCGTCGGCGGAGGCGCCGACGATGGTCTCGGTCAGCGAAGCGATCGAATGGACCGACGCGACGTCGACGCCGTCGCCGTCAGCAGCGGTCTTGGCGCGCGTCTCGCCACTAACGCCGGTCTCAGCGGCGTCGGTGTCGGCCGTCTGTCGCGCGTCGACCACCCTGAACTTAGCGTGAGCGACGTCGACGTCGAGCTTGGCGCGCAGGAAATCGGCCTGCGCCGGGTCGTAGGCGCCTTGGAGGCCGAATCCGCGCAATTCGAACGTTCCGGTCATCCGTCCGGCGTCGGTCGGGGCGTCGATCGACAGGGTCGGGAATCCGTCGGCGGCGAGCCGCCACGCACCGTCGCCGGTCGGCGTCAGCCGGTAGGAGAACCGCGCCGCCTTCAGCGCGCCGGGGTCGGCGCCGAGCAGCACAATCCCTTTCTCGAGATCCCAGGCGACGACGTAATCGTCGCCGTCGGGCGTCACCGAGACCACGCCCTTGTCGACGACGGCGCGGGTCAGATAGTCGGCGTAGCCTTGCTCCAATTGTCGCGCGCCGTCCGACGTCGCGGGCGAGGCCAAGGCTGGCGAGGCCGCGGCGATCGCCGCGAGGGCCGGAAGAAGCCTGGGAAGACGCATGGAAATGGCCTGGCGGCGGGAACGCGACGGATCAAATCTAGCAGCTTTCGCGGCGTGCGCGAAGCGCGGCGATTGACTTCGCGCCGGCTTCGCCGCGATGCTCGCTGACGCCAAACTGACAGGAGGCTAACGCATGCGAACGCTCGCTACGCTTCTTTCCGCCGCTTTTGCGCTTCTGGCCGCCGGCGCGGCGAGCGCCGGGACGCTCGACCAGATCAAGGCGCGCGGCGAGCTGATCTGCGGCGCCAACCCCAGCCTCGCCGGCTTCGGCCAACCCGACGATCAGGGTCGATACAAGGGCCTCGACGTCGACGAATGCCGCGCCATCGCCGCGGCGATCTTCAACGACCCGGACAAGGTCAAATACCTGCCGGTCAACGCCAAGGATCGGCCGACGATCCTCGCCTCGGGTCAGATCGACGTGCTGATCCGCAACACGACCTGGACGCTGTCGCGCGAGACCGGCGGCATGTTCTTCACCGGGGTCAACTATTACGACGGCCAGGGGTTCATGGTGCGCAAGAAGCTCGCCATCGACTCGGCGCTCAAGCTCGACGGCGCCTCGGTCTGCGTGCAACAGGGCACGACGACCGAGCTCAACCTCGCCGACTTCTTCCGCGCCCACGCGATGAAATTCGAGCCAGTGGTGTTCGCCACCGACGACGAGGCGACCAAGGCCTACGACGACGGCCGCTGCGACGTCTACACGACCGACGCCTCCGGCCTTTACGCCGAACGACTGAAAATGTCGGTTCCCGACGACCACATGGTGCTGCCCGAAATCATCTCCAAGGAGCCGCTTGGGCCGTCGGTGCGCAAGGACGACGTGCAATGGTTCCAGATCGTCCAATGGACCCATTACGCGTTGGTGAACGCCGAAGAGCTCGGCGTGACGCAAGCCAACGTCGACCAGATGCTGAAGTCCGACAATCCGTCGATCCGTCGCCTGCTCGGCGTCGAGGGCGATTTCGGGACCGGGCTCGGCCTGACCAACGACTGGGCCTACCGCATCATCAAGGCGGTGGGGAACTACGGCGAAAGCTTCGAGCGCAACGTCGGCATGGGCTCGCCGATCAAGATCGCGCGCGGCCTCAACGCGCTGTGGACCCAGGGCGGGCTGCAATACGCGCCGCCGATAAGGTGAGGGGGGAGACGAACGGAACGCAACCGATAAGGCGCCTTGCGCGAGCGCGGCGCTTCCGCGCCCGCCGCTAAAGGCGGTCCTGTTTCCGAAAGATCGCCGCCGCGGCGGCGACGAGGGCCGCGTTGTCGGCGGCCGTCGCGCCGTTCGGCAATGTTTTCCCATCCTCCAGGCCGACCCGGGTCGACCAGCGCCGCGCCGCCGCCAGCGCGACGAAGCGCCAGACCGTCGCGTCGACGCCGTGCGCGAGCATCGGCCGCCGGACGCCCGCTCGGTTCAGGACGTCCTCGACGCCGTCGACGACGGCCAGCGCTTCGCCGATGTCCTGTTCATTGACTTCGATCAGCATGCGGAACGCGAGCCCGCCCAGGTTCAGCGCCGCCAACCGTTCGACGTCGGCGACGGAGGCGAGCCCCGCCTCGACGCCGACGGCGCGCCGACGCAGGCGCTCGAACACGGCCGGCGCGTCGGGTTCCGACAGGTTGACCGAGGCGTAGTCGGGGAGCTCCCGCCAACCGTCGATGGCGGCGAGGGTGCGCTTTTCGTCGCGCTCGATCCACGCGCCGGTCGAAACGCCGATGAGCGTGCCGGGGCAGGCCCGGCGCACCGCCCGCACCGTCGCATCCATCGCCGCCGGCGCCAGACTTTCGCGCCCGTCCGGGCCGTGGGCGTGCAAATGCACCTCCGCTGCGCCGGCGGCGACGCAGGCCGCGCTGTCGCGCGCCATGGCGTCCGGGGTCAAGGGCAGAGCGGGATGGAAAGCGGGGTCGCGCGCGCCGTTGATGCAGGCCTGGACGATCAAGCGCTCGCTCCTTTGATTCCGGCGGTCGACAGGGAAACTCGCGGCTCGGCGCCGCTCGAAGCGATTACGCCGCCGGCGCTTCGACTTCGCGCCGCGCGTGGCGCAGATTGTGCTCGTAGCGGCGCACGATCACGGTCGCCAGATGCAGACAGAACTGCGGGTTCTGCAGGCAGAGCTCCTTGAGCTCGTCATAGCTGACGCGCCAGGCGCGCACTGGCGTGCGGCAGACGGCGGTGGCCGTGCGCTGATTGCCGGTCGCCAGCAGACCGATTTCGCCGAGCAGGTCGCCCGGCCGCACCAGCGCGTCGAATTCGGGAATGTGGACTTCGCCCGAGCCGATCAGGAACGCCTCGGCGCCGACCTCGCCCTTGCGGAACAGCACGTGGCCGGCCGGCAGTTCGATCCGGTGCATGAAGGGCTTCAGCCAGTCGTAGCCTTCCGGCCGCGAAGGGTCGACTTGCGCCGCCGTTCCGGAATCGCGGATGAGGCGGCGCATCTCCACCAGGCGCCACAGATTGAGCGCCAGCATCAGCGCGTTGACGATGACGGTCGGCTGCGCGCCGCGCACCGCGCCGTAGGCGAGGCCTAACGCGCAGCCGCAGGTCGCAGCGACGCGCAGCGGGATCATCGTCTTGGCGCGGAACGCATAGATGCCGAAACCGCCTGCCGCATAGCCCAGCGCTTCGTCGATGCCGATGTTCACGAGGTCCCCCGTATTCCTCGCGCCGCCTCGCCCGACACCCGGGCGGGTCGGCCGCGCCTTTTCCGCGCGTGATTGGACTGGCGCTCGCTATTGCCCTCTCTTCGCCCTGGTGGCGAAGCGCACCGCCTCTTCGGCGGCGCGGAACAGCGCCTGCGCCTTGTTGACGCATTCGGCGTGCTCGTTCGCCGGGACAGAATCGTAGACGACGCCGGCGCCGGCCTGGACGTGCATTTTGCCGTCCTTGACCACCGAGGCGCGCAGCACGATGCAGGTGTCCATCTCGCCGCCGGCGCCGAAATAGCCGATGCAGCCGGCGTAGGCGCCGCGCTTGTCCTTCTCCAGTTCGTCGATGATCTCCATCGCCCGCACCTTCGGCGCGCCCGAAACGGTGCCGGCGGGGAAGCCCGCCGACAGCGCCGCGACCACGTCGAGGTCGTCGCGCAGCTCGCCTTCGACATTGGAGACGATGTGCATGACGTGACTGTAACGCTCGATGAAGAAGCTGTCGGTGACCTTGACCGAGCCGATCTTGGCGACGCGGCCGACGTCGTTGCGGCCGAGGTCGAGCAGCATCAGATGCTCGGCGCGCTCCTTGGGGTCGGCGAGAAGCTCGGCGGCGAGCGCCTCGTCCTCGGCTGCGGTCGCGCCGCGCCGGCGCGTGCCGGCGATCGGCCGAATGCAGACCTTGCCGGCGCGCACGCGCACGAGGATCTCCGGGCTCGAGACGACGATCTGGAAGCCGCCGAAGTCGAGGAAGCAGAGGTAGGGCGACGGATTGACGCGCCTGAGCGCCCGGTAGAGCGAGAAGGCGGGCAACTCGAAGCGGCTGGTGAAGCGCTGCGACAGCACGATCTGGAACGCGTCGCCGGCGACGATGTAGTCCTTCGCCTTGGCGACCATCGCCCGATATTCGGCCTCGCTGGTGTTGGAGACGGCCGGGGCGGCGAGCAGCGCCGGATCGACCTCGGGCGGCTTGTGGTCGAGCGGCGCTTCGAGCGCCGCGACCACCGCGTCGAGCCGCGCCTGCGCGCTTTCGTAGGCGGCGCGTGCGCCGACGCCGGCGGCGGGCCTGACCGGCGTCACCACCGCCATCTCGTCGCGCGCGGTGTCGAAGACCACCATCACGGTCGGGCGGACGAGCAGCGCCTCGGGAACGCCGATCGGGTCGGGTTTCGCCGGCGGCAGCCGCTCCATGCGCCGCACCATGTCATAGCCGAGATAGCCGAACACGCCCGCCGACATCGGCGGCAGGCCGGGCGGCAAGTCGATGCGCGATTCGGCGAGCAGCGCCCTCAACGCCTCCAGCGGTTGGCCGGGGCAGGGGACGAACGCCTCCGGCTCGATCAGCGCGCGGCGGTTGATCTCCGCGCCCTCGCCGGTCGAGCGCCAGACGACGTCGGGGTCGAGGCCGATCATCGAATAGCGGCCGCGTTGCGCGCCGCCTTCGACTGACTCGAGCAGGAACATAGCGCCGGCGCGGCCGGCGGCGAGTTTGAGATAGGCCGAAACCGGGGTCTCGAGATCGGCGACGAGCGTCGTCGCGACGACGCTGGCGAGGCCGGCCGCGTAACGGCGAGCGAAATCGTCGTAGTCGGTCGGGCTCATCATCGTCATCGCGCCGGCCTCAGCTGCCCGCAGCTGATTGCAGTACGTTTTGGTGGATTCTGACGCCGAGCTCGTTTTCGAGCGCGCTGACGAATTGCGCGACGACGCTGGTTTGCAGCCCCTCGGTGAGCTGGGTTGCGATGGCCTTGACCGCGGGGTCGTCGAACTTGGTCGGCGGCGTCGCGTCGGCGACGACCTTGAAGACGACGCGGCCGTCCGGCGTCGCAGCCGAACCGGCGCCGCCCGCCGGCACGGTGAAGACGGCGTTGACCAGGCTCGGCGCAAGCCCAGCGCCGCCGCCGCGGCGAAGGTCGACGGCGGACTTCGCTTCGAGCCCGGCGCCCTGGGCGAGGCTCTCCGGCGTCGCGCCGCCTCCGATCTGCTTGACCATGTCGTCGGCCTTGGCGGAAAGCGCCTTGGTGACCGCCTCGGCGCGCCATTCCTTCTCGACCTGGTCCTTGACCTCGTCGAACGCGCGGTCGCGCGCCGGGTCGACCTTGATCACGTCGAACCACAACCAACCGCGGTTGTTGGTCTGCAGCGGCGCGTCGTCGACGCCGACGTCGGAAGCGTAAGCGGAGGCGAGCAGCTCGGCCTGATCAGGCAGGTCGAGCGCGGCGCCCTTATCGTCCCGGCCCTGGGCGTCGACCGCGGCGATCGACCGCGCTTCAAGGCCGACGGTCTTGGCCGCTTCGGCGAGCGTCTTGCCCGAGACGCGCGCGTCCTCGATCTTGTCGTGCACGCTCTGCACCTGGCCGGCGACGCGGTCGGCCGCGATCTCCTTCTTCAGCGTGTCCTTGACCTCGTCGAAGGTCTTCGCGCTGCCCGGCGTGATGGCGACGACCCGCACGATCGCCGGACCGAACTGGCCTTTGACGACTTCGCTGACGCCGTCCTGCGGCAGTGCGAATGCGGCGTCGGCGATCGAATGATCGAACATCGCCGCCTTGACCGTCTCGCCGAGATCGACGTCGGAAGCGCTCAGATTGCGCGCCTTGACGATGTCGTCGAAGCTCGCTCCGGCCTTGATCTTCGCCTCCGCGTCGTCGGCCGACGCCTGGTCGGGAAAGACGATCTGCTGCAACTTGCGCTTCTCCGGCGTGGCGAAGCGCGCGTCGCGAACCTTGTCGTAGTCGGCCTTGGCGTCGTCGTCGGACACGTCGGCGGGATTGGCGAGCGCGCTCGGATCGACCAGCAGGATTTCGAGCGCGCGATATTCCGGCGCTTGATACTGATCCTTGCGCTCGTTGAAATAGGCCTTGAGCGCGTCGTCGGCGGGGGCGGGAATGTCGCCGGCCGCGCTTGGCGGCAGGGTGACGTAGTCGATTGCGCGGGTCTGCGCCTCGACGCGGGCGAGCAGGTCGACGAGCGGCTTCGGCGCGGCAAGGCCGTCGATCAGCGGCGTCTCGATCTGCTGGCGCATGTAGGCGCGGCTCTGGGCGACGAAGAAGCCGCGCTCAGTGAGGCCGGAGTCGCGCAGGGCCTGATCGAAGGCGGCGGGGTTGAACTGACCGGAGGCGTCCTGCAGGCTCGGGTCCGAACGCACCGCGGCGACGATCGAGGCCTCGGAAATCGCCATGCCGAGCGAGGCGGCGCGCACGTCGAGCGCCGCGTCGGCGATCAGGTTTCCGAGCACTTGGCGATCGAGGCCGAGCTCGTGGGCCTGCGCGCTGGTGAGGTTGCGGTGCGTGCGGCTCTGGATGCGGTACATCACGGTCTGCAGCGAGTTCTGGTACTGCTGCGTCGTGATCGACTGGCCGCCGACCTCCGCAACCTTGTCCGGGACGAAGCCGCGGAACATGTCGCCGACGCCCCAGATGACAAAGCTGACGATCAGGAGGCCGAACAGCACCGTTAAAATGGCGCGGCCGATCCAATGTTGCGAAATCTTGCGCATCCCGTCGAGCATGGATCTTGACGTTCCTCAAACCGCGACCATCCGCCCGCGGCCATTGTGGCTGCGGCCTTCGGGGGCCTACTTACCGCCCTCGACGGTCTTTGCATAGGACCGGCGGGAGTGTTAATCCGCCCCGGCCCAGCTTCAAATGACGTTGTTGAAAGGCGAACCATGACCCCTGGCGTGCGCCCCCTCGTGGCGGGCAACTGGAAGATGAACGGCCTGAGCGCCTCCCTCGCGGAGCTCAAGGCGATGCGCGAGGCGGTCGACGCGGGCAAGGCGGGCGCCGCCGAACTCGCGGTCTGTCCGCCGGCGACCCTGTTGGCGCAGGCGGCCTGGGCGCTGAAGGGCGGCAAGGTGTCGCTCGGCGGGCAGGACTGCCACGCCAAGGACAGCGGCGCCTTCACCGGCGACATTTCCGCGCCGATGATCAAGGACGCCGGCGCCCAATACGTGATCGTCGGCCATTCCGAGCGCCGCCAGTATCACGGCGAGACCGACGCCGCGGTGAAAGCCAAGGCCGAAGCGGCGCTGAAATCGGGCCTGACCGCGATCGTCTGCGTCGGCGAGACCCGCGCCGAGCGCGAAGCGGGCAAGGCGATCGAGATCGTCAGCAGCCAGGTGCGCGGCTCGCTGCCGGCCGGCGGCGCGCCGGAGACGGTCGTGGTCGCCTATGAGCCGGTCTGGGCGATCGGCACCGGCCTGACGCCGACGCCGGCGAACGTGGCCGAGGTGCATGCGGCGATCCGCGGGCTGCTTGGCGAGGTTTACGGGGCCGCCGGCGCGAAGCTGCGCATCCTCTACGGCGGCTCGGTCAAGCCGTCCAACGCCAAGGAACTGCTCGGCTTGGCCAATGTCGACGGCGCCCTGGTCGGCGGGGCGAGCCTGAAGGCCGTCGATTTCATGGCGATCGCCGCCACTTACGTCTGACGGAGCAGGAGCTGCGAGGCTGCCGACGGCGTGGACGCGCCGCCGGCGGCGTGCTACGAGCGCGCCAGTTTTTTCGCGCTCGGGCCGCCCTGGCGGCCGCCAAGGATCGTCTTCATGCAAACCGTGCTGATCGTCATTCACCTGCTGGTGGTGATCGCCCTCGTCGCCGCCGTGCTGCTGCAGCGCTCGGAGGGCGGCGTGCTGGGGACGGGCGGCGGCGGCGGCTTCATGACCGGCCGCGGCCAGGCCAACGCCTTGTCTCGGGCGACGGCGATTCTGGGGACGCTGTTCTTCGTCACCGCGCTGACGATGTCGATCCTGGCGAGCTGGGGCCGCGCGCCGCGTTCGCTGATCAATAATGTTCCGGCCTCGACTTCCGGGGCGCCCGCCAGCGCGCCGACGACGGCCCCGGCGAGCCTGCTCGATCAGCTCAAGCAGATGCAGAACCAAAGCGGCGGCGCTCCCGCAGCGCCGGTCGCGCCCGCAGCGCCGGCTGCCCCCGCCGCGCCGGCCCAGGACGCGCCGAAGTAGGATGGCCGCCGCGCGTCGCCCGGACGCCTGCTGATGCCGGCGCCGCTCGCCGTCGCGGCGTTCTTCACCATTTGGTGGATCTCGCTGTTCGTCGTGCTGCCGCTCGCCGCCCGCTCGGGGCCCGAGGTTCAGGAGGCCGAGACGCCCGCGGGCGTCGATCGCGGGGCGCCGATCTCTCCCCGCCTGGCCCGTGTCGCCGTCTGGACGACCGCGCTCGCGGCGGCGATCTTTGTCGTCGTCGACGCCTTCGCCTATTGGATGGGCTAGAGAAACGTGCCGTCGTTTAGCAGCGAGCGGCGGGTTCGGCATTCCGCTTCCCAGATGTTCGCGCTCGTCGCCGACGTCGAGCGCTATCCTGAATTCGTGCCGCTGTGCCGAGCGCTGAAGGTGCGCCGGCGTGAGAAGAGCGAGACGGGGATCGAAACGCTGATCGCCGACATGGAGGTCGGCTACAAGGCGATCCGCGAGAGGTTCACCAGCCGCGTCGCGCTCGATCCGGCGCGGCTGAAGATCGTCGTCGCATACATCGACGGCCCGTTCAGCCGGCTCGAAAACGTCTGGAACTTTCGCGACGCCCCTGAGGGCGGCGGCTCGACGGTCGAGTTCTTCATCGCCTACGAGTTCCGCAGCCGGCTGCTCGCCGCCTTGATGGGCGCGATGTTCGACGCCGCCTTCCGCAAGTTCTCCGCCGCCTTCGAGGCGCGGGCGGACAAAATCTACGGCCGCGCGCCGGCCTAATCCGCCGCCGCTTCCAGCATCTCCAGGGCTGTTTCGACCGCCGCGAGCCTGATCGCGCCCCGCCCCAGGGGACCGAAGCGCCGCTCCAGCGCGACGACTGGGCCGCCGCGGCGCGCCGCGGCGAAATGGACCAGGCCGACGGGCTTTGTCGCCGTCCCGCCGTCAGGGCCGGCGATCCCGGTCACCGCAACGGCAAGGTCAGCGGCCGAATGGGCGAGCGCGCCTTCGGCCATGGCGCGCGCCGTCGCGTCGCTGACCGCGCCCCATCGGACGAGTGTCTCTTCGGGCACGCCGAGCATCTCCTGCTTGGCGAGGTTGGAATAGACGACGAAGCCGCGCTCGACGACCGCCGAAGAGCCGGCAATTTCGGTCAGAAGGCCTGCGACCAGGCCGCCGGTGCAGGATTCGGCCGTGGCGAGCTTCAGCCCGCGCTCGCGGCACAGCGTCAGCAGCGCCGCGGCGCGTTCGATCAGGGCGGGCGCGAACATCTCTCGGCTCCCTCTGGCGAGCGGCGGAGCCTTAACATGGCTTCGCGCTCCCGTTTAGCCCGTAGGGCGGCGCTTTTCCCGCCGCGTGTTTTCGGCTAGAGCCGTCCGCGATTGGATTGAACCGCCGGGCCCGGCGCTCGACTCCGGCCGCCGAATGCGCGCCGGCGCGTCGCGTCGCCTCCCGGCGTCAGGAAAGAAGCACGCTCATGCATCGCTACCGGACCCATACCTGCGGCGCTCTCGGGCTCGCCGAGGACGGGAAGACCGTCCGCCTGTCGGGCTGGTGCCACCGCATCCGCGACCACGGCGGCGTGCTGTTCATCGATCTGCGCGATCACTACGGAATCAGCCAATGCGTGGTCGATCCGGATTCGCCCGCCTTCGAGCTGGCCGAGAAACTGCGCTCCGAATATGTCGTGCGCGTCGACGGCGCGGTCCGCAAGCGCCCCGCGGGCACCGAGAACCCCGAGATGGCGACCGGCCTGGTCGAAGTTTACGTGCGCGAGATCGAAGTGCTCGGCCCGGCCGGCGATCTGCCGATGCCGGTGTTCGGCGACCAGCCCTATCCGGAGGACACGCGGCTCAAGTACCGCTTCCTCGACCTTAGGCGCGAGAAGCTTCACGCCAACATCATGCTGCGCGGACGGATCGTCGATTCGATGCGCAGCCGGATGAAGCGCCAGGGCTTCTTCGAGTTCCAGACGCCGATCCTGACCGCCTCGAGCCCCGAGGGCGCGCGTGACTTCCTGGTGCCCTCGCGCATCCATCCCGGCAAATTCTACGCGCTGCCGCAGGCGCCGCAGCAGTACAAGCAGCTGTTGATGATGGCCGGCTTCGACCGCTATTTCCAGATCGCGCCGTGTTTCCGCGACGAGGACCCGCGCGCCGACCGCCTGCCGGGCGAGTTCTACCAGCTCGACGTCGAGATGAGCTTCGTCGAGCAGGACGACGTGCTGGGCGCGATGGAGCCAGTGATCCGCGGCGTGTTCGAGGAATTCGCCGGCGACAAGCCGGTGACGCCGTCGCCGTGGCCGCGCATCCCCTTCGCCGAGGCGATGCGCAAATACGGCTCCGACAAGCCCGACCTGCGCAATCCGATCGTCATGCAGAATGTCTCCGACCATTTCCGCGGTTCGGGCTTCAAGGTGTTCGCGCGCCTGCTCGAGTCGGAGAAGAACGAGGTCTGGGCGATTCCGGCGCCCGGCGGCGGGCAGCGCACCTTCGCCGACCGGATGAATTCCTGGGCGCAGGGCGAGGGCCAGCCGGGCCTCGGTTACATGCTGTTCTTCGATCGCGCCAAGGACGAGACGACGCTGCAGCAGGACCCGAAGGCGACCGGAATCGGCGGCCGCGGCCCGCTCGCCAACAACATCGGGCCCGAGCGCACCGAGGCGGTGCGCGCCCAGCTCGGCCTCAAGGCGGGCGACTCGGCGTTCTTCGTCGCCGGCGATCCTGCCGTGTTCGCCAAGTTCGCCGGCCTGGCGCGCAACAAAGTCGCGCAAGACCTCAAGCTCGTCGACGAGAACCGCTTCGCATTCGCCTGGATCGTCGACTTCCCGATGTTCGAGTGGAACGAGGACGACAAGAAGATCGACTTCTCGCACAACCCGTTCTCGATGCCGCAGGGCGGCCTGGAAGCGTTGCAGGACAAGGACCCGCTGCACATCAAGGCGTTCCAGTACGACATCGCCTGCAACGGCTTCGAGCTCGCCTCGGGCGGCATCCGCAACCACAAGCCCGAAGCGATGGTCAAGGCGTTCGAGATCGCCGGCTACGGCGAACAGACCGTCGTCGAGCGCTTCGGCGGCATGTACCGCGCCTTCCAGTACGGCGCGCCGCCGCACGGCGGCATGGCGGCGGGCGTCGACCGCATCGTCATGCTGCTCGCCGGCGAGCAGAACCTGCGCGAAGTGGCCTTGTTCCCGATGAACCAGCGCGCCGAGGATCTGCTGATGGGGGCGCCGTCGCCGGCGTCGGCGAAGCAATTGCGCGAGCTGCACATTCGCCCGAACCTGCCGGAAGGATGATCGCGCCTCAGCTCTTTTCGGGGCCGCCGCCGCCCGTGGCGGCGGCCTGGGCGAAAAAGCCGCGGAACGTGTCGCGGAACCATTCGGCGCCCTGCTGGCCTTCGGCGAACCAGGCCCGCAGAAAGCCGTCGGGCGAGAATTTCGCCGCTTCCGCCATCACCCGCTTCTCGATCTCCGCCATCACCGCCGCCTGCATCGGCTGGACGTCCGGCAGGCCCATGAATTGGCGCGCTTCGACCGGCGTGCAGTCGATCTCGATCGTGACTTTCATCGTCGCTCCGTCGTTTGCGGTCCGGACGCGCGTTGTAGCATTCAATCGCTCGTCCGTCGTCGATCCGGCCCATCGCTTGAACGAGCGAACCATTTGGGCGAACGACGTATTTTTGGCTGGCGCCCGGCTCGATTTGTCGTAGTGTCGCGCGCGCCGGCGTTGCGGGGAGACGGGACCAGCTTTGACGGACGAGCATTTTGACGTCCTGATCGTCGGGGCGGGGCTATCGGGAATTGGCGCGGCCTGCCGGCTGCGGACTCGCTGTCCGGGCTCGAGTTTCGCCATCCTTGAGGGGCGCGACGACCTCGGCGGCACCTGGGACCTGTTCCGCTATCCCGGCGTGCGTTCCGATTCCGAGATGTTCACGCTGAGCTATTCGTTTCGGCCGTGGACGCATGCGGCGGCGATCGCCGGCGGTCGGACGATCCTCACCTACATCCGCGACACCGCCCGCGAGTTCGGCGTCGATCGGCGAATCCGCTACGGCAGCAAGGTGCGGGCGGCGGCGTGGTCGACGGCTGAGGCGCGCTGGACCCTGGAGGTCGAAAGCGGGCCGGAGCGGCGGCAGGTCCAGTTGACCTGCGGCTTCCTGATCGTCTGCGCCGGCTATTACAGTTACGAGGGCGGTTACCGGCCGGACTTTCCCGGCCTCGAACGCTTCGGCGGCCGCGTCGTCGATCCGCAGCGCTGGACCGACGACATCGACTATGTCGGCAAGCGGGTGCTGGTGATCGGCAGCGGCGCGACGGCGGTGACGATGGTCCCCGCGCTCGCCCGGCGCGCCGCCCATGTCGTGATGTTGCAACGGTCGCCGACCTACGTGATCGAGCGCGCCTCGCGCGACGCACTCGCCGACGCGCTGCGCGCGGCGCTGCCGGAGCGGCTCGCGTTCCGGCTTGCGCGCTGGATCAACATTCTCGTCGGCGCCGCATTCTTCCGCTTCTGCCGACGCTTCCCGCGCGTTGCGCGATGGCTGCTGCTGGCGCGGGCGCGCGACGCGCTCGGGCCGGGCGTCGACGCGACAAAGAATTTCACGCCGCATTATGATCCGTGGGACCAGCGGTTGTGTCAGGCGCCCGACGGCGACCTGTTCCGCGCCTTGCGCAGCGGCCGCGCCTCGATCGTCACCGACACGATCGCAACCTTCACCGAGACCGGCGTCGCGCTCGCCAGCGGCGGGACCATCGAGGCCGACGTCGCCGTCGCCGCCACCGGCCTCGAGCTGCAGCCGCTCGGCGCAATCCGCCTCAGCGTCGACGGAGCGGAGATCGAGCCCGGCGAGACGACCGTCTTCAGGGGCGCGATGTTGAGCGGCGTGCCCAATCTCGTCTTCGTTTTCGGCTACACCATCGCCGCCTGGACGCTGAAGGCCGACCTGGTCAGCCTCTACGCGTGCCGCCTCATCAATCGGCTGAAGCGGCGCGGCTGGCGCCAGTGCGCCCCGCGCGCCGACGATCCGTCGATGGCGAAGCTGCCGCTGGTCGATTTCTCGTCCGGCGCCTATCGTCGCGCCGCGGCGAAACTGCCGAAGCGGGGAGCGGAAGGGCCGTGGGCGAGCCGGCAGAGTTACTGGCGCGATTTTCTGACGTTGCGCTTCGCGCCGCTCGGCGGGGGCGGGCTGAGATTCTCCAATCCCCCGCCAGCGACGACGGCGCGGCGCAGTCCGAGCGCCGGCAGCGCGCCTCAGAGGCCGAGCGCGGCGAGATAACGCGGCAGCGCGTGCGACCAGGCGAGCTCTTCACGGGCGCGCCGGCGCGCCGCCTTGCCCAGCCGTGCGCGCAGTCCGTCGTCGGCGAGCAGCGTCGTCAAGGCCGCCAGCACCGCCTCCGGGTCGTCGCCGCGGCGCACGAGGCCGGTCTGGCCGTCGAGCACCGCGTCCGCGGCGCCGCCTTCGGCGCCGGCGAGGCTCGGCACGCCGCGCCAGGCCGCCTCGGCGTAAACGATGCCGAAACCCTCGACCGACGCGCCGACTCGTCTCACCGGCATGGCGAAGACGTCGCTGCGCTCGAA
>NZ_JBEKVH010000013.1:0-42245 GCF_049514155.1 Roseiarcus sp. | reverse complement strand
CTCGATCGCGGCGCCAAAGTCACGATCGGGGTGCGGCCCGAACATCTGCGAATCGCCGGGCAGGGGCCGTTCGCGACCAGCGGCGTGGTTGAGCTGGTCGAACGACTGGGCGAGTCCTCCTTCGCCCATGTCCGGAGGGTGGACGACAAGATGCTGGTCGTCGAGGTGCGCGGCAGGGAAACGCCGGCCGTGTCGGAGAATGTCGCCTTCCGCGCGCCGCTCCAGGACATCCACGTCTTCGACGCGTCCGGGCAGCGCGTTCCCATCAATGGGAGTCACTGAGGCTGCGGCGTGAATCGGCTTCGCTCCGCGGCCGAATGAAGCGGCGTCCCCACGACGCAATTGACGCGCCAAAGCCGATCGCAAATGGAAAAACGGCCTCTCGCCGTTGGTCTATCGCAACCGCAACGCCATCGAGCCCATGGTCTGCCGGATGAAGGACTTCCGCCGCGTCGCGACCCGCTATGAGCGCAACGCCGTGACCTTCCGCGCTGCGGTCCGCATCGCCGCTGTCATCAGCTACTGGTTATGAGCCCGGACCCTAAGATCGACCTGAACCACCTGACTGGAGCAGACCAGCGTCGGCGCGAAGCGCGCCGCAGACGCCGCCGCGCCGGATCAACTGGAACGGCACTATGGTCTGCTCGGGCTGGAGCATCTTCTCGGAATGCAGTTCCTTGAGTCGCGCGAATGCTTGCGACGCCAATTCCCCTTCGTTCTGCCGCGCCGAAAAGACCCGGTTGGGCAGGAAGTCCAGGGATTCCTGATCGTCAAACGTGCCCATAATCGTCTCGGGCGGAATGTGCCCGATTCGCTCTTTCAGACGCTGCGTCGCGCCTTCCAGCACCATCAGGGACGAGCACATGAACGACGCCGGCCGGCGTCCGCGTTCCAGCAATTGCTCCATCAAAGACCGCCCGGCGCCGACGCTGTTTTCCGCCGAGCGCAAGATCAGCTCTTCCCAGTTCGATATGCCCGCTTCTCGGCAGGCGGTGGCGAATCCGCGAATACGACCCGAGATGGTGGGCAATTCCGCTTGGCCGCACAGGAATGCGGTCAACGGCGCGCCCGTCGCCAGCACGGCCCGGGTCAGCGCGAGGCCGGCCTCGACGTTGTCGCTGACGACCGCGGGATAACGGGAATCCGGATAAGCGCGATCGACGACGACAATCGGCATTTTGGTGGTCTTCGCGAACAGCCTGCCATAGTCGGGCGTGCGGCAAGGAGCGATGATCAGCCCGTCGACGCCGCGCGCCCACAGGCTACGGACGGCCCGGTCTTCGAGTTCCGGATTCTCGTTGGTCGACGAGGTCAATAGAACCAAGCCGCTGCCGCGACAAAGCTCCTCGAGGCCAGACATCAGGCGCGCAAAGAACGCATTGCTCAGCTCCGGCACGACCAGCCCGATCGTATCCGTGCGCCTGAGCTTGAGGCTGCGGGCGGCGTGATTGACTACGAAGCCGTAGCGCCGGATTTGCTCCTCGACGATCTTCGCCGTCGCCTCGCTGATTCGGTACTTGCCGGCCTGGCCGCTGGCGATCAACCGGACGGTCGTCACCGAGAAACCCGTCTCGCGAGCGATTTCTGCTACAGTCTTCGGCACCTTTGGTCCCTGCAATGCGGCGTTCGAAAAACCAATGTCGTCGATCCTCTAATTCTACACGCCGATTTCGCGGTGGCGGCAAGTCGCGGCCACGCCACCTGCGACGAATCGTCCGGGCGAAACATCCCCCCCCTTGCGCGCCTCCGATCGTGCAGAGTAGAGTGCTAACTCGAAGTAGCGCTCTATGGGCGGCGCGTAAAGCGATAATCGGGCGCACGGCGTCCGGCGCGACAAGGCCGGACCGAAGGGCGCCGCGAACGGGATGGAATCGGCTCAGGTTAAAGAGGAAGATCCAACACATGACCAGTTCCTTGCCGAGGATCGGCGTGCGGCCGATCATTGATGGCCGGCGCCGTGGCGTGCGCGAATCGTTGGAAGAGCAAACGATGGCGATGGCGCGCCGCACGGCGGCGCTGCTGTCGGCCAAGCTGCGCCATCCGGGCGGCGAAGCGGTGGAGTGCGTGATCGCCGACACCACGATCGCCGGCATGGCGGAAGCCGCCGCCTGCGAAGCCAAGTTCGCCGGCGCGAACGTCGGCGCGACGGTGTCGGTGACGCCGTGCTGGTGCTACGGCAGCGAGACCATCGACATGGACCCGCTGCGGCCGAAGGCGATCTGGGGCTTCAATGGCACCGAGCGGCCCGGCGCAGTCTATCTCGCGGCGGCGTTGGCGGCGCACAACCAGAAGGGTCTGCCCGCCTTCTCGATCTACGGTCGCGACGTGCAGGACGCCGGCGCCTCCGCCATCCCCGCCGACGTCGAGGAGAAGCTGCTGCGCTTCGGGCGCGCTGCGCTGGCGGTCGCTCACATCCGTGGCAAGAGCTATCTCTCGGTCGGCAACGTCTCGATGGGCATCGCCGGATCGATCGTCAACCACGACTTCTTCGAGTCCTGGCTCGGCATGCGCGTGCAGACCGTCGACATGACGGAGGTGCGCCGGCGGCTGGACAACGGCATCTACGACAAGGCCGAACTGGACCGCTCGCTGGCGTGGGCCGACAAGCACTTCCGCTACGGCGTCGACCGCAACGCCAAGCCGCGTTCGGCCGACGACAAGCGGCGCATTCTGCGCGAGAGCCTGATCATGACGATGGCGATTCGCGACATGATGCACGGCAATCCGAAGCTGGTCGACGCCGGCTGGGCCGAGGAGGCGCTCGGCTTCAACGCCATCGTCGGCGGCTTCCAGGGGCAGCGGCAGTGGACCGACCAGTACCCCAACGCCGACGTCGCCGAGGCGCTGCTCAACAGCTCGTTCGACTGGAACGGCCTGCGCGAGCCGATCATCCTCGCCACCGAGAATGACAGCCTGAACGGCGTGACGATGCTGTTCGGCCATCTGCTGACCAACAAGGCGCAGATCTTCGCCGACGTGCGCACCTATTGGTCCGCGGACGCGGTCAAGCGCGTCACCGGCCATCAGCTCGAGGGCCACGCCGCCTCTGGGCTGCTGCACCTGATCAACTCCGGCGCGGCGGCGCTCGACGGCGCTTGCGCGACAAAGGACGCCGCGGGCAAGCCGACGATGAAGCCGCACTGGGAGCTGACCGACGCGGACGCGGCGGCGTCGCTGGCGGCGACCGATTGGTGCCCGGGCGTGGAGGAATATTTCCGCGGCGGCGGGTTCTCGAGCCACTTCCTCACTCCCGGCGGCGTGCCGTTCACCATGGCCCGTCTGAACCTGGTCAAGGGGCTGGGCCCGGTGCTGCAGCTCGCCGAGGGTTGGAGCGTCGAGCTGCCGGAGGCGGCGCACAAGACGCTGGAGGCGCGCACCGACTCGAGCTGGCCGACCACCTGGTTCGCCCCGCGGCTGACCGGCAAGGGACCGTTCCGCGACGCCTATTCGGTGATGGCGGCCTGGGGCGCCAACCACGGCGCGCTGGCGCACGGTCATGTCGGCGCGGACTTCATCGCGCTCGCCTCGCTGCTGCGCATCCCGGTGAGCATGCACAACGTCGACGAAGCGGCGGTCTATCGTCCGAGCGCCTGGGCGGCGTTCGGCATGGACGCCGAGGGACAAGACTATCGCGCCTGTCAGACCTATGGGCCGCTCTACGGCTGATCGGCGCGGCGCGACAACATGATCCAGTGCGCCTTGGAAATGCAGATTGAAGGCAGGCTGGGCGACTGAGGTCCAGGGGCCGTTAGGGGGAGACGAATGGCGGCTCTGATTGAAGTCGCGGGCGTCAGCAAGACGTTTCCCGGCGTGCGAGCGCTGAGCGACGTGCGTTTCGAGCTGGCGCCCGGCGAAGTCCATGCATTGATGGGCGAGAACGGCGCCGGCAAGTCGACGCTGATGAAGATCCTCGCCGGCGTCTACACCAAGGACAGCGGCAAGATTCTGCTGGAAGGCCGTGAAGTCGCCTTCGCCAATCCGCGCGAAGCGCAGGCGGCGGGGGTCGGGATCATTCATCAGGAACTGCAGCTGATGAACCATCTCACCGTCGCCCAGAACATCTTCATCGGCCGCGAGCCGAAGTGGGCCTTTGGCCTGCTGCTCGACGAGGAAAAGCTCAACCGCGACACGGCGGCGCTGCTCGACCACATGGGCCTGCGCCTCAATCCGCGCGCAGACGTCGGCGGACTGACCGTCGCCAAGCAGCAGATGGTGGAGATCGCCAAAGCGCTCTCTCACAACACCCGCGTCCTGATCATGGACGAGCCGACGGCGGCGCTGAACAACGCCGAGATTGAAGAGCTGTTCAAGATGATCCGCGAGCTGACAAGCCGCGGCGTCGGAGTCATTTACATCTCGCACAAGATCGACGAGCTGAAGCTGATTTCCGATCGCGTGACGGTGCTGCGCGACGGCGAATATGTCGGCACCGTTCCGACCAAGACGACAAGCATCGACACGATCATCTCAATGATGGTCGGCCGCACGCTGAAAGACGTTGCGCGCGACACGACGCGCAAGCCGCGCGAAGAAATCGCTCTCGAGGTGAAAGGCCTCAGCTGTGGAACGCTGGTGAAAAACGTCAGCTTCTCGCTCAAGCGCGGCGAAATCCTCGGGTTCGCCGGTCTTATGGGGGCCGGACGGACGGAAGTGGCGCGCGCCGTGTTCGGCGCCGATCGCGCTCAATCCGGCGAGATATGGGTGGCCGGCAAGAAGGTTTCCGTCCGCTCGCCCAGCGACGCCGTCGCGGTCGGCGTCGGCTATCTTTCGGAAGACCGCAAGCGCTTCGGCCTCGCCGTTGGCATGGACGTCGCCGCCAACGTGGTGATGGCAAATCTGGCGCGATTCTTGTCGTTTCACGTCTTTCTGCGCGAGCGCGCGATTTTCGCCGAGGCAGGGAAGTTCGTGAAGCTGCTCGGCATCCGCACCCCGTCTCTGACCCAGGAAGTGCGACTGCTATCGGGCGGAAATCAGCAGAAGGTCGTGGTCGCCAAGTGGCTCGCGCGCGACTGCGAGGTCCTCTTTTTCGACGAGCCGACGCGGGGCATCGACGTCGGCGCGAAAGCCGAGATTTACAAGCTGTTGCGGGAGCTCGCCGCTCAGGGCAAGGCGATCGTCATGATCTCCTCTGAGTTGCCCGAGATTCTTCGCATGAGCGATCGGATCGTCGTCATGTGCGAGGGGCGCATCACTGGCGAACTCATGCCGGAAGAGGCGACCCAGGAGCGAATCATGCAGTTGGCGACGCAACGCGAAACAATGGCGGCCTGAACCATGGAACCGAACACTGCCACCCCCACCGAGCATGCCGTCGCGGAAGCCAGCGCGCCCGCGAGAGGGTCCGGACTCAACCGCTTCTTCGGGGCGCAGGCGCAGCAGAAGCTGCTCGCCTTTCTCAGCCTAATCGTGATGATGGCGTTCTTCAGCTTCGCATCGCCCTACTTCGCTCAGATGGACAACGTCCTCGCCATCATGCAGGCGACGGCGGTCGACGGCGTGCTGGGGATCTCGGCGACCTTCGTCATCATCACCGCGGGCATCGACCTTTCTGTCGGCACGCTGATGACCTTCTGCGCCGTGATGACGGGCGTGGTTCTGACCAACTGGGGGATGCCGCTGTGGCTCGGCGTCCTCGCCTCGATCGCGACGGGCGCGTTCTGCGGCGCCGTTTCGGGCTTCCTGATCGCCAAGCTGAAGATCCCGCCGTTCATCGCCACGCTCGGCATGATGTGGGCCGTCAAGGGCCTATCTCTGGTCGTGACGGAGGCCAGGCCAATCTACTTCAACGATACGCCGAATTTCGACATGATTTCTCAGGCCTCGCTGATTGGCTACTTCGTGCCGAGCGTGCCGATTCCCAACGGCGTTCTCATTCTATTCGGCCTCGCGATCGTCGCATCGGTCATCCTCAACCGCACCGCGCTCGGGCGCTACACCTTTGCGCTCGGCAGCAACGAGGAGGCGGCGCGGCTTTCCGGGGTCAACGTCGACGCGTGGAAAATCGCGGTCTATTGCTTGGCCGGCGCGATCACCGGCGTCGCCGGCCTGATCATCGCCTCGCGCCTCAATTCGGCCCAGCCCGCGCTCGGGCAGGGCTACGAGCTCGAAGCGATTGCGGCCGTGGTCATCGGCGGCACCTCGCTCGCCGGTGGATCGGGAACCATCCTCGGCACGATCATTGGCGCCTTCATCATGAACGTGCTGCTCAATGGCCTGCGCATCATGTCGGTCTCTCAGGAATGGCAGATCGTCGTGACCGGCGTCATCATCATTCTCGCTGTCTACGCCGACATCCTGCGCCGCAAGCGCGCCTGAGACGGTGAGGCATTGGGCTGGAAAGGAGAGCCAGCAGCAAGAGAAACCGCAGCCGCCGGCGGAACAAGCGGCGGCAACCGCAATGGGAACGACAACTGACGTGGAGGAATCACTATGTTGAAGAAATGGCACATTGGCGTGGCGCTCGGCGCCCTTATGGCGCTCGGCTTTTCGGCCAGCGCAAGCGCCGACGACGTCTACATCCCGCTCATCTCCAAGGGCTTCCAACACCAGTTCTGGCAGGCGGTGAAAGCCGGCGCCGAACAGGCGGCGAAAACTGACAATGTCAGAATCACTTTCGAGGGTCCGGAAACCGAGGCGATGGTCGACAAGCAGATCGACATGCTGTCGGCCGCCCTCGCCAAGCATCCGCAGGCGCTCGGTTTCGCCGCGCTCGACTCCAAGGCCGCCACCCCGCTGCTGAAGAAGGCGCAGTCCGAGAAGATCCCGGTCATCGCTTTCGACTCTGGCGTCGACAGCGACATCCCGCTGACCACCTGCCACACCGACAGCGTGGCGTCCGCCGCGTTGGCCGCCGACAAGATGGCGGACGCGATCGGCGACGCCGGCGAAGTCGCCGTCATCGTGCACGACCAGACCAGCCGCACCGGCATTGACCGCCGCGACGGTTTCCTCAACGAGATGAAAGCCAAGCACCCGAACATCAAGATCGTCAGCGTCCAGTACGGCGCCGGCGACCACTTGAAGTCGGCGGAAATCGCCAAGGCGGACCTTCAGGCGAACCCGAATCTGAAGGGCATCTTCGGCGCCAACGAAGGCTCGGCCGAGGGTGCGGCGATCGGCGTCAAGGAATCGGGCAAGAAGGTGGTGCTGATCGGCTACGACTCCGGCAAGGAGCAGATGGACGCGATCCGCTCCGGCTTGATGCTCGGCGCGATCACCCAGAACCCGGTCGGCATCGGCGCCTGCGTCGTCGATTCGGCGGTGAAGGCGCTCAAGGGCGAGAAGCTGCCCAAGGACGTCGACACCGGCTTCTACTGGTACGACAAGACCAACATCGACGATCCCAAGATCGCCGCGGTTCTGTACAACTGAGAATCCTCCCTGGATCGGGGGAGGGCTCGCGCTCTTCCCCGGTTTTCCTCGCCGAGGCGCGCGCGTGCGAGCGTGCGACGCGCCCGGCTTTTTTTGTCGACCTCTGGCTTCGCGGAGCGCGCCTATGTTCGCTCTAGGCCTTGTGATGGACGCGCGCCGCCTCGGGATCGTCGGTGGCGAACGGGAGCGTCGCGATCTCCTGCCAGAACGCGTCTGGGATCGGGAAGCGGGCCCAATCCAGAGTTTCTTTCACCCGCTCCGGCTTGGTGACGCCGCACACCGTCGACGTGACGCGCTTGTCGCGCAGCGAGAACTGCAGCGCGGCGGCGCCAAGGGGAACCTTGTGGCGCGCAGCGATCGCCTCGATGCGACGGATCGGCGCGAGCGCGGCGTCATCGGCTTCCTGATAGGCGTAATGCGGATAGGCGACCGAGCCCTTGGCGAGCACGCCGCTCGCGTAGGGCGCGGCGTTCATCACCGCGATTCCCTTCGCCTTCGCCAGATCGAGCAACGGCTCGGCGTTGCGGTTGACGAGCGTGAAGCGATTGTGAGTCATCACCGCGTCGAAGTCCCATTCGCTGAGCAGCGGCGTCATCAGATCGACCTTGCCGGCGGCGAGGCCGACGGCTTTGGCGAGGCCTTGCTCCTTGATGCGGAAGAGTTCGCCGAGCGCGCCGCCGCGGCTGGTCGCCTCGGCGGGCGACCGCGCATGCTCGAAGTCGTGCAGGTAGAGAAGATCGAAACGTTCGCGCCCGAGGATCTTGAGACTCGTCTCGAGCGAGCGGCGCGCCTGCGCGGCGTCGAAGACGCCGGTCGCCGGGTCGCGGTCGATCTTGGTGGAAAGCACGAAACCGGCGGGCAGGCCGCCGCGCTCGCGAAGCACCGCGCCAAGACGTTCCTCGCTGCGGCCCTCGCCGTAGATGCGCGCCGAGTCGATGAAGTTGGTCGGCCCGTCGAGGATGGCGTTCACCGTCGCCGCGGCGCGCTCGACCGAGACGCTGTAGCCAAAGGTGGCCGGCATGTCGCCGAGCCCTGACGTGCCGAAGCAGATCGGCGACACCATCAGGTCCGTGCGCCCGAGGCGAACCTTCGGCATGAGCGTCTCAGTCATCGTTCCTCCCCCTTTGGTTGGCGGCCGGAGCATAAGGGATGCGCCTAACCGACTCCATCGGCGCGTTTTTCCCGGCGGCGCGGCGATCGCCGCGGCTGACCCGCGCCATGCCGCCGTCGCGGACCCGCGCGTCAGGTCCGCTCGAAAAGTGAACAAAACGCCACAATAGGGAATTGATGTACAGCAACAGGTCTGGCATGTTTCCGCGCTATCGGCTGTCACATGGACCGGGAGGATCCCTCGTGCGCAACGCGCGGGCCTGCAACGAAGAAAGAACGACAAGATGACGACCGAACCTGGCACGTATTTGAGCGATATGCGGCCGCGGTTCGATCCGTTCGTGATCGATTGCGGCAAGATCCCCGCATATAGCTATCAGGGCAGTCTCCGTTCGGAACTCGCATCCCATGCGCTGGCTGCCGCGGAAGCGATTGCGATTCTCGAAGACATGCTCGTCATCCGCGAATTCGAGGAGATGATCGTCAAGCTGCGTTCCGGCGCTTACGATCCCATTCGCGATTACAATTATCGCGGCCCGACCCACGTCTCGGTCGGCCAGGAAGGTACGGCGGCCGGCGCCTGCGCGGCGCTGCGCATCGCCGACAACATCACCAGCACCCATCGCGGCCACGGCGAGAGCCTGGCCAAGGGCACGGTCGCCTTGCGCGCGATGGACGAAGCGGCGCTTCGGGCGCGCGTGCCTCACTGCAGGGCGAACAGCCGCGAGGAACTGCTCGAGGCGGCGCTCGAGCAGCACGTCTACCGCACGATCGGCGAGCTGTTCGGCAAGGACGAAGGCTATTGTCGCGGCCGCGGCGGCTCGATGCACATCGCCGACTTTTCCGTCGGCCATCTCGGCGCCAACGCCATCGTCGGCGGCGGCGTGCCGATCGCGACCGGCGCGGCCCTGGCCAGCCGCTATTTCGCCGACAACGGCGTCGTCTGTTGCTTCGCCGGCGACGGCGCCTACGCCAACGGCGTCGTGCTTGAGTCGCTGAACTTCGCCGCCCAGGCCCAGTTCACCAACCATTACGCCGATGGGCGCGCCTTCGGCCTGCCGATCGTCTTTCTGGTGTGCAACAACCACTATGGCATGACTGGCCGCGCCGACGACGAAGTGTCGGGCGTGCGCCGCCTGGCGCAGCGCGCGGCCGGCTTCGCCGAGAACGCCATGCACGCCGAGGTCGTCAACGGCATGAATGTCCTGGCCGTGCGCGACGCGGTGTTGCGAGCCGCGAAGCTCTGCCGCGAAGGCAAGGGGCCGGTGCTGGTGGAGGCCGACTGCTATCGCTACTGGGGCCACTCGTTGAGCGATCCGCGCAACGAATATCGCACCAAGGAAGAAGAGGCGGCCTGGAAGGCGATCGACCCGATCGAGGCCTACAAGAAGGAATTGATCGCCGCCGGCGTGCTCGACGCCGCGGGAATCGAAGCGGTGACGCAGCGCGTCGCCGAGCGCAACGCGCGCGCCGCCAAACGCGCCGCCGACGCCGCCGATCCCGACGTCAAGGACGTTCTTACGTTCATGTACACGGACACCAAGAGCGAGACGGTTCCGCCCGAATTCGCAAAGGTCGAGACCTACGCGCCGACGGCCGAATCGAAGCGGGTCAACGGCGAAATCACTTACAAGGACGCGCTCCGCGAGGCGCTGGCCGAGGAAATGACGCGCGACAATCGCGTTGTGTTCTACGGCGAAGACGTCGCCGACTACGGCGGCGCGTTCAAGGTGACGAAAGGCTTGCTTGAGACCTTCGGCCGCCATCGCGTCTTCAATACGCCGATCAGCGAGGCCTGCATTTGCGGCACGGCGGTCGGGGCCTCAATGCGGGGTCTCAGGCCGGTGGTCGAACTGATGTATTTCGACTTCGCGCTGATGTCGTCGGATCAGATCAGCAACCAGGCCGCCAAGTGGCATTACATGAGCGGCGCGCAGACCGAAGTGCCGCTGGTCATCCGTGCGTCCGCCGGCGGCGGCAAGGGTTACGGCGGCCAGCATTCGCAGACGCTCGAATCGGTCTTCTGCCATATCCCCGGCCTGTACGTGATCTATCCGTCGACGCCGGCCGACGCGAAAGGCTTGCTGAAGTCGGCCATTCGCGACAACAATCCGGTCCTCTTCATCGAATCGCAGCTGCTCTACGGCATGAAGGGGCCAGTCGCCGAAGGCGAACATTTGGTTTCCCTCGGCGTCGCCGACGTGAAGCGCGAGGGTTCGGACATCACCTTTGTCAGTTGGGGGCCGGTGGTGCACGACTGCCTGAAGGCGGCCGAGCGGCTCGCCGCGGAGCGCAACGTCTCTGCGGAGGTGATCGATCTGCGCAGCCTGGTGCCGCTGGACATCGAGACGGTGATCCGCTCGGTGCAGAAAACCGGGCGTTGCGTCGTCGCCAGCGCGGCGGTGCACATCGGCAGCTTCACCGGCGAGATCGCTTCTACAGTGCAGCAGATGGCGTTCGACTATCTCGACGCGCCAGTACTGCGCGTCGGCGCCAAGAACGGCATCGCGCCGCAGTCGCACGTCCTGGAACAGGCGTTCCTGCCCAGCGTCGATGATCTGATCGCCGCCGCCAGCTCCATCCTGTAGGGCGCGCCATGGTCACGCCGATCGTCATGCCCAAATTCGGTCAGATGACCGAAGACAGCGCCATCGTCGAGTGGCTGAAGAAGGAAGGCGACTCGGTCGCCAAGGGCGACGTGCTGTTCCTGGTCGAGACCGACAAGTCGGTGATGGAGGTCGAGAGCTTCAGCGCCGGCACGTTGCTCAAGATCGTCGTCGGCGTCGGCGTCAGCGTTCCGGTGCAAAGCGTCGTCGCCTATCTCGGCGAGAAGGGCGAGGCCGTTCCGGCGAAGCCGGCGCCGCAGCGCCCCGCGCCGGAGGGCGCGCCGCCCGCCGCCAACACCGCCGCGCCGGTTGCGCGGGCCGCCGCGCCGATTGCGCTCGCCCCCGCTCTCGCGCCGCCGCCGCCGCCTCCCGCCGCGCCGGTCCGTTTCCGCATCAGCCCGCGCGCGGCGGCGCTCGCCAGGGAATGCGTGATCGACGCGCACGCGATCGTCGGTAGCGGCCCCGACGGCCGCATCGTCGAAAAGGACGTAAAGGCCTATCTCGAGGCGAACGATTACGCGAGCCTGCGCGTCAGTCCCGCCGCCAAGGCGATGGCGGCCAAGGAGGGCCTCGATCTCATCGCGCTCGGCGCCGACAATGCCGGCAAGCGCATCGCAGTCGCCGACGTCGAGCGCGCCGTTGCGGAAAAACCGACGGCGATGAGCAAGATGCGGCAGGTCATCGCCCAGCGCCTGGCTCAGAGCGTCGTCACCGCGCCGCACTTCTACGTCACCGTCGAAGTCGACATGACGGAAACGCTCGCCCATCGCGCGCGGCTCAATGCCGCCGGGGCGCGCTATTCGGTCACCGACTTCATCGCCCAGGCGTCGGTCCTCGCCCTGAAGGAATTTCCCGCGCTGAACAGCGCGACCGACGGCAAAAGCGTCCGCTGGCATAGCCGCGTGCATCTGGGCATTGCGGTCAACCTCGACCAGGGCCTGGTCGTCCCGGTCGTGCGCGGCGCGGACGAGATGACGATGGCCGAGCTGAGCGCGCGCTCGAAGGAACTCGTCGACAAGGCGCGCGCGGGCCGCCTCGCGCCCGACGAGATGAGCGGCTCGACCTTCTCGATCTCCAACATGGGCATGCTCGACGTCGAGGCCTTCACCGCGATCATCAACCCGGGCGAATCGGCGATCCTGGCGGTGTCCAGCACGATCAGGAAACCGGTCGTGCGCGGCGAACAAATCGTCGTGCGGCCGATCATGAAGATGACGCTGTCGTCCGACCATCGCCTGATCGACGGTGCGACGGCGGCCCGCTTCATCAACAGCATCAAGACCAAGCTCGAGGACAACGGACTATGGAGCGCTTTGACGTCGTAGTCATCGGCGCGGGACCCGGCGGCTATCCCGCCGCCATCCGCGCCGCGCAGCTCGGCGCGTCGGTCGCCATCGTCGAGCGGGAACGCTTCGGCGGGACGTGCCTGAACTTCGGCTGCATCCCGACCAAGACGCTGATCGCCTCGGCCGAGACCTTCGCCCGTGTCTGCGACGCCGCGGCCTTTGGCGTCAACGTCAGCGGCGCGACCTTCGACTACGCGGCGATGGTCCGTCGCAAGGACAAGGTCGTCGATCAGCTGCGCGGCGGGGTGAAGCAGCTTCTCACCGCCAACGGCGTCAAGCAGTTTTCCGGGTCTGCGGCGTTCAAGGATCGCGAGACGATCGTCGTCGACGGCGATCTCACGATCGGCGCGAAGAAGACGATCATCGCCACCGGCTCGACCTCGGCGACGCCTGGCTTCATTCCCAAGCATGACCGCATCGTCGAGAGCCGCGCCTTCCTCGCCCTCGATCGGTTGCCGAAGAGCATGATCGTGCTCGGCGGCGGCTTCATCGGCTGCGAGATCGCCTCGATGGCGGCCATGCTCGGGGTCAAGGTCGTCATTGTGGAGTTGCTCGCCGACATCCTGATGCTGCTTGACGCCGACCTCAGGAGCGAGGTCCGCGCGCATATGGAGAAGGCGCTTGGCGTCCGCGTGCTGACCGGCGCGCCGCTCGCCGACATCGCCGCCGACGCGAACGGCGTGAGCGGCCGTCGCGGCGATGAAACGTTGCGAGCGGACCTGCTGCTCAACGCCGTCGGCCGCAGGCCGGTGACCGAGGGCCTGAACCTCGCCGCCGCCGGGCTCGAAGTCGACGCGCGCGGCTTCATCGACGCCGACGCCTATTGCCGGACCAAGGCGGCGACGATCTTCGCCATCGGCGATGTCACCGGCAAGACCCAGCTCGCCCATTTCGCCACTTCGCAGGGAATCGTCGCGGCGGAGAACGCGGTCGGGGGCAAGCCGCGCCGCCACGAGACGCTCGTCCCCAACGTGATCTTCACCGCGCCCGAAGTCGCAACCGTCGGCTTGAGCGAATCGGAAGCGCGCGCGGCGGAGCGCCCGGTCAAGACCGGCAAGTTCCGCTTCTCCGGCCTCGGCAAGAGCCTCGCCGCCGGCGAGACGACCGGCTTCGTCAAATGGATCGCCGACGCCAATTCCGAGCGGCTGCTCGGCGCAGCGGCGGTGGGTCCGCGCGCCACGGAGTTGATCGCGACCGCGACGACGGCGATCCGCGCCGAGTTCACCGCGCGCGAGCTCGGCGAAACGATCCACGCGCATCCGACCTTTTCGGAGGCGTGGATGGAGGCCGCCCACGCGCTCAGGGGCGAAAGCATCCATGCTCCGCCGCGAAGGCGCTAGGCGAGGAGAAGCGCGGGCGCCATGATGGCGGCTTGCGCAAGAATTCGGACCTCCGGCGTTCCGGCGGTCACAGTTTGGGGAGGACGCGCTTGGTCGCGTTTGGGACGGCGATGATCGCGAACGAACGATTGGAGCGCCAGCTCGACGACTTCGACCGCGGCCGGCGGTCCGAGGCGCTGACACAGCTTTGGCGCGCCGCCGAGCGCGGCGAGGACGTGCTGGCTGCGTCGGGCGCCGACGTCAATCTCCACGCTCATACCTTCTTTTCCTACAACGCCTACGGCTATTCGCCGTCGAAGTTCGCCTGGCTGGCGCGCAAGGCGGGACTGGCGGTCGCCGGCATTGTCGATTTCGACGTCCTCGACGGCGTCGACGAATTCTTCGATGCGGGGCGACTGATCGGACTGAAATGCTGCGCCGGCCTGGAGTCCCGCGTATTCGTACCGGAATTCGCGACGCTCGAGATCAATTCTCCCGGCGAACCGGGCGTCGCCTACAACATGGGCGTCGGATTTCCGCGCGCCGCGTCGCATCCCTTTCTCGCTGAGATGCGCGCCGCTGCGAAGAAACGGACACGCGGGATCATCGAACGCGTCAACGCCTATCTCGATCCAGTGAAGCTCGATTTCGACACAGACGTCGCGCCGCTGACGCCGAGCGGCAACGCGACCGAACGCCACCTGTGCGAAGCCTATGAGCGCAAGGCGGCCGACGTTTTTCCGGACGCAGCACGCCGTGCCGCCTTCTGGACGGAGCGTCTGGGCGGAGCGCCGAGCGAGAGCGCGAAGCTGCAGGGGCTGATCCGCGCCAAGACGATGAAGCAGGGCGGCGTCGGCTATGTCGCGCCGGACAGGGGATCGTTTCCCGAGATGGCGAAGATGAATCGCTTCGTCGCCGAAGCGGGCGCGATCCCAACCGTCGCCTGGCTCGACGGCGCAAGCGAAGGCGAGCGGCGGATGGATGAGTTCGTCGACATCGCTATCGCCTCCGGAGCGGCGGCGCTGAACGTCATTCCGGACCGCAACTACACGCCGGGCAAGCCTGAGAGCAAACTCAAGAACCTCTACGAAGTCGTCGCGCTCGCCGAGCGGCGCGGCTTCCCGGTCATCGCCGGCACCGAGATGAACGCGCCGGGGCAGAAGTTCGTCGATTCGTTTTCGTCCGCCGAACTGAAGCCGCTGGCGCCGATGTTTCTGCGCAGCGCCCACATCGTCTGTGCGCACACGGTTCTGCAACGCGAACTCGGACTCGGCTACCTCAGTCCGTGGGCCAAGGCGAGCTTCTCGTCGATCGCGACGAAGAACGAATTCTTTGCCGCGGCCGGGCGCGCCCTGCGGCCCGGCGGCGAAAAGAGATTGAGCGTGATCGACGCGTCAACCTCGCCGAAGCAATTGCTTGCAAGCCTGGAATGAGAGGTCCGCCATGAACGACATTCCGCACACGGAACGCGCCGTCCAGCTGGTCGGACCCGACAAGCTCGAACTCAATGCCGCCAAACCGGTCGCCGACCCGGGACCGCACCAGGTGCTGGCGCGAGTCGAGGCGGTCGGCCTGTGCTTTTCCGACCTCAAACTGCTCAAGCAGTTCTCCCAGCACAGCCGCAAGTCAGACGTCCTGACCGGTCTCGACGCGCAGGCGCTGGCTGAGATGCCGAACTACGTGCCGGGAGATGCGCCGACCGTCCCCGGCCACGAAGCGGTCATCCGCGTGGTCAAGGTCGGGCCGGGCGTCGATCGCTACAAGACCGGGGAGCGGTTCATTGTCGAGACCGACTACCGCTGGCTGCCGACCGACAAGTCCAACGCCGCCTTCGGCTACAATTTCGAAGGCGGGTTGCAGGAATATGTGCTGCTCGACGAACGGGTCATCACCTCGCCCGAAGGCGAATCGATGCTGATCCCGGCGCCCGAGCATCTGTCGGCCTCGGCGCTGGCGCTGGTCGAGCCGTGGGCCTGCGTCGAGAACGCCTATACCGAGGTCCAGCGGCGGACGCTGAAGCCCGGCGGCCGGCTGCTCGTAGTTGGCGACGCGCCCATCGACCGCGCCATCGTCGACAAGTGCCCGGGGCGGCCGGGGTCGGTCGTGTTCGCGACCGGCGATTCCGTCGCCGCGCAACCGGACGCGAGCTTCGACGACATCGTCTATTTCGGCGCCGACGCCGCGACGGCGGAGTCGCTGTTTCCCAAGCTTGCTCCGGGCGGCCTGTTCGTGATCGTCCAAGGCGGCGGTAAATTCGGCCGGCCGGTCGAGACGCAGGTCGGCCGCGTCCATTACGGCGGCATCCGCGTCGTCGGAACCGCCGGCGCCGATCCGGCGGCGGCCTATGCTGCGATTCCGGCGAGCCCCGAGATCCGCGCCGGCGACAAGATCAACATCATCGGCGCGGCAGGACCGATGGGGACGATGCACGTCATCCGCGACCTGTGTCAGGGCGCCGAGGGCGTGACCGTCTACGCCGGCGATCTCAACGACGATCGTCTCGCCGGGCTCGACGCGCTCGCTTCGCCGTTGGCGGAGAAGAACGCCGTCGTGCTGCGGACCTACAATCCCGCCAAGAACGCGCCGGGCGTCGCCTTCGACTACGTCGTACTGATGGCGCCCGTTCCCGCTCTGGCGGCGCAGGCGGTCGCGACGGCGGCGCCGAAGGCGATCGTCAATGTCTTCGCCGGCATCCCGGCCGACAAGACGGCCGCCGTCGACCTCGACGCCTATGTCGAGAAGCAGCTCTATTTCGTCGGCACCAGCGGCTCGGAGCTGAAAGACATGCAGCAGGTGCTGGCCAAGGTCGTTGCGCGCGAACTCGACACCAATTTCTCCGTCGCCGCGGTGTCGGGTCTCGAAGGCGCGATCGACGGCATTCGCGCCGTCGAACACAACCTTCTGCCCGGCAAGATTCTCGTCTATCCCTCGTGCCGCGGCCTCAAGCTGACGGCGCTCGGCGATCTCGGCGGCGACACGCCGCTCGGACCCGGCCACTGGAATCTCGAAGCGGAGACAGCTTTGCTGAAAAGGTTCGCCAAGCCATGACCGGGTCGCTCGCCAACAAGGTCGCCATCGTCACCGGCGGCGCGCAGGGGCTCGGCCGGGCGATCTGCGAGCGCCTAGCGAATGAGGGCTGCGTCGTCGTCGTCGCCGACGTCAACGAACAGGGCGCGCGGGCGGCCGCCGCCGCGATCGCCGAGGCGACGGCGACCCGCGTCGTCGGCGCGAAGGTCGACGTCACCCGCGAAGCCGAGGTGGAAAAGCTGTTCCTCGACGCCGAGCGCGACTTCGGCCGTGTCGACGTCGTCGTCTCCAACGCGGCGATCCTGATCGCCGAACCGATCGCCGACGCCGACGCGGAGAAATGGCGCGCGGTGATGACGGTCAACCTGTTCGGCTATTTCCTCGTCACCAAGCACGCCTGCCGCGTGATGAAGAAGCAGCAGTCGGGCTCGATCATCAACATCAACTCCAAGTCGGGCAAGAAGGGCAGCGCCGCCAACTCCGCCTACGCCGCCAGCAAGTTCGGCTGCGTCGGCCACACCCAGAGCGTCGCGCTGGAGATGGCGCGGCACAACGTGCGCTGCAACGCGATCTGCCCCGGCAATCTGCTCGACTCGCCGCTGTGGACCGACCCCGACAAGGGGCTGTTCGTTCAGTATTTGCGCGCCGGCAAGGTTCCCGGCGCGAGCGACGTCGCCGACGTGCGCCGATCTTACGTCGACCAGGTGCCGATGAAACGGGGATGCACGTACGACGACGTTTGCAACGCGGTGACCTTCCTCGCTTCCGACGCCTCCTCCTATATCACCGGCGTGGCGCTCAGCGTCACCGGCGGCCAGGAAATGAACTGAGCGCAGCTTGAAGCGCGCGCACGGTCGGCGATCGCCGAAATGCGACGAAACGCCGCCCGGATCATGGGGGGATTCGCCGGCTATCCTCACGTCGCCGGCAAGCTGGGTGGTTGAAATGGTTGCAAACGTTCCGCGGGGCATTGCCGTCGTCGATATCGGCGCGACGAACAGCAAGGTCGTCCTGTTCGACGCCGGGCTGCAGGAGATCGCCCGGCGCAAGACGGAAACCGTCCACCGCGACGGTCCTCCCTATCGCCATATCGACGCGCAGCGCATCGTCGAATTCGCGATCGGCGCCATCGGCGAGCTCGATCGGGTTCTGCCGGTGGACGTGATCGTCGTCAGCGCCTGCGGCTCGACCCTCGGCTGCGTTGACGGAGCGGGCGAGCTCGCAACCCCGGTGATGGACTATCTCGCCGAACCGCCGGCCGAGATCGCCGAAGGCTACGCGAAGATCGCGCCGCCCTTCGCGGAGACGTTCTGCAACACCTGGCCCGCCGCGCTGTCGCTCGGCAGGCAGCTCTTCTGGCTCGAGACCGCCTTTCCCGAGGCGTTCGCGCGGGTGCGGTCGATCATGACGTGGAGCCAGTATCTCGCCTTCCGTCTCGGCGGCCGGCGCACATGCGAGGTCACGGCGCTGGGCGCGTTCTCGCAACTTCTCGACGTGCTGAACGGCGACTTTTCCTCTCTCGTTCGGCAGCGCGGCTGGGTCGATCGCTTCGCGCCGCTGACGCGCGCCTGGGAGGACATTGGCGAACTGACGCGGGAGTTTCGCCCTGCGGCGTTCTCCGGCCGCGGGCGCATCCTTTGCGGCGTCCATGATTCCGACGCCAATTATCTGCGCTACCTCGCTGCTGGCTTCAGCGAACTCGCGCTGATTTCGACCGGAACGTTCATCATCGGCTTCGAAAGTCAGGCCGACATCCTGCGCCTCGATCCCAATCGCGAGACGTTCTCGTTCACCAACGTCTTCGGCCGCCCGATCGGTTGCTGCGGCTTTTTCGGCGGCGGCGAGTTCGACAAGCTGCTCGCCGGCGCTTCGCCCTCGGCGGCGTCCGCCGCGGACATCGAAGCGATCATCGCCCACTCCGTGTTCGCCCTGCCGTCGTTCAGCGACACCGGCGGTCCGGTCGCCGGAAGCGGCGATCGCGGACGGATCGAGGGCCCCTTCACCGGCGCTCTCGCCCAGCGCGCGTCGCTCGCCACGCTCTACACCGCGCTGATGACGTCGGAGGCGCTCGACGCGGTCGAATCGCGCTCGCCGATCGTCATCGACGGTCCGTTCTCGCGCAACGACCTCTTCTGCTCGCTGCTGGCGGCGCTGCGTCCGCGCCAACGCGTCGCCTCGTCCCTGCTGCAGGAGGGAACCGCGGCGGGTGCGGCGGTGCTCGCGCTGATGAGGCCTGCCGGCGACTTGCCGGAATTTGGCGTCGAACTGAAACCGCACGAGCCCGGAGCGTTCGCCGGCCTTCGCGCTTATCAGTCGCAATGGCAGGCGAAGGCGCGCGCTCCGGCGCGATGACGGACCGAGAGCTCCTGGCGGTCGTAACGGGCGCGCCCGCACAAGGCCGCCCGCAACCAGACGCGGGCGCCTCGCAAAGTCGAGTTACGCTTTGGCGCGAATTGTCCGAACAAAGGCCGGCGAAGGCGTCTCGTCGAGATTGTTTGGCGCTACAGTGGAGCGGCTGTTTCGAGAGGGAAACCTGAAATGTCCGCCGCCAACGCCGCCTTGATCGTCGTCGACGCCCAGGAATCGTTCCGCCATCGGCCCTACTTCCGCGTCGATCGCCTCGACGCTTATCTCGAGCGCCAGCAGGCGCTGGTCGACGGCGCCAAGCGGCTCGGAATTCCGATCGTGCAGGTGTTCCATGTCGAAGAGACCGGCGCCTTCGCCGAATCGTCCGGATTCGTGGCGACTCTCGCGCCGCTGCAGATTGCGCCCGACGCGATCTTCAAGAAGCGTCGGCACAGCGCGCTGATCGGCAGTGGTCTCGACGTCTGGCTGATTTCGCACGGCGTCCGGCGCATCATCGTTTCGGGCATTCGCACCGAACAATGCTGCGAGACGACCACCCGTCACGCCTCCGATCTCGGCTTCGCCGTCGATTTCGTTTCCGAGGCGACGCTGACCTTCCCAATGACCGACGCGCGCGGGCGCGAATGGAGCGCCGACGAGATCAAGGCGAGCGTCGAGTTGGCGCTGGCGGGCCGCTTTGCGCGCATAGCGTCGGTCGAAGACGCATTGGCGGGATGAGGAAGCGCGGACGAAGGAGGCGTCGTTGATCATTGTGCATCATCTCGAGAACTCGCGGTCGCATCGGGTTCTCTGGCTGCTCGAAGAAATGGGCGTTCCCTACGAGGTCAAGCATTACGCGCGCGATCGCCTCACGATGCTCGCGCCGCCCGCCTTGCGCGCGGTCCATCCGCTCGGCAAGTCCCCGGTCATCGTCGACGGCGACGTCACGCTGGCCGAGTCCGGCGCGACCATCGAGTATCTTGTGGAAAAGAACACCGCTTCAGGCATGGCGCCGGCGCGCGAGACGGCCGAGTGGGTACGCTATCTCTATTGGCTGCATTTTGCCGAAGGGTCGGCGATGCCGCCGCTGCTGCTCAAGCTCGTGCTCGATCGGATGGCGACCGCGCCGCCCTGGCCGATCCGGCCGATCGTCGCGGCGGTCGTGCGGCGCGCCAACGATCGGGTCACGACGCCGCGGCTCGCCGAGAACCTCGACCTGATGGAGGCCGAGCTCGGACGTTCGACCTGGTTCGCCGGCGACGCCTTCTCCGCCGCCGACATTCAGATGAGCTATCCGATCGAGGCCTCGGCCCGCCGCGCCGGTCTCGACCAGCGTCGCCCCAAGCTGATGGCCTACCTCGAGCGCATTCGCGAGCGCCCGGCTTTCCGGCGCGCGGTCGAGCGGGGCGGCGCCGCCATGCCGCCGAAAGCGTGAATCGCGCGCGTAGATCCACGACCTGGCGGGGGGGGCTGCGGAGACCGCACGGCGCCGAGCGCGCCGTCCTCGACGCGCCGTCTGCCGTCACGCGTCGCCGCCGGCGCGGCTCTCGATCCAGCTTGCGAACTCGGCCCGCTCGTCGGCGCTCATTCTGAGTCCGTGCTTGGTGCGCCGGACGAGGATGTCGTCGGCGGTCTCGGCCCACTCCTCGGCGACGAGATAAAGCGCTTCGCGTTCATAGAAGTCGGGGCCGAAGCGTCGGCCGAGATCGGCGAGCGAAGCGGCCGCGCCGATGAGCTTCGTCGCGCGGGCGCCGTAGAGGCGTGCGTAGTGAAGCGCGAGCGAGGGCGGCAGGAATGGATATTCGCCGGCGAGCCGGGCGACGAAGCGCTCGAAGTCGCCGTCGTCGATCTCGCCGCCGGGCAGCGTCGCCCGCGCCGTCCAGTCGCCGCTCGCCGTCGGGAAGAACGGCTTGAGCTTGTGCAAAGCGTGCTCGGCGAGCCGGCGGAAGGTGGTGATCTTGCCGCCGAAGACGTTGAGCAGCGGCGCGCCGTCGGCTGCGTCGAGCTCGAGCACGTAGTCGCGCGTCACCGCCGACGGGTCGCCATGGCCGTCGTCGAACAGCGGCCGCACGCCGGCCCAGGCTTCGATGACGTCCTCGCGCCTCGGGGCGTTGCGGAAATAGCCGGCGACGGCGGCGAGCAGATAGACGATCTCCTCTTCGTCGGCGGCGACCGTCTCCGGCGCGCCGTCGAACGGAATTTCGGTCGTGCCGATCAGCGCGAGATCGCCCTGGTAGGGGATGACGAAGATCACCCGCCGGTCGTGGTTCTGCATCAAATAGGCCTGAGGCCCGTCGAAGAACTTCGGCGTGACGATGTGGCTGCCCTTGACCAGCTTGACGGAGAACTTCGTCTTCGCGCCGTCGACGCGGCCGATAACCTGGTCGACCCACGGCCCGGCGGCGTTGACCAGCGCACGCGCGGCGATCTCGCGCTTTTCGCCGCTCGCCGCGTCGACGATCGTCGCGCGCCACAGGCCGCCGTCGCGCCGCGCCGTTTCGAACAGCATGCGGGTGAGGATGCGCGCGCCGCGCTCGCGCGCGTCGAGCGCGGCGAGGATCGTCAGCCGTGCGTCGTCAGCGCAGCAATCGGGGTATTCGAAGCCCTTGACGTAGCCCGGCGCCAGCGCGGCGCCCTCGGGCTCGCGGCGGAGGTCGAGCGCGCGGCAGCCGGGCAGGGTGCGCCGGCCGCCGATGTGGTCGTAGAGGAACAGGCCGATGCGCAGCATCCAGGCCGGCCGATCCTGCGGCGAGTGCGGCAGCACGAAGCGGGTCGGCCAGACGACGTGCGGCGCCGAGCGCAACAGCACCTCGCGCTCGGCGAGCGCCTCATGCACCAGGCGGAACTGGTAATATTCGAGATAACGCAGGCCGCCATGGACGAGCTTGCTCGAGCGCGACGACGTTGCTTCCGCAAGGTCGCCCTTTTCGCACAGGACGACCGACAAGCCGCGCCCGGCCGCGTCGCGCGCGATTCCCGCGCCGTTGATTCCGCCGCCGATCACCAGCAGGTCGACCGCATCGGCCATGCGCCAAACTCCCAGTTCGCCGGCGCCTGTGCGCCGAAAGGGCGATTCGACCCGTCTTAGTTCAACCTTCGCGGCGCGGCCAGCGCCCATTCCGCCGCGCAGATAGGCCGCAGGGCGCGTGGCTTGTCGCGGACGGTCCGCGCCGGCAGAATTGCCCGAAGATCTTCGGTTCGAGCGTGAGCGGGGCCAGGCGGCGCAGGCCGCCTTCGCGCGGCTGAAGGCGGATCAGAGCGCCGTCGATCGCGCTCGCTGTGATTTCCTGCCGCGCATCGCCGCGACGATCGCCTTCGCCAGCGGCGCGTCGACCGAGCGCGACACGCTCGGCGCGCGGCGAGGGCGAGCGGCGATCATCGCATCCGCTCGATCAGCGCCGCCGCCGCCGCCGGATTGCGCGTCTTGGCGCCGCTGATCACATAGAGAAACACTTCGCGGCCGCCCGGCGCGGCAGGCGTCTTGGTCAGCAGCGGCAGGTCCTTGGGCGCGCCGCCAGCCGCCCAGCTCTTGGCGCGTTTCGCCCAATTGTCGAGCGCGGCGGCGGAGTAACCCGCCGACTCGCTCTCCACGGTTCCCATGATGCGGGCGTAAATGAATGGCGCGGTCGGGTCGGCGATCTGCGGGTAGTCGGAATCGGCGGCGATGACGATCGCGACGCCTTTCTCGCGCGCGAGCGCGACGAAATCGGTCGTGCGGAAACTCGCGTGCCGCGCCTCGACCGCATGGCGCAGCGGCTTGCCCTCGACCGACTTCGGCAGCAGGTCGAGAAAAGCCGCGAAGTCGTCGGCCTCGAAACGTTTGGTCGGCGGGAACTGCCAGTTGATCGGCCCGAGCTTGTCGCCGAGTTCGGCGACGCCGCCGGCGACAAAGCGATCGATCGATTCGCCAGCTTCCGCCAGCCCACGGCGATGGGTGGCGTCGCGCGGGCCCTTGAGCGCGAAGACGAACCCGTCCGGCGTCTCGTCGCGCCACTTGGCGTAGCTGTCGCGGCTCGGACCGCGGTAGAACGTGCCGTTGACCTCGATCGACGTCAGCTTGCGGCTCATATATTCGAGCGCGCGCTTTTGCGGTAGATCGACCGGGTAGAAGGCGCCGCGCCACGGCTCGTAGGTCCAGCCGCCGACGCCGATGCGAATGGGCGCGTTGCTCGCTCGTCGCATCTCGCTCTCCCGTCTCGACGATCTCCCGCGCCAATCTTAGAGGCTGTCACGATCCCGTTGAAGGCCCGCCACCCCCTCGTCCTGAGGAGCCCGCGAAGCGGGCGTCTCGAAGGACGCTCCAGCGCGCGCGGCGACGCGGGAGGCCCTGAAGCATCCTTCGACACGCCCTCGCTCGCGCGACGGCGGCTCAGGATGAGGGCGGAGCGCGGCTCGATCGCAGTTCGGCGGCGCCTTGACGAACGCGCAGCATCGAGTCGCTATCGCGGCGGAGCTTGGACGGAGGGCGCCATGGAACTGATCGGCATGCTGGATTCGCCCTACGTGCGGCGCGTCGCGGTGGCGATGCTGACGGCCGGAGTTCCGTTCGTCCACCGGCCGATCTCGCTGTTCCGCCACATCGACGCATTCTCGAAGATCAACCCGCTGCTGAAGGCGCCGACGCTGGTCGCCGACGACGGAACCGTGCTGACCGATTCGGGCGTCATCCTCGACTATCTCGGCTGCGTCTTCCCCAACATCGCCGCGCTGTCGCCGAGCGCGCCGCCGTTGCGCCTCAGCGCCGCGCGCGCGACCGGCCTTGCGCTGACGACGATGGAGAAGGCGGTGCAGCTCCATTACGAGCGCGCGCTGCGCCCGCCGGAGAAGCGTCACGAGCCGTGGCGGGCGCGCGTCGCCGGCCAGCTCGACGCCGCGCTCGCCGCGCTCGATCGCGAGGCGCCTGCTTCCGGCTGGATCGCCGGCGGCAATCTCGGCCTCGCCGACATCACCGTCGCCTGCGCCTTCGGCTTCGTCGGCGGCATGATCGGCGATCTGGTCGAAGCCGGCCGCTTCGCACGGCTCGCGGCGTTTTCCGGCCGCGCCGAGGCGCTGCCCGCCTTCCGCCAGGCGCCGGCCGAGGACGGCGTCGTCGCCCCGGTCGCCCTCCCGCATTGACTTGCCCGCCGCCGCAGGTCTAAGCGCCCGACCGCGAGGAGGTGGCGCCATGCCTGGTTTGCCCGACGAGATGCGCGCGGTCGCGATTCCCACGCCCGGCGGCCCGGAGGCGTTGACGCCGACGAAACGGCCGCGTCCGAGCCCACGCGCGGGCGAGATCCTCATCCGCGTCGCCGCGGCCGGGGTCAACCGGCCCGACGTGCTGCAGCGCCAGGGCTTCTATGCGCCGCCGCCCGGCGCGTCCGATCTGCCCGGCCTCGAAATCGCCGGCGAAGTCGTCGCGCTCGGCGCGGGCGCGTCGCGCTTCAAGCTCGGCGAGGCGGCGACGGCGCTGGTCGCCGGCGGCGGCTACGCTGAATATTGCGTCGTTCCCGAGACCAACGCGCTGCCGGTTCCCGCCGGCCTGAGCCTGATCGAAGCGGCGGCGATCCCGGAAACCTATTGCACGGTGTGGACCAACGTCTTCGATCGCGGCGGCTTGAAGGGCGGCGAGTGGCTGCTCGTCCACGGCGGGACATCGGGCATCGGCACGACGGCGATCCAGCTCGCCAAGGCGTTCGAGGCGCGCGTGCTGACGACCGTCGGCTCGACCGAAAAGGCGAAAGCCTGCGTGCGGCTCGGCGCCGATCTGGCGATCGTCTATCGACAAGAGGACTTCGTCGTCGCGACGCTCGCGGCGACCGGCGGCAAGGGCGCCGACGTCATCCTCGACATGGTCGGCGGCGACTATGTCGCGCGCAACTACGCCGCCGCGGCCATGGACGGCCGCATCGTCCAGATCGCCTTTCTGCGCGGGCGCAAGGTCGAGATCGATCTTCATCCGATCATGGCCAAGCGGCTCATCCACACCGGCTCGACGCTCAGGCCGCGCTCGGTCGCCGAGAAGGCGGAGATCATCGACGCGCTGAAAGCCAAGGTGTGGCCGCTGCTCGCCGACGGCCGCTGCAAGCCGCTGATCGACTCGACCTTTCCGCTGGCCGAGGCCGCCGCCGCCCACCGCCGCATCGACAACGCGGACCATGTCGGCAAGATCGTCCTGACGCTCTGACGCTATGCCGCGCTACAAGCTGACGATCGAGTACGACGGGACCGACTTCGCTGGCTGGCAGCGGCAAGGGAACGGCCCGTCGATCCAGCAGTCGCTGGAGGAGGCGCTGGCGCGGCTCGGCCAGGAACAGCCGCTCGTCGCCGGCGCCGGGCGCACCGACGCCGGCGTGCACGCGCTCGCCCAGGTCGCCCATGTCGATCTCGATCGCGAATGGGCCGGCTGGCGACTGAAAGAGGCGATCAACGGCCAGCTCGCGCCGGCGCCGATCGCCGTGCTCGACGCCGAAGCGGTCGGCGACCATTTCGACGCGCGCCGCAGCGCGATCATGCGCTGGTACGTCTACCGCGTCGTCAATCGCCGCGCGCCGCTGACGCTCGAGCGCGACCGCGCCTGGCGGCTCAAGCGCGAGCTCGACGTCGAAGCGATGGCGGAAGCGGCCAAGGCGCTGATCGGTCGCCACGACTTCACGACCTTCCGCGACGTGCAATGCCAGGCCAATTCGCCGGTGCGCACGCTGTCGCGGCTCGACATCGCGCGCGAGGGCGAACGAGTCGCGTTTTCGGTCGCTGCGCGGTCGTTCCTGCATCGCCAGGTGCGCTCGATGGTCGGCTCGCTCATCGAGGTCGGTCTCGGTCGCTGGAGTCCCGCCGATCTCAAGGCGGCGCTGGAGGCGGCCGACCGCAGCCGCTGCGGCCACGTCGCCCCGGCCTGCGGCCTCTATCTTGCGCGGATCGATTACCCGGCGGCGAAACGAGGCTAGCGTTCAAAATCAAACTTCGGCGCCCGCCGTCAACCGCCGGTTTCGACCCGAGCCGACCCTTCCGCCAACTGCGCCGAAACGAGCGGTCTTGGTCGGGAACGGAAGGGCCGGTGTGGGCGAAGAAAACGTCCAAGCGGATATTCACTCTCGGATCGCGTCGCGGCGGTTCTCGATCCTGGACGGCTTTCGCAAACATGACGGCGCAAGCCTTCACATCGGCGGGCGCCGTTAGCCTTTAAGCCCTAAGGGTATTTGGGACCTGGTCCCGTTGGGAATCATAGCCACCGGCGATAATCGACATCTGCTCGCGAATCCGCGCCAGCATTTCCCAATGGCTTGCGAGGCGCGCCCATTCGTCCGCGAGGCTGTCCTTCAGCTTCGCTCTGCGAACGCAACCTTGCGAGCGTTTGCGATAGACGGCTATTCGGTCGTCATGCATGGCCCCGTCCTCCGTGCATTGAGCAAAGCGTATCACGGGGCGGAGGGTGGACGCGAGCGGCCGACAAGCCCTTCGGATTTCAAATTTGAGACGCTGCTCAGGCAGCCATCGGCGCGGACCGGCGCGTCGCCGAATACGATCCGGCGCCAAGAGAATTGCCCGCTCGTGGCTTGGAATAAGTAGAATCCGATCCTTTCGCGCGAGCGCTGTCGCCGCTTTCGTGATCGCGCCGAGCGCAGGTTCTTGCCCCGCAAGAAGCTTGACCAGTGGTCGTGTATGGGCGGTCGCTGAGTACCCCGCAATGCGACCGCCCGTTTTCGTGTCGCGTTCCCGAGATCAGACGTCGCCCGATAGGCCTCACAACGCCAGCACGAACGGGGGACCCGTTCCATGCAAATATACGTCGCTCGGCTTAACGTCGAACACTTCCGACGACAGATCGCCGTGGAAACCGACCCCAAAAAAGCGGGAAATTCTCCGTCGCCTCTTGACCGAAGAGGAAGCGAAGCTAGCCCGACTGTTGGCTGAGGCCGCGACGCCGTTGTGAAGCGGCTCGGAGGCCGACCCGGCCAGAATTTGGGCGTCTCAGTTTGAAAATTGCCCGAACGGATTCTTTTCCCGCGCCCAAATGGCATAGATGCGGGCAATTTCATTTCTTGCGATCGAATCGGTGAGCGGCCCCGTGCCGACGCCAAAGACATCGCAGCCCTCATCGATGAGATGACAGGCGGCCTCGATCGCGGCCTCGGGGCTCGGAGCCCGCGCGATGTGCTCCGATCCCTCCTTCCGATATTGGACGTGCCATGTCATAGCGCGACTAGATTGATCGTATCTTTGGAATCCGCAACTGAGGGACTCTACTCACACTGTCGGCGATAGCGCCGAGCGGTCCGGCGACGGCGCCCGTGACCGCGATCAGCCGCGCTCGCTTGCTGTGAAATAGAGTTCGAGCGCGCGCTCATAGACGCGCGACAGCGCTTCGAGGTCGTCAACCGCGACGCGCTCGTCGACCGCGTGCATGGTTTTGCCCACCAGGCCGACGTCGACCACCGGACAGGCGTCCTTGATGAAGCGCGCGTCCGACGTGCCGCCGCCGGTCGACAGCTTCGGCCTCACGCCCGTCGTCTCTTCGATCGCGCGCGCGACGAGGTCGGTGAAGGGCCCGCGCTGGGTCAGGAACGCGACGGCGTTGGTCGGGTCGAACGCAAGCGCGTAACGCGCGCCCTTCGCCGCCGCCGCGACGCGTTGCTCGATCTCGGCGGCGAGCGTCGCCGGCGTCCAAAGGTCGTTGAAGCGCACGTTGAAAACGACGCGAACCTCGCCGGGAATGACGTTGGTCGCCGGATTGCCGACATCGACGCTGACGATCTCGAGATTGGAGGGGTCGAAATCGGCCGTGCCCAAATCGAGCGGCGGCGCCTGCAGCGCCTCGAGCGCCGGCGCGAGCGCGCGGATCGGATTGTCAGCGAGAAGCGGATAGGCGACGTGACCCTGTCTGCCGATCAGCGTCAGCCGGCCGTTCAGCGAGCCGCGCCGGCCGTGCTTGATCGTATCGCCGAGCGCCGCCTGGCTGGTCGGCTCGCCGAGCAGGCAAGCGTCGAAACGCTCGCCGCGCGCGCGCGCCCAGTCGAGCAGCTTGACCGTGCCGTTGACCGCGGGGCCTTCCTCGTCGCCGGTCAAGAGAAACGAGATCGAGCCCTTGAACGGCCCGCGGGCGACGAAGCGCAACGCGGCGGCGAGCGCGGCGGCGACGCCGCCCTTCATGTCGGCCGCGCCGCGGCCCCACAACGCGCCGTCGGCGAGCGTCGCCGAGAACGGGGGAAAGCGCCAGCGCGTTTCGTCGCCGGGCGGCACGACGTCGGTGTGGCCGGCGAAGACGAAGTTCGGCGCGTCGCGGCCGAAGCGCGCCCACAGGTTGGCGATGGTCGGCGTTCCGCTTTCCGCGAACGAAACGATCTCGACGGCGAAACTGGCTTCGGCGAGCAGGCGCTGCACATAGGGCAGGGCGCCGGAATCGTCGGGCGTCACCGAGGGAAAGGCGACGAGCGCGCGCGCGATGTCGAGCGCGGAAGGGGCCGTCGGCATCGGCGGCCTATCTCGGCCGCATTTCGCGCACCAGCGCCGCCCAGTCGAGCGCGACGTCGTAGATCGGCGGCTCGGCGTTCGACAGCAGCGTCCACAGGTCGGCGATATGGCTGCGCTTCAGCGCCTTGATCAGCACGCGTCCGTCAGCGAGGCCGCACACGCACATGCGGCCGACGAGGTCGTCGCCGGGCGGCTCGCGCACGTCGTCGTAGAAGACGAGCCAATTGTCGAATAGCGCGCCGAGCGAATGGCCGCGGATCTGCACCGCCACGGTCTTGGCGCTGGCCGCGTCGGGCGCGCCGACTTCGTCGAACGGGCCCTGGCCGTCGGCGTAGAAATGAGCGATCGCGCCGGCGCCGACATGGCCGACCAGAGGCACCGTGGCGCGAATCGGCGGCGCGCGTCCGCCGCCGATCAGCCGCGGCGGCTCGACGCCGAGATACGTGGCGGCGATGGCGATCTCGTCGGCGCGCAGGCGGCGGCGGCCATTGAGCAGATCGGTCACCGCCGAGGGCGAGCGGCCGAGGGCGCGGGCGAGGCCGCTGCGAGTCTTGCCGGTCTCCTCGAGCGCGGCGCGGATCCAATCGACGGTCATGAAATGATTATTCGGCTTTTCAGAACATACGCAATCATGAATATCAGAAATAATGCTTGACGGGAGGTGCTGATGTTCAGAAAATAAGAACAAAGAGCGAACATGTGACCGCCGGTCGCGACGCTTTTTCCAGTCGAGGAGGATCGCTTGCCCCGTCGCCGCCGCCCGCGAACCGAGACCGCCCATCAGCTCCTTGTCGCCGCCTGCGCCGCCCATCTGCGCGACCTCAAGCGCGTTCATCGCGCCCCGCCGCCCGACCTCGCGATCCCCAGCGTCGCGATTCCGGCGCGGCTCCACGGTCCGGACCCGGCCTCCTATTGCTCCTCTCCCGCCGCCATGTGCGCGGAGCTGGCGCAATGAGCGGCAAGGCGGCGACGCGGCGCGCGAAAGCCCGCGCGCAGGGCGAATCCGAACGGCTCGACGCGACGCCGGAGCGGCTTGCGCGCGCCGCCGAGGCGGGCCAGAGGACCGAGCGCGACGCCGACAAACTGCGCCGGCTGGTCGATCCGTTCGACGTCATGCGCTCGACCCGCGCGCTGGCGCCGCACGATCCGCGGCTCAACGACCTGCGCTGGCTGATCGGCGAAGCGTTGCGCCGGCTGCACCGCCGCGCCGACCTCGACGCGTTGCGCGCCGCGCCCCTCGACCGGGTCGGCGGCGCCGGCCAGCCAGGGCCGCGCTCCGGCCTGCCGGCGAGCGAGATCGCACTGCATGCGCGCGATAAATTGCGCGCTGCGGCGGCGCTCGCCGGCCCGGCCGCCTGGCCGATCCTGACCCGCGTCGTCGTCGAGGGCGCGTCGTTGCGCGATTGCCGCCGTCTGGTGCCGGAAATCGTCACGCCGTGGCGCGCCGACGCCGTGCTCGCCGACCGCCTGCGCGTCGGTCTCGACCGGTTGGGCGAGGTTGTCGGCGTGACGGCGAGGGGACGGTGAAACGCCACTCCAACAGTCGCGGTCCCCCTTCCGTTCACCCGCAGTTCAGCCCGCATCCCGTAATTTCGCGGCGTTGGGTGGCCAGACACGGAGGCTCTCATGGTGAACCGCATTCTCGTCGGCGGATTCGCGGCGGCTTTGGCCGGCGCGGCAATGCTGGCGATCTCGTCCGCGCCGGCTTCGGCCTTCACGTTGACGTCGCCTTCGCTCGAAAAACCAGTCGCGGCGGCCGACATCCAACATGTTTGGTGCCATTGGAACTGCGGTTGGGGTTACCACCGCGGTTGGGGTCCGGGTTGGGGCCCTGGTTGGGGCCCGGGCCCCTGGTATTGGAACCATCGTCACTGTGGGTACAACCGCTGGGGTCAGTGGGTCTGCTGGTGATGAGGCTCGCATCGCGGCGATGAGTCCTTGAAGGCGCGCTACAACAATCCCCTCTCCCCGCTTGCGGGGAGAGGGTTAGGGCGAGGGGCGGGGCGATTGGCCTCACGGGCGGAGCGGCCAGTCTCCCGGCCCCTCATCCTGACCTTCTCCCCGCCTCGCGGGGAGAAGGGACCTCGCGCCGCTCAGTCTTCCATCTTGGCGATCAGCGCGTCGGACACTTCGAAGTTCGCCGAGACGGTCTGAACGTCGTCGTTCTCCTCGAGCGCGTTGATCAGGCGCAGGATCTTCTCGCCGGTCTCGTCGTCGACCGAAATCGTGTTCTGCGCCCGCCAGACGATCGAGGCCTTGTGCGGCTCGCCGAACTTCGCTTCGAGCGCTTTCTGCGCCACGCGCAGCGACTCGATGCTGGTGACGATCTCGTGCTCGTCGCCTTCCGAGACGACGTCGTCGGCGCCGGCTTCGATCGCCGCTTCGAGCATCGCGTCGTCGGTCGCGATTGCGCGGTCGAAGACGATCGCGCCGACGCGGTCGAACATGAACGACACCGCGCCGGTCTCGGCGAGCGAGCCGCCCGCCTTGGTGAAATAGGAGCGCACCTCGCCGGCGGTGCGGTTGCGATTGTCGGTCAGCGCTTCGACGATGATCGCGACGCCGCCCGGCGCGTAGCCCTCGTAGCGCACTTCCTCGTAATTCTCGGTGTCGGCCGACGACGCCTTCTTGATCGCGCGCTCGATGTTGTCCTTCGGCATGTTTTCGGCTCGCGCCTCGATCACGGCGGCGCGCAGCCGCGCGTTCATCGCCGGGTCGGGCATGCCGAGCTTGGCGGCGACGGTGATTTCGCGCGCCAGCTTGGAGAAGAGCTTGGAGCGGATCGCGTCCTGCCTGCCCTTCTTGTGCATGATGTTCTTGAACTGGCTATGACCCGACATGCATCGCCTCAGATAAGCGCGCGGTTCGCGCGCGTGGCCTCGAAGGAACGCGCCGGAACGCGCGCGTAGCGTAGAATTGGCGCCTCCTATACGACGCGCCCCGCGTTGAGGAAAGACGGCGTGAGCCGAACAAGGATGGTCCCCCGCCGATGCCCGTCGCCATCGAAATCGCCCCCGGCGTCCGCTGCTATCCCGGCTATCTCGACCGCGCCGGCCAGGAGGCGCTGCGCGACGAAATCGGCGCGGTCCTTGCCGCCGCGCCGCCGTTCGCGCCGCGCATGCCGAGGACCGGCAAGCCGTTCTCGGTCCGGATGAGCAATTGCGGCCCGCTCGGCTGGGTGTCGGACGAAATGGGCTACCGCTATCAGGCCACCCATCCCGAGACCGGGACGCCGTGGCCGCCGGCGCCGGCGCGGCTCAAGGCGGTCTGGGCCGCGCTCGCGCCCGGCGCGCCGCCGCCCGAAGCGTGCCTGATCAACCTCTACGACGCGACCGCCCGGATGGGCCTGCATCAGGACCGCGACGAAGCGGAGCTGTCGGCGCCCGTCGTCTCGCTGTCGCTTGGCGACACGGCCTTGTTCCGGGTCGGCGGCCTGAACCGCGGCGGCCCGACGCGTTCGTTCCGCCTCGCTTCCGGCGACGCGATGACGCTCGGCGGGCCGGGCCGGCTGGCGTTCCATGGGGTCGAGCGCGTCTACCCCGGCAGTTCGACCCTGCTCGCCGAGGGCGGACGGATCAACCTGACAATGCGGCGGGTGACGAAGGGGTGAATCCCCCTCTCCCCGCCCGCAGTTACAGCGTTCACACATCTTCAGCCCGGGGCCACATCGGCCCGGCGCCGTCAAGCGGCTTCGCCGCTCCTACGCTTTGCTTCGGCCGCTTCGCGATGACTGCGCCGTTCCGACGTGGCGTTCTTGTTTCCATGGCCTTTGGCGAGCGGAGCCGGCCGCACGGCCGGCCCGCTCACCAAAGATCGTGGAAACCAACGGCCTGAGCCGCGCGGAGGAGTCAATGTTTGCGAGTGAAACGAGCAAGCCGCGAAGCGGCCGCGCTTGGCGCGACATTGACGCCGAGCACGGATCAGGCAGAGCTGGCGTTGGATATTTGGCGTTCGGATGTGCGAATCCGCTAGGCTCGCGGGGAGAGAGCGCTCTTTGCGTTATGGCCGTCGCGGCCGCCCTCCCGGCCCCTCAACCTGACCTTCTCCCGCAAGCGGGGAGAAGGGACAGATCAAGCCTCCGCCGCCGGCGGGTCGTCGCCGTTCTTCGGCTCGGCCTTGGGGCCGCCCTTGGAGACGGCGACCAGGGCCGGGCGCAGCACCCGTTCGCCGATCTTCCAGCCGCTCTGCACGACGTCGGCCACCGACCCGGCCGGCAGGCTGTCGTTGGGGATCTCGTACATTGCCTGGTGGAAATTGGGGTCGAATTTCTCGCCCTCCGGCGACAGCTTGGTCACGCCATAGCGGCCGAGCGCGGCATGGAGGTCGCGCTCGGTCAGCTCGACGCCCTCGAACAGCGCTTTCACCGCCGCGTCGGCCGCGGCGCGCGCCTCGGCCGGCACGCTTTCCACCGCGCGGGCGAGGTTGTCGGCGACGGAGAGCATGTCGCGGGCGAGATTGGCGACGCCATAGGCGCGCGCGTCGGCGACCTCGCGCTCGGTGCGCCGGCGCAAGTTCTCCATCTCGGCCAGCGCGCGCAGCAGGCGGTCCTTGAGTTCGGCGTTCTCGGCGTTGAGCTTCTCGATCACCGCGAAGGGATCGGGTTCGGCGGCCTGGGCGGCCGGCTCAGCGACAGGCGCTTCGGTCGGCGCCTCGGTAGTGTCTTTCATTCGGAAAAGCCCCAAGTTTGGTTGCGCCCGATATCAGCGTTGGCGGGGCAAAAATCAAGCCGCAGCGCGGCGGTGCGCCGCCGGCTTCAGAAAATCGCCAACAAATGGCGCTTGATCGCCGCCTGGCGCGAGGGCGACGCGATCTTCGCCCCGGTCAGGTCGGTGACGTAGAAGGAATCGACCGCCTTTTCGCCAAAAGTGACGATATGGGCCGAGCCGATGTTGAGGTTGAGCCGCGATAGCGCCGCGGTCAGCTCATAGAGCAGGCCGGGCCGGTCGAGGCCCTCGACCTCCAGCACCGTGTAGCGGTGCGACATCGCGTTGTCGATCGACACCGCCGGCGGGATGCGGAAGGCCCCAACGCGCGCGTCGCGGCCGCTGTGGGCCTGCTTGACCAGCTCGCTGACCTTGATCTCGCCGCGCAGGGCCTGCTCGATGGTGCGAGCCATGCGGTTTGCCCGCCGCATCTCGTCCTCGTCCAGCGCAAAGGCGCGCGTGACTGAGATCGTGTCGAGCGCAAAGCCGTCGACCGTGGTGAAGATCTGCGCGTCGACGATGTTGCCGCCGGCCGCCGCGCAGGCGCCGGCGACGAACGACAGCAGCCGGGGGTGGTCGGGCGCGACGACGGTGATCTCGGTGACGCCGCGATAGGAATCGCTCGCCACTTCGGTCACCAGCGAGCGGACGTCGGCCGCCATCGCGTAGAGCAGCTTGGCGTGGGCGACGAGATGCGGCAAATCGACCTTGATCCAATAGGCCGGGTAGTGACGCTGCGCATAGGCGTCGAAGTCGGGGTCCGACCAGCCGGGCAGCGCCTTGCGCAGCGCCTCCTGCGCCGCCGCGACCCGCGCCTTGCGGTCGATCGCCGAATGGCCGCCGCCGAGCACGAGTTCGGTCTCCCAGTAGAGCGTGCGCAGGAGCTGGCCCTTCCAGCCGTTCCAGACGCCGGGCCCGACGGCGCGGATGTCGGCGACGGTCAGCGCCAGCAGCATCTTGAGCCGGTCGAGCGACTGCACCCTCGCCGCCAGGGCTTCGGCGGTGCGCGGGTCGGCGAGGTCGCGTCCCTGCGCCATGTTCGACATCGTCAGATGCTGCTCGATCAGCCAGGCGACGCGGTCGCAGTCGGCGGCGTCGAGGCCGAGGCGCGGGCAGAGGCGGCGCGCCACCTCCGCCCCGGCGATCGAATGGTCCTCAGGCCGGCCCTTGGCGATGTCGTGCAGGAACGCTGCGACATAGAGCGCCGAGCGGCTGGGCATGTGCGGCGCCAGCTCGCTGACCAACGGGTGCGCCTGCTTGAATTCGCCGGCCTCGATTCGGCTGAGCACGCCGACGGTGCGCAGCAGGTGCTCGTCGATCGTGTAATGGTGATACATCGAAAACTGCATCAGGCCGACGACGCGGCCGAAGTCGGGGATGAAGCGGCCGAGCACGCCCGCTTCGTTCATCCTTCTGAGCGCCGTTTCCGGCGACCGGCGCGAGGTGAGGATGGCGAGGAACAGTCGGTTCGCCTCCGGATCGGCGCGCAGCTCGGCGTCGATGCGCTTCAGCGACTGGGTGACGAGCCGCGTCGCGTCCGGATGGATGGCGAGGCTCGAGCGATCGGCGACCCAATAGAGTCGGATGAGGTTGACCGGATCGCGTTCGAACGCGTCGGCGCGGATGACGTTGATGCGGTCGTGGTCGATCTTGAAATCGACCGCGTCGTCGAGCGCCTGCGGCCGGCGCCGCAGCCGACCGAGGAAGCGGTCGAACCCCTGGGTCGGCTTGGCCTGCCGCTCTTCGAGCGCGGCGCAGACGATCGCGGTCAAATCGCCGACGTCCTTGGCGACGAGAAAATAGTGCTTCATGAAGCGTTCGACGTCGGCTTGGCCGGCGCGCGCGGCGTAGCCGAGTCGCTCGGCGATCGGCCGCTGCACGTCGAAGCTCAACCGTTCTTCGGCGTGACCGGTGAGGAAGTGGAGGTGGCAGCGCACCCGCCAGAGGAATTCTTCGCAGCGCGAGAACAGGTTGAATTCGCGCTGCGAGAACAGCCCCGCTTCGACGAGTTCGCGCGGGTCGCGCACCCGGTAGACGTATTTGGCGATCCAGAACAGCGTGTTGAGGTCGCGCAGGCCGCCCTTGCCTTCCTTGATGTTCGGCTCGACGAGATAGCGCGACTCGCCAGCGCGTTTGACCCGCGCGTCGCGTTCGCCGAGCTTGGCGGTGACGAATTCGCTCGCCGTCTTGGCGACGATCTCCTTGTCGAAGCGCGCGGCCAGCGTCGCGAGCTTCCTTGCGTCGCCCGCGATCAGCCGCGCTTCCAGCACCGAGGTGCGGATCGTCATGTCGGCGCGCGCCTGGCGGAGGCATTCGTCGATCGTCCGCGTCGCGTGGCCGACCTTCTGCTTGAGGTCCCACAGCACGTAGAGGACCGTCTCGATCAGCTTCGCGTCGCCGGCGTCCTTCTCGTCGTCGATCAGGAACAGCAGGTCGATGTCGGAGCCGGGCGCCAGCATGCCGCGGCCGTAGCCGCCGACGGCGAGGATGGTCAGCCCCCTCGCCTTGGCCGCGCCGTCGGGATGGGCGAGGCGAACCGCCATGTCGTGCACGGCGCAGATGATTTCGTCTTCGAGATCGCTGAGCGCGCGCGCGCACGCGCGGCCGCGGCCGCCCTCTTCGAGCGCCCGCTGCGCCTCGGCGCGTCCGGCTTCGAGCGCGGCGGCGAAGACCTCGACCGCGCCGCGGCGGAACGCCGCTTCGTCGTTCTTGATCTTGGCGCGCAGCCGCTCGAGCTTCGTCTCGACCTCGTCGCGGTCGAACAGATCGGCGGGCGCGCTGCGGCCGCGGCGGGCGCGCGCGCCGAGAGCCGAGGACACGGCGGTCATGGCGCGGCTCCTGCGGCGCGCCGCCTCGCTTCGATCGCGTCCCAGATCGCCGCCGCGAGGTCGGGGCCGCCGAGCTTGCGCACGGCGCGGATGCCGGTCGGCGAGGTGACGTTGATTTCGGTCAGCCAGCCGTCGATCACGTCGATGCCGACGAAGACGAGGCCGCGCCGCTTCAATTCGGGGCCGATGCGGGCGCAGATTGCGCGCTCGCGCGCCGTCAGCTCGGTCTCAACCGCCGCGCCGCCGCGCACCATGTTGGAGCGGATGTCGTCCTCGGCCGGCACGCGGTTGACCGCCCCGAGCGCCTCGCCGTCGACCAGGATGATGCGCTTGTCGCCCTCGACGATCTGCGGCAGGAACTTCTGGATCACCCACGGCTCGCGAAAGGTGTTGGAGAACAGGTCGAACAGCGAGCCGAAATTCGGGTCGCGTTCGCCGACCTTGAACACCGAGCCGCCGCCGAAGCCGTAGAGCGGCTTCATCACCACCTCGCCGTGCGCGGCGCGGAACGCCTCGATCGCGGCGCGCTCGCGCGAGATCAGCGTCGGCGGCATCAGCTCGGGAAAGTCCATCACGAACAGCTTTTCCGGCGCGTCGCGCACCGCGCGCGGGTCGTTGACCACCAGGGTCTTGGGATGGATGCGCTCGAGCAGATGGGTGGTGGCGATATAGGCGAGGTCGAACGGCGGGTCTTGGCGCAACAGGACGACGTCGAGGTCGGCGAGTTCGATCGTGCGCGCTTCGCCGAGGGTGAAATGGTCGCCCGGCTCGTCGCGCACGGCGAGCGGCTGGGCCTCGACGAACAGCCGCGCGCCCAGCAGGTTGAGCCGGTCGGGGGTGTAATAGAGCAGCGTGTGGCCGCGCGCTTGCGCTTCGAGCAGCAGCGCGAAGGTCGAGTCGCCGGCGATGCGGATGCGCTCGATCGGGTCCATCTGCACGGCGACGGTCAACGGCATGGCGGAATCGGTCCCTTCAATCGAGGTCCAGCCTATACGCTGCGGCAAGGTGGCGGGGAAGCCGCCGCGGCGCGACGAAGACGGCGTCGCCGCGCAGATTCAAGGCCGCCGCCCACGGGTTGCGTGCGAGCCAGATCCGCGCCGCGCGGCCGATGCGGCGCCGCTTGGCCTCGGTGATCGCTTCCATCGCCGCGTCGAGATCGTCGCGCGCCTTGACCTCGACGAAAGCGATCGTCGCGCCGCGCCGCACAATGAGATCGATCTCGCCGCCGGCGGCGGCGAAACGGCGGGCGAGCGCGTGGTAGCCTTTCAGCCGCAGCAGCAGCGCGGCGATCGACTCGGCGCGCAGGCCGAACCGGTGGGCGCGCCGCCGCGCCTTGGCCGGCCGCGCCGGCGTCACCGCCGTGTCCCGGCGAGCCTGAGCGCCCGCGCATAGACTTCGCGCCGCGGCAGGCCCGCTTCGACCGCCACCGCGGCGGCCGCGTCCTTGACCGACAGGTCGGCGAGCGCGTCGAGGATCATCGCGTCGAGCGTCTCGGCCGCCGGCCTGGCGGCGGGCGCGGGCGGGCCGACGACGACGACGATCTCGCCCTTCGGCGCGGCGGCGGCGGCGTAATCGGCGGCGAGTTCGCTCAGCGTCGCGCGGCGCGTCTCCTCGTGCAGCTTGGTCAATTCGCGCGCCACCGCCGCCGGTCGCGGCCCCAGCCCGGCGGCGAGGTCGGCGAGCGCTTCGGCGAGCCGGCCGGGCGCTTCGTAGAAGACCAGCGTCGCCGGGATCGCCGCCAGCGCCGCGATCCGCTCGCGCCGCGCCGCCGTCTTGGCCGGCAGGAAGCCCTCGAAGAAGAAACGGTCGGTCGGCAGCGCCGCGGTCGTCAGCGCCGCGATCGCCGCGCAGGGGCCGGGCAGGGCGAAGACGGCGATTCCCGCCGCCGCCGCCTCGACCACCAGCTTGTAGCCGGGGTCGGAGACCAGCGGCGTGCCGGCGTCGGAAACCAACGCCAGCGCTTCGCCGGCGGCGAGGCGGGCGAGGACGCGCGGGCGGACTTCGGCGGCGTTGTGCTCGTGATAGGCGACGAGCGGCGCGGCGATGTCGTAGCGGTCGAGCAGGCGGCGGGTGACACGCGTATCCTCGGCCAGGATCGCATCGGCCGCCGCCAAGGTCGTGAGCGCCCGCAACGAGACGTCGCCGAGATTGCCGATCGGCGTCGCCACGACATAGAGGCCGGGCGCGAGGGCGGCGGCCTCGACGCGCGCCCCCAGCGCTGAGAAGCCGCGCGGCCGCGGCGTCGGGATCGGCTGCGGGTGACGCATCGTCATGTTCGTTTTGAGCCTTGTCCGCCTCACTGGCCTTCCTAGCATCCGGGGCCGAAAATGCCACAATCGACGCAAAATGTGGTCGCGGTTCTCAGACGGCGCGCGACGCCGGCAAAAGCGCTAGAATGTCGGTGGGTCCGAGCGATTCGTGACAGTTCTTCTGGCCCCGGGCGGGGGAGGTTTCCATGCCGAAAGGCGCCTCGAGGGTGGCGGAGCGTGGGCTCGCCGGGGCGGCGCGCGCGTTTGCCGGTTGCGCGCTGCTCGCGTTGGCCGGCTGCACCTCGAGCGGATTGGGGCTGTCGCCGGGCCCGTCCCCTGACATCGGCGCCGCGCCGGTGCCGGACGTCCAGGCGCAGCCGCTCGTCGGGCCGACGGTCGGCCAAACGGTCGGCACGGGGCCGGTGCGGGTCGGCTTGATCCTGCCGCTGACCCAGAACGGCCAGCCGAGCAGCGTCGGCGTCGCGATGGGCGACGCGGCTCAGCTCGCCGTCGAAGAATCCGGCATGAACGACGTGACGTTGATGATCGTCGACGACCACGGCGCCCCGGACGGCGCCGCGCAAGCCGGCCAGGCGGTCATCGGCGCCGGGGCGGAGATCATCCTCGGGCCGCTGCTCGCCGCCGACGTGCGCGAGGTCGCGCGGGTCGCCAAGACAGCCGGCCGGCCGGTCGTCGCCTTCTCGACCGACGAGAGCGTCGCCCAACCCGGCGTCTATCTGCTGTCGTTCCTGATCGAGTCCTACGCCGACAAGGCGGCCGAATACGCGGTCTCGAAGGGCAAGAAGAATTTCGCCGTGCTGGCGCCGCAAAGCGATTACGCCAATGTCGCGGTCGGCGAGTTCCAGCAGGCGGCGCAGCGGCTCGGCGCGCGCGTCGTCACCGTCGCGCGTTATCCCGCCGGCCAGCCGCAGGCCGGCGTGCAGGATCTCGCCGGCGCGCCCGGCGGCTACGACGCGCTGTTCATTCCCGAGCAGGCCGACGGCATGCCGGCGCTGGCGGCGGCGCTGGCGACGAGCGGCGTCAGGACGCAGATCCTCGGCACCGGCGTATGGAACGATCCGCGCGTACTGCGCCTGCCGGCGCTGCAGGGGGCGTGGTTCGCCGCGCCCGACAACGCCGGCTTCAACGCCTTCGCCCAGCGCTACAAGGCGCGCTTCAACGCCGAACCGCTGCGGCTCGCCTCGCTCTCCTATGACGCCGCGTCGCTGGTGGCGGCGCTGGCGCGCGCGCAAGGGGCGCAACGCTATTCGCCGGCCGTGCTGACCAACCCGTCCGGCTTCAACGGCGTCGACGGCGTCTTCCGCTTCCGCGCCGAGGGCCCCAACGAGCGCGGCCTGGCGGTGATGCAGATCAGCGGCGGCATGGCGACCGTCGTCAGCCCGGCGGCGCCGCGTTTCCCCGGTGCCTAGATTGGAAAGGTCCTGCGCGGCCGAGCGCCATCCTTCCCCGCTGCGCGGGCAGGGGAACCGCGCGTGAGCGCGGTGGAGGGGGCGCCCGATCCTCGCCCGCGGCGCGGTGGAGGGGCGCCCGACGCAGCCGCCGCCCCTCATCCTGAGGCGCCCTCGCGTGAGCGAGGGCCTCGAAGGATGCTCCAGGGATCGCGCTTTCTGGAGCGTCCTTCGAGGCCGCTTCGCGGCGCCTCAGGACGAGGTTCGAGGAGACCTGAGCGCAACGCGCTCTAAGCCCGTCTGAAAGGAGTCCCGCCGATGTCGCTTGCGTTCTGGATCACCACGCTGATCGTCGTCGCTTCGCCGGGAACCGGCGTCGCCTTCACGCTTGCCGCCGGCCTGTCGCGCGGCGCGCGCGCGAGCCTCGTCGCCGCTTTCGGCTGCACGCTCGGCATCGCGCCGCATGTCGCCGCGGCGATGCTCGGCCTCGCCGCCGTGCTGCACGCCAGCGCCGTCGCCTTCGCCGCGGTCAAATACGCCGGCGTCGCCTATCTGCTGTTCATGGCGTGGAACGCGCTGCGCGAGGGCGGTTCGCTCAGCGTCGACGCCGCGCCGTCGCGCCGTTCCGATCTGCGCGTCGTCGTCGACGCCGTGCTGGTCAACCTGCTCAATCCCAAGCTGTCGATCTTCTTCGTCGCCTTCCTGCCGCAGTTCGTCGGCGCCGAGGAAGCCCACCCGCTCATCCGCATGGGCGAGCTCTCCGCCGCCTTCATGCTCGCGACCTTCGTCGTTTTCGCGCTCTACGGCGTGTTCGCCGCCGCGGCGCGCCGCCACGTCCTCGAGCGCCCGCGCGTGCTCGCCTGGCTCCGCCGCAGCTTCGCCGCCGCCTTCGGCGCGCTGGCGGTAAGGTTGGCGCTGGCGGAAAGGTGAGGGGGCGGGGGGGCGGGCGGGGAATTCGTATCCTGCCGCAGTGAGGCCCCGCAATGCAAAGTTATCACATGGATACGAACTTCTGAAGCAGCCTAAGGGAGGGCAAGATGCCGCGTCTGCAACAAGAGCTTGTGCAAATCGTAGCCAACGGCGGTGGTCTTGATCTGAGAGTCGGTTTTCGGAGCCAGCAAGACCTCGTGCAACTTGCGGCTAACGCTAGGGCAAGCGGGGCGACGATTATCCTCCGCGACGTTGGAACGAAGGCGACAGCCGAACTCGTTCAGATCGCGGCGAACGCCCAAGGCAAGGTCTTATTTGTAATTGACGACTAGGCTTCCGGCGGCTTCCCTTTGGGTGGGTTGTGACAACGACCATCTTGGCACGGCGATGCCGCTCGGTGCGCCGTCCACCCCATCACCGTAACGCCCTCATTTCCCGCCCGCCGCTTGACTTCTCCCGCCGCCGCGCGACGCTGTCGACGCAATCGAGCCGCGCCGTGACGATTCCCACCCGCAAACCGATCGTCTTCATCAGCTACGCCCATGCCGACGAGCCGGAAAGGCCGGACGAGGGAGAGGTGAAATGGCTGTCGTTTGTCATCGGCTATTTGCGCGCGGCGGTGAAGCAGGACGCGATCGAAATCTGGAGGGACGAACTTCTTCGCGCCGGCGACAACTGGAATTTCGAGATCGAGCGCAAGCTGCGGGAATGCGATATTTTTCTGCTGCTGTGCTCGCATAACTCCTTGTCGTCAGACTATGTCGTCGACAAGGAATTGGCGATCGTTCGCGAGCGACAGAAGAACGGCGAAGACGTCCGCATCGTGCCACTGCTGCTGACGCCGACGCCGAAAATCGCCCTCGAGCTGGTGAACAACCTCGTGATCCGCCCGCGCGACGGAAAGGCGCTATCGAGCTACCCGCCGCACGAGCGCATGGAGCGCACCTCCAAGGTGGTGGATGAGATCGCGGAAATGGCCGCGGAGATGGCGGCGCGCCCGCTACGTTCCGTTACAGCTGCGCCGACGATACATGATAGTAAGGAGCTAATTGTTTGGTTGAGCGGGCACCCGCCAGAAGTCTCGCAGGCGATCGCGGTCCGAGCCGCTCTTAGGGTGCTGCCGTTGTTCGTGAACTGGCGGGAGCGGGCCGCCGAGCCGGCCGATGCGCGACAATTCTCTCATCGGGCATTGGCCTTGTTTTGGGCGAGCGCGCTAGCGCGAGTTGTCGCCAAATATCCGGCCCGCGCAAATAACTTCACCGCCAAATCCGCCGTCGAAGCGGCAAACGCCGCCGCCCGCGACGCCGGCACTGTCGGCGGCGTCACCCACGCCGACGCAGCCTACACTGCCGCCCGCGCCGCCGCTCACGCGGCCGGCACCGCCGCCTACGCCTCTATCGACGCCGGTGCCGCCACTGACGCCGCCAACACCGCCCTCCGGGCGGAGGACGCCTACGTCGCCGCCAATTTGCCCCAATCTCAGTTTTGGGACGCCGTATCTGACGATGTTCAGCGATTGCAAGAGGGAAGCCTTGCGAGCGTCATAGACGCTCC
>NZ_JBEKVH010000012.1:0-66404 GCF_049514155.1 Roseiarcus sp. | reverse complement strand
ACTGATCCGCTGGGCGAGCGTCGGCGACAAGCAGGACACGGTGGTCGAGCGCCTGTTCCGCCTCTATTTCGAGGAAGGCCGCGACATCGGCGACCGCAAGCTGCTGATCGCGGTCGCGCGCGCGTGCGGCATGGACGCCGAATTCGTCGAGAAGCGCTACGCCGACGGAGACGACGTCGATCTGGTTCAGGCGGAGATCGCCCAGGCGCAGGCGATCGGCGTCACCGGCGTGCCGTTCTTCATCTTCGCCTCGCGCTTCGGGGTGCCCGGCGCGCAGGACGCCGATGTGCTCGCCAAGGCGATCGCGCAGGCGCGCGCGGCTCAATCCGGCGTCGAGGTCGCGTGATCCCCTCTCAAGCCGCCTCGGCGAGCGCGGCGAGCATGTCGGGAGGCAACTGCACTGGCGGCGCGGCGGTCGCCTCGTCTTCGCCCTCGGCAAGCGACAGTTCGACCGGCGGCGCGAGCGGAGATTCCAGCCGCGCCGGCGCTTCAACCAGCGGGGCGTCGAATTCTTGGAGCGCCGCGGCGACCGCCTCGATCAGCAGCGGCGCGTAATTTGGCCGGTCGATCCGCGGCGGCGGGGCGCTCCAGGCGTCGTCGGCGTATTCGCGCGCGCGCGCGCGCGTCGCCTCCGAAGCGAAACGCCACAGCAACGCCAATATCGGCCCCTGCCCGACCTCGGCGCGCGCCTCGCACGCGGCGATCACGTTCTCGCACAGAGTGCGCGAGATGCGGTCGCCGCGCGGCGGATCGGCGACATTGAGCGCGAGCAAGGCGGCGCGGAACGCCGGCAGAAACGGCGCCGGCAGTTGCGCCCTGGCGTAGAGCGCCGCGAACCCCTGGCTCTTCGGCGCGCGGGCGAGCGCCGCGGCGCGGCGCGGCGCGATCCCGGAAAGTTCGCTCAGGGCGAGCGCAAAGAAGTCGCGGTCGCCGCCGAGCAGCGCCCGCATCAGCACCGCGACGGTCAACGTGCCGCCTGCGCGCATGCGTCGCGCAAGCTCGGCGAGTTCGGCGCGTTCGGCGTTGCTGGCGATGGTCGCCGTCGCCTGCTCGCGCGCGTCGCGGGCGATGCGCTGGGCGCGCTCGGCGGAGAGCCAGTCGCAGTGCGTGGCGAATGCGGCCAGCCCACGCGCGGTCGCGGCGGCAAGCTCATTGCGCAGCGCCGGCGGCAGATCGGCGCGCGACGCCAACGCGTCGCGGACCTCGCAATCGTCGCCAAAGCGCCCGAACATTCGCCACAGCGCGCTCGGCCTGACATCGGCGTCGAGATTGTCGGCAAGCGCGATCGCCGCCTCGCGGCGGCCGACTTCCGCCAGCGCCGCCGCGATTCCCGCCGCCAGGCGTGGCCGCCGGGCGATGGCGGTCTGCGCGGCGGCGTCGCCGGACGCGGCGAAATCGACGAGCTCGGCCTCGGTCAGCAGCGGCGAGCGGCCGAGCACCACCCCGGCGACGTCGGATTGGTCGGCGGCGAGCGCCAGCACGATTGGGCGCGGCGCTTCGAACGCGCCGGCGAGCGCCTCGGCGAGCGCCCGGCGCACCAAGGCCGATGGGTCGTCGAGCACGGTGGCGAGGCCAAGCTCGGCTTCGGCGCGCTCGTCAGCCGGAAGATCGGAGTAGAGGTAGGCCCGCGCCAGGGCGCTCGCCGCCTCGGCGCGCTCCCCCGCGTCGGCCCGTTGCCTCCAGGCGAGGAATCGGCGCACGATCCCGGGCTCGCCGGCGCAAAGCGCCAGCGGCCGTTCGGCGACCGTTTCGACGGCCCCGAAGGGCGGCTCGGCGGCTTCGGCGAGCATTTGCATCGCCTATTCATCGCCGATTTAAGGTAAACGCGCGATTAAGACGCCGGCCGAGGAGTTAGGAAATGGCCGATATGCACGCAACCCATCCGCGCGGCGGACTCTATTTCGAGGATTTCGAGGTCGGGAGGGTCTTCCGCCACCGCCTGACCCGAACCGTCAGCCAGATGGACAACCTGTTGTTTTCGAGTCTGACGCTCAATCCGCAGCCGCTGCACATCGACGCCCATTTCTGCGCCACAGAGACCGAGTGGGGACAGCCGCTGATGAATTCGCTGTTCACTCTCGGCCTGTTGATCGGCATTTCGGTCAACGACACGACGCTCGGCACGACCATCGCCAATCTCGGCATGTCCGAGGTCAAGTTTCCCGCGCCGTTGTTCGAGGGCGACACGGTCAGCGCGACGACGGAGGTGACGGCCAAGCGCGCCTCGAAGTCGCGCCCCGACGCCGGCCTGATCGAATTCCTGCACCGCGCCTTCAAACAGGACGGAACTCTGGTCGCCGAATGCCGCCGCACCGCGTTCATGCGGCGGCGGCCGCTGGCGACGACGGCGGTCTGACCATGCGCTCGCTGCTCTTCGTCCCCGGCGACGACGACAAGAAGCTCGCCAAGGCGCTGACGAGCGGCGCCGACGCGCTGATCGTCGACCTCGAGGATTCGGTCGCCGAGGCCCGCAAACCGGCGGCGCGCACTTTCGCCGCCGCCTTCGTCGCCGAGGCGCGCCGGCTCGCAACCCGCCCAAGGCTCTACATTCGGGTCAACGCGTTCGCCAGCGGGTTGACCGCGGCCGATCTCGACGCGGTGATCCCCGCCGCTCCCGACGGCGTGGTCCTGCCCAAATGCCGCGGCGGCGCCGACGTGCAGCGGCTTGGCGCGAATCTCGCGGTGCGCGAGGCCGAGCACGGCCTCATCGACGGCTCGACCCGCATCGTCGCCATCGCCACCGAGTCGGCGCGCGCGCTGTTCGGCTTCGCCAGCTATCGCGGCGCGAGCGGCCGGCTCGAGGGCCTCGCCTGGGGCGGCGAGGATCTGTCGGTCGATATCGGCGCCGAGACGAACCGCCTGCCCGACGGCGCCTATGCCGCGCCATACGCGCTGGCGCGGACGCTGACGCTGGTCGGCGCGGTCGCCGCGGAGGCGCGCCCGATCGACGCCGTCTATACCAACTTCCGCGATCTCGACGGGTTGCGCGCCGAAGCGCTCGCCGCCCGCCGCGACGGCTTCCTCGCCAAGATGGCGATCCACCCGGCGCAGGTTCCGATCATCAACGAAGTCTTTTCCGTTTCGCCCGAGGCGATCGCCCGGGCGCGGGCGGTCGTCGCCGCGTTCGAGGCGGCGCCGGGCGCCGGGGTCGTCGCGCTCGACGGCGAGATGCTCGACCTGCCGCACCTGAAGCGGGCGAAGCGGCTGCTCGATTCGGCGTGAGGCCGAGCGGCGCGCCCCGTTCAGATCGTTCCGCGGATCTCAAAACCGATCGGGCGTTCCGTCTCGTTGATCGAAACGATGCGGAAGTCGAGCACATGCGCGCCGAGCGGTCCGCGCCTCAGTTCCGCGAGCGCAGCCTCGATCCGGTCGGCAGGCCCGGCGACCAGCATCTCGACCGCCCCGTCGCGATGGTTGCGCACCCAGCCGGCGACGCCGAAGCGCAGCGCGATCCGGCGCGCGAAGTGGCGGTAGCCGACGCCCTGGACGTGGCCCTCGACGACGATGCGCCAGACCAGCAGCGGCTCCTCGCTCATCAGGATCGTCTTTCCTCCGGCTGCCCCAACCGCCGTCCCGCGGGGCTTCGCCTGCGCGGAACCGAAGTTTCGCAGCAGGCGTCAATCGCGTAGCATGCTAAAGGAAACGATTGTTCATCACCAAGAGACCCATGGCCAGCGTCCAAGTCGTCGATGTGGCTGATTTCATCGATCGGCGACAGCTCTCGCTGTTCCAGGTCTTGGTCGTCGCCATCTGCTTTCTCATTGTCGCCATCGACGGCTTCGACGCGACCGTGATGGGATTTCTCGCCTCGTCGATCCGAACGGAGTGGGGGCTAACGCCGACGCAACTGGCGCCGCTGTTGGCCGCCAGCCTCTTCGGCCTGCTGGCTGGCGCGATCATTTTCGGCCCGTTGTCGGACAGGTTCGGCCGCAAGACGATTCTATTGTTGTGCGTCGCGCTGCTTGGGGCCGCCAGTCTGGCCGCGTCAGCCTCGCCTTCGCCGCCAATGCTGATCGCGCTGCGCTTTCTCACCGGCCTCGGAATGGGCGGCGCGATGCCAAACTGCGTGACTCTGACCTCCGAGTATTGCCCACAGAAGCATCGCCTCGCGCTCGTCACTGCAATGTATTGTGGCTTCGCCGTCGGTTCCGCGCTCGGCGGCTTCGCCTCGGCGCATCTGGTCGTCGCCTATGGTTGGCGGTCGCCATTGGCGGTGGGCGGGGTTCTGCCGCTCGCCCTGCTGCCGATCGCCGCGTGGGTATTGCCCGAGTCGGCTCGGTTCTTGGCCCTGCGCAATCCGGCTGACCCGCGCATCGTCTCAGCGCTGCGACGCATTGCGCCGCGCGAGGCGATTGCGCCTGCCCTTTACGCGCATGCGGAGCGCGAACCGGCTGCGCCGATCGGCCGTCTTTTTGCGCCCGATCTCGCGTTTGGCACTTTGATGCTGTGGTCGACGTTCTTCGTCAGCCTCTTGACCATATATCTCTTGTCGAGTTGGCTGCCGCTGATCCTGCAGAGCGTCGGCGCCTCGCTTCCGGCGTCATTCGTCGTCACCAGCATGTTTCAGGTCGGTGGAACGCTCGGCGCGATCCTGCTCGGCGTCCTGATGGACCGGTTCAATTCCGCCTACGTCCTGGCGATCAGCTACGCCTTCGGTGGCGCGCTGGTGGCGACGATCGGCGCGTTGCCCTACTCGCCGATCCTGTTCGGGAGCATCGTCTTCGGCGCGGGCCTATGCATCTCCGGCTGTCAGATCGGCGTCAACGCCGTCGCAGCGACCTTCTATCCGACCGACTGCCGCGCAACCGGCGTCGGCTGTGCGCATGGCGCTGGCCGGCTCGGCGCGATCGTCGGCTCGATGGCGGGGGCGGCCGTATTGTCGACCGGGGTATCCCTCGCGGTCGCCTTCGCCGCCATCGCCATGCCGACGCTGTTTGCCGCCGCGAGCCTCTACGCGCTGGGCCGGCGGCGCGCGGGCGAAGGACGAGCGCTTGGCGTTCTGCGACAGCCGCAAAACTACAGGACGCGCTAACCGATAAGCGACCGCTTCACCTCGTCGCGGCGAATCTTGCCCATCTGCGTTCGCGGCAACGACTCGACGGCGAAGACGCGCGCCACTTCCAGGCCGCGCGCGGCGCACCAATTGATCAGCGCCTTCTCGGCGATCGCCGCGCGCGTCACCACGGCAAGATTGACTTCCTCGATTCCGTCCGCTCCGACAGCGCCGAAGGCGGCGGCCTCGGCGACGTTCGGGTGGCGCAGAACGAGTTCCTCGATCAACTCCGGCGCCCGCTTGACGCCTCCGGTATTGATGATTTCCGACGCGCGCCCCTCGAGGATCAGCATCCCTTCCTTGGTCAGGCGGCCGCGATCGCCAGGATAGAACGAGCCGCCGCGCAGACTGGGATGCTCGTCCTTCGGCCTTGGCGGATAGGGCTCGCCCATCGCCAGCGTGCGCACGCGCACGAGGCCAACGGTCTCCGACGGCGCCAGACGATCTTCAGCGTCGACGACTTCGATCGTCGCTCCGGGCAGCGGAAAACCGGTTGCGCCTTCTTCCTCCATCAGCAGGTCGGCCGGCGTCGAGGCGATGGGGCCGGTCTCCGTCGCGCCATAATGAACGATTGTCCGCGAACACAGCCAGGCGCGCGCTTCGTTCAGCAACGCGCGCGTCGGCAGCGCGCCGGTCACCAGCAGCGCGCCAAGCGAAGGGCATGGGATCGGCGCCCTTCTCTGCTCGCGGATCAAATCGCGCGCCTGCTGCACCGAGGCGACAATCGCGTCGACACGGTAGGCCGCCGTCATCTGCAGCGCTTCGCGCGCCGATTCAGCGCAGACGATCGTCCCGCCGGTCGACAGGACGCGCGCGGCGACGCGAAAGCCCAGGCCGCCGCTGATCCGCGGCAGAACGAGCACGCGTCCGCGCACGCCCAGGCTCTCCGCCGTGATCTGCGCCGCAAGGCGCTGCTGAAAACCCGCGACGGTCGTCGAAACCGCTTTCGGCGCGCCGGTCGACCCGGAGGTCACCTCAATGCGACAGAGGTCGTCCTCCCGAGCGAAGCCGCGCGCCGCGTTCGCCGCGAGCCGTGGCCCGGCGAACCAAGATTCGTCGACCAAAATACGGTTGAGGCCAGGAGTCAGGGCGCCGCCGGCGTCTTGAAAGTAGGTCCGCACCGGCAGCCGGAGCGCGATGACGCTTTCGGCAGTCTCGCCCGACACGCTGGGCACGCCGAGACGGAAGAGCGCCGCAACCAGGATCAGGTGTCGGATCGGGCTCGCCAGCGCGACGCAGACGACTTCGCCCGGCGGAAGGTTCACGGCGCGAAGGCGCTCCTCGACGCGCAGGATTCCCTGCGCGATCATGTCGTAGGTGGCCAGCCGGTCGGGAAGGATGACGGCGGGCTGCTCAGGAAGCAACCGCGCTTGAGAGACAATGCCGTCGGTGAAGGTCGAAGGCGCCTCGCTCGGCGACGGCGCCTCCTCCATCGCTTAGAACCGGTAGTTGAGGCCGACGCGGGCGAGCTGGGCGGAGTCCTTGAACTTGAAGGCGTATGTGGCGCCGTCCGTGACGCTCTTCGTCACGTCCGGAAACTGCATATAGAGGTACTCGGCCTTGACCGACCAGTGATTGTCGATCGCGTATTCCACGCCGCCGCCGATCGTCCACCCCGTCGCCTCGCTGCCGCGGCTCACAGGAAGCGGCGGCGTGTAGCCCGTATCACTGAGCTTGTTCGTCAGATCTGCAAAGACGACGCCGCCCGTCACGTAGGGCAGGAAGCGATCGAAAGCGATGCCGAACCGCGCACGCAAGTCGGCAAAGAATGGCAGGCTCGCCGAATGAACCGGCTGCCCCGCCCCGCTGCCGCCCAGCACCCCGCCCCTGCTGGCGCTGGCGCTCGTCCCATCGAGGTCGCCCTCGACGCCGACGACGAAGCTCTGAATCTGATAATTGTATCCCGCCTGCAAACCGCCGACGACCCCCGTGGGGTTGAGCGTGTCGGTTCCGCCATTGTAAAAGTGGCAGCAGTTACCACCGAGATCCTGGACGCTGTCCGGGTCGAAGACGGCGCCGATGTTGCCGCCGATGTAGAAACCCGTCCACGAGAATGGGGCGACGACCGGCATCGGCGCCGGCGGCGGCCCCTTCATGGTCGGCAGGTCGGCGGCGAGAGCGCCAGAAGCGAAGGCGGCGCACAACGCCGTAGACGCCAAGAGAGAATGCTTCATCGGTCGGCCCCCGTCTTGCGCAAAAGCAACGCACCTTTCGCACTTCTAATCTTTAGCCGCCTGCAAGTCTATTGCCCAACTTAAGCGCGGCCGCCCATCGCCGACCAAGCTCAAGATTGCGGCGCATTCCCCCGACGTCCACAATTTTGGCCAACATACTGACCTTCCAGTACTTTCCGGCTCAGCGCATCGCGCCGCGACATGCGCCTGGACGCGGCGGACGACTGTGGCGGCGGCGTCACACACCGGCGAAATCCGCTTCGCGAAATCGCAAGCAGCCGCGGCGCGCCGCTAGCGCTCTGTCCTCGCTCCCTGCTCAACCTGTTGTCACGCCCGCGACATGAGAATCTGCGCAAGGAGAACGCAAACTGGTTCCGCTCGCGACCCACGAGGCTGGCGTGGCAAAATCCGAAGACACGACCCGGCGTTACCGGACGATCTTTCTCTCCGACCTTCACCTCGGCACGCGCGGCTGTCAGGCCGAGCTGGCGCTCGACTTCCTGCGCCATAACGAGGCCGACACCTACTTCCTGGTCGGCGACATCCTCGACGGCTGGCGGATGCGCAGCGGCTGGTACTGGCCGCAGGCGCACAATGACGTCGTTCAGAAACTGCTGCGCAAGGTGCGCCGCGGCGCGCGGATGATCTTCGTGCCCGGCAACCACGACGAATTCGCCCGCCAGTTCGTCGGCCTCTCGTTCGGCGGCATCGAGATCGTCCGCAACGCGATCCACGTCGCCGCCGACGGCAAGCGCTATCTCGTCATGCACGGCGACGAGTTCGACGTCGTCGTGCGCCATTCGAAGTGGCTCGCCCACCTCGGCGACTGGGCCTACGACGTGGCGCTGTTCCTCAACACCCGCTTCAACGACGTCCGCCGCCTGTTCGGCTTCAACTACTGGTCGTTCTCCGCCTGGGCCAAGCTCAAAGTGAAGAACGCGGTCAATTTCATCGGTTCGTTCGAATCCGAGCTCGCGCGCGAAGCCAAGCGTCACGGCGTCGACGGCGTCGTCTGCGGCCACATCCATCACCCGGCGATCCGCGAGATCGACGGCGTCACTTATGTCAACACCGGCGACTTCGTCGAATCCTGCTCGCTGGTCGTCGAGCACGACGACGGCAGGCTCGAAGTGATGCGGTGGTCGAAGACGTTCGCCGCGGCGCGCCGCGAGCGCGAGCAGGACGCCCGCCTCGCCGCGCCGGTCGAGGAGGTCGCGTCGGTCGCCGCGATTGCGGCGGACGCCGAGGTGGAGGCGGAAGCGGAGGCGGCTTGATCCGGATTCTCGTCGCCACCGACGCCTGGCGGCCGCAAGTCAACGGCGTCGTCCATACGCTCGAGCGCATGTCGGCGGCGGCGCGCGAGCTCGACGCCGAGTTCGTCTTCCTGACGCCGCAGGGCTTTGCCTCCCTGCCGCTGCCGACCTACCCCGACATCCGCCTCGCGCTCGCTCCTCCGTGGGAGGTCTCGCGACGCATCGACGCCGCGGCCGCCGACCACATCCACATCGCCACCGAGGGACCGATCGGTTGGGCGGCGCGCCGCCATTGCCGCAAGCGCGGGCGCTTGTTCACCACCAGCTATCACACCCGATTTCCCGAATATATCGCCGCGCGCACCCGCCTGCCCGAGGCCGTCTCCTACGAGGCGCTGCGACGCTTCCATGCGCCCGCCGCGGCGACGCTCGCGCCCACCCTGTCGATCCGCAACGAGCTGACGCGTCGCGGCTTCGAAAAGGTCAAGGTGTGGACGCGCGGGGTCGACCATGGCCTCTATCGGCCGCGCTCGCGCGATGCGCTCGACCTGCCGCGGCCAATCTTCCTCAGCGTCGGTCGGGTCGCCGTGGAGAAGAATCTCGAGGCGCTGCTGCAGCTCAAGCTGCCGGGATCGGTGGTCGTCGTCGGCGAAGGGCCGGCGCGCGCCGGCCTCGAGCGGCGCTTCCCGCACGCGCATTTCCTCGGCGCGCTGCACGGCGAAGCGTTGGCGCGGGTCTACGCCAGCGCCGATGTGTTCGTCTTCCCCTCGAAGACCGACACATTCGGCATCGTGCTGGTCGAAGCGTTGGCGAGCGGCATCCCGGTCGCCGCCTATCCGGTCGCCGGGCCGCTCGACGTGATCGGCGAAAGCGGCGCCGGCGCGCTCAACGACGATCTTGGCGCGGCCTGTTTGGCCGCCCTCGAGATTCCGCGCGAGAAGGCGCGCGAGCATTCGCTGCGCTTCACCTGGCGCGAGAGCGCGCGCCAGTTTCTGCAGCATATCGAGACCTGCCGCGCCGCCGTGCGGATCGGCCAGCCGGCCTGACGCGCGCTTCGACGCTTGATCGCGACGCGATCGTCCCCTATCCAGCGACCCTTTGCGCAGCGCCGCAGCGGCGCTGGGATGGAGCCCGCCATGACGCCGTCCGACGAGCCGACGCTTTCGCCGCGCCTGACGGCCCTGTTCGCCGCCGCCTGCGGGGTCATCGTCGCCAACATCTACTACGCGCAGCCATTGATCGCGCCGATCGCCGCCGAGCTCGGCCTGCCGCCGCGCAGCGCCGGACTGATCGTCACGCTGACCCAGCTCGGCTACGGCGCCGGCCTGCTGCTCATAGCTCCGCTCGCCGACCTGGTCGAGAACCGTCGCCTGACGCTGGCCGCGATCGCGCTCGCTGCGCTCGGTCTTCTCGGCGCAGGGCTGTTGCACGGTCCGGCGGCGTTTCTCGCCTGCGCGCTGCTGATCGGCTTCGGCTCGGTCGCGGTCCAGGTGCTGGCGCCGCTCGCCGCCCATTTCGCGCCGGCGGCGCGACGCGGCCGCGTCGTCGGCGACATCGCGATGGGAATCATGCTCGGCATCATGGCGGCGCGGCCGGCCGCCAGCTTCCTCGCCGCGGAAACCTCTTGGCGTACGGTCTTTTTCGCCGCCGCCGCTCTGATGGCGCTGACCGCGGCGGCGCTGGCGGTCGGCCTGCCGCGACGGCAGCCAGAGTCTCGCGTCGGCTATGGAGCGCTGATGGCGTCGCTGATCGGGCTCGCCGCGCGGACGCCGGTGTTGCAGCGGCGCGCCTTCTATCAAGCCTGCCTGTTCGCCGCCTTCTCGTTGTTCTGGACGACCGTTCCGCTGTTCCTCGCCGACGCCTTCGGGTTGGGCCAACGCGGCATCGCGCTGTTCGCGCTCGCTGGAGTCTCCGGCGCGGTGGCCGCGCCGCTGTCCGGTCGCCTCGCCGACAGCGGCCATAGCCGAGCGGTGACGGCGTTGGCCCTGGTTGTCGCGGCCGTCGCCTTTCTCATCGCCAATCTCGCCCCCGCCGGCGCCCCGATGGCGCTCGCGCTGCTGGTCGCGGCGGCGGTGCTGCTCGATTTTGGCGCGCAGGCCCACCTGGTCGTCGGGTTCCGCGCCATATTCGCGCTCGGCGGCGAATCGCGCGGTCGGCTCAATGGCCTCTACATCGCGAGCTTCTTCCTGTTCGGCGCGCTCGGTTCGGCGCTCGGCGCCTGGGCCTACGCCGACGGCGGCTGGCGGCTGGCGAGCGCGATCGGCCTCGCCTTTCCAGTCGTCGCGCTCGCGGCCTTCGCGTTCGAACGACAGCGTTGACGCGGGCGGGGCGGCGCCACGCCGGCCGCTCCGTCTCACTCTCGCCACATGCGTGGCGGAAGGGACCGTGCTAAGTCGCGCTGCGCCTGCGGGGCCGCAGCGACCAAGCGGGAAAGTCTGATAGCGATGGCTTGGCTGCGTGGCGCCTCGATTGGGCTTGTTTTTCTTGGTCTCGTCGGCCTCGCCGGGCTGACGCTGTCGGGCTGCGAGACCGACCTTGCCGGCGCTTTCGGCGGACCGGCCGTCGCGGCGACGACGGCTCGGCCGGTGCAGGTTTTCGTCGCCTCGACCCGCAAAGCCGAACACGGCGCGGCGTCCCAGGTGCTGTCGTCCGACGGCGTCCACTACGCGCTCGACATCCTCACGATCCCGCCCGGCCATCACGCCGGATCGATTGAAGAGCCGATGTTCGGCGCCGCCAACGCGCGCGACCACATCGTTCTCGCCCAGGAGCGGACGCTCGATTCCGAAGAATTCAAGTCCGAGCTTGCTTCGCATGTTTCCGGCCGCATCGGCGTCAACCGCGACGTGCTCGTCTTCGTCCACGGCTTCAACACCCCATTCGACGAGGCGCGCGACCGCACCGCGCAGATTGTGGCCGACAGCCGGTTCGGCGGCGTCGCCGTGCTGTTCACTTGGCCGACCAAGCACGAACTGTTCGGCTACGTCTCCGACAAGGACAACGCCACCGCCTCGCGCGACGCGTTGCAAGCGCTGCTGCAAGACGTCAGTGCGACGCCCGGCGTCGGCAAAGTCCACGTGCTCGCCCATTCGATGGGCGGTTGGCTGGCGATGGAGGCTTTGCGCCAGGAGGCGATCGCCGGCGATCGCGACCTCTCCGGCCATCTCGGCGATGTCATGCTCGCCTCGCCCGACATCGACATGGACGTCTTCGCCGGGCAGATGGCGCGCCTGAGACCAGCAAACGTCACCGTCTTCGCCACCGCCAACGATCGCGCGCTGTCGCTCTCCAGCGCCATCGCCCAGTCGCGCCAGCGGGTCGGCGCGATCAACCCGTCGAAGCCCGAGGACCGCGAGCGGCTCGAGGCGCTCGGCGCCAAGGTCTACGACCTCACCAATTTCTCCGACGGCTTCATCGACCACGGCGCCTATGCCGACGCGCCCGACGTGCTGCATGCGATCGGCGCGCAGATGGCGACGCCGCGGCCGCAGGACGCCAACACGATGTCGAGCATCGACGCGAGCGGCTACATCGATCCGTCGGCGCCCCCCGCCGCCGTTCCGACGCCCGCAGCGACGCCGGGTCAGGCGTCGGCGGTGACCGCGGCGCCGCTCCCGGCGGGGACGCCTGTCCCTGCCGCAACGCCAGCTTCCGTTGCGACGCCGCAGGCCGCCGCTCTTCCCGCGCCGACGGCGACGGCGAATTGAACGGTTCGCCGCAGAGGCGGCCCTTGCCCCCGCGCCCCGCTGCGCCCCATATTCAACTCGCGACTTTCGGAGCCCGGCCATGACGAGCAAGCTCGACCAATTGCGGACCATGACGACGATCGTCGCCGACACCGGCGACATGGAATCGATCCGCGCCTACCAGCCGACGGATTCGACCACCAACCCGACCCTGATCTTCAAGGCTGCGCAGCTTCCCGCCTACAGCTATCTGTTCGACGAGGCGGTCGGCTGGGGCCGCAAGACTGGGGCGTCGCCCGTGGCGGTGACCGAGCGGCTGATCATCGACTTCGGCGCGGAACTGACGCGCATCGTTCCCGGCCGGGTCTCGACCGAGGTCGACGCGACGCTGTCGTTCGACGTCGCCGCCACGATCGCCAAGGCGCGTGAAATCATCGCCGCCTACGCCGAGCGCGGCATCGGCCGCGAGCGCATCCTGATCAAGATCGCTTCGACCTGGGAGGGCGCGCAGGCCGCCGCCACGCTGCAGCGCGAGGGCGTCGACTGCAACATGACGCTGTTGTTCTCGCTGGCCCAGGCGGTCGCGGCCGCCGACGCCGGCGCATTCCTCATCTCGCCGTTCGTCGGCCGGATCTTCGATTGGCACGTCAAGGCGGGCGGCGGTCCCTACACCGGGGACACTGACCCCGGCGTAACGTCGGTGCGGTCAATCTACGCCTACTACAAGACCCACGGAATCAAGACGGTCGTCATGGGCGCGTCGTTCCGCAACACTGGCGAGATCGAAGCGCTCGCCGGCTGCGATCGGCTGACCATTTCGCCCGACTTGTTGCACAAGCTCGCCGACGACAGCGGCATGCTCGCGCGCCGACTTTCGCCGCAGGCCCCCGGCCCGGCGCCGGCCAAGATCGCCCTCGACGAAAAGAGCTTCCGTTGGCTCATGAATGAGGACGCAATGGCGACCGAGAAGCTTGCCGAAGGCATCCGCGCTTTCGCCAAGGACCTCGCCTCGCTGCGCGAACTGGTGTCGCGCAAGCTGGCGCTGGCGGCGTAGTTGCGCGACGTCGCGGCGCGCCTCGACAAATACACATGTTTATTACGTGTAATTGTCTCGAGACACCCAGCGTCGGCGACCAACGCTAGGCCGCGCGTGATTTGGCGCCTAGCGCTTTGAAATCGCGGCGACGCCGACCAAACCTGTCGCGGCCCTTGCCTTTGGCGGCCGCCTCCCTTATAGCCGCGGCCATTCCACAGGCGGATTTCTGCGCGCCCTGCTTCAAGGGTTCGCTCCGGTGGCCGGGTTCGCCCGGCCGACATGATCCGCCGAGGCTCAACCGGAAAGGACACCGCAGTGTCGCTGCCTGATTTCACTATGCGCCAACTCCTCGAGTCCGGCGCGCATTTCGGCCACCAGTCGCATCGCTGGAACCCGAAGATGGCGCCGTACATCTTCGGCACGCGCAACTCGATCCACATCATCGATCTCGCCCAGTCGGTGCCGCTGTTGCACCAGGCGCTGAAGGTTGTATCCGACACGGTCGCCAAGGGCGGCCGCGTGCTGTTCGTCGGCACCAAGCGCCAGGCCGCCGAGGAGATCGCCGAAGCCGCCAAGCGCTCGGCGCAGTATTTCGTCAACTCGCGCTGGCTCGGCGGCACGCTGACCAACTGGAAGACCATCTCCGGTTCGATCGCGCGGCTGCGCAAGCTCGACGAGCAGCTTGGCGAAGGCGCCAAGGGCCTGACCAAGAAAGAGCGTCTGATGATGTCGCGCGAGCGCGACAAGTTGGAGAAGGCGCTAGGCGGCATCAAGGACATGGGCGGCGTCCCCGACCTCGTCTTCGTCATCGACACCAACAAGGAAGCGCTGGCGATCAAGGAGGCCAACCGGCTCAAGATTCCGGTTTTCGCCATCCTCGACACCAATTGCGATCCCGACGGAATCACTTATCCGGTGCCCGCCAACGACGACGCGGCCCGCGCCATCAATCTCTACTGCGACCTCGTCGCGCGCGCGGCGATCGACGGCATCTCGCGCAGCCAGGGCGCGGCGGGCATGGACGTCGGCGCGGCCGAAGCGCCGATCGCGGAGGCCCTGCCCGAACCGACCGCCGCTGGCGAGACGGATGCCGCCGGCGAGATGGAACCGGCGACCTCGACCGACCGGTTCGAGCTGCTCGCCGCGCCGCGCGGCGCGCCCGACGACCTCGCCAAGCTGACCGGCGTCGGCCCGCAGATCGTCAAGAAGCTCAACGAGCACGGCGTCTTCCACTATTGGCAGATCGCCGCGATGACCAAGGACGAAGCCGACAAGCTCGACGCCGACCTCAAGTTCAACGGTCGCGTCGCCCGCGACAATTGGGTCGACCAGGCTCGCACGCTGCTCGCATCGGCGTGATTTCTCTCTCCCGCAAACGGGAGAAAGGCGCGCAACGGGGCGCAACTCCGCCGCTCCATTCGATTTCATTCTGGGGAATACTGCCATGGCCACGATTAGCGCCGCGCTGGTGAAAGACCTGCGCGAGAAAACCGGCGCGGGCATGATGGATTGCAAGACCGCGCTCGGCGAGACCGGCGGCGACATCGAAGCCGCCATCGACTGGCTGCGCAAGAAGGGTCTCGCCAAGGCGGCCAAGAAGAGCGGCCGCGTCGCCGCCGAAGGCTTGGTCGGCGTCGCGGTCGAAGCCAATCTCGGCGTCGTCGCCGAGGTCAATTCCGAGACCGACTTCGTCGCCCGCAACGACGACTTCCAGTCGCTGGTCCACGGCGTCGTCGCGGTCGCGCTCGACAAGGCGCCCGACATCGACGCCGAGTCGGTCAAGGGCGCGCATTATCCCGGCGGCGGCACGGTCGCCGACGCGATCGCCAACGCCGTCGCCACTATCGGCGAGAACATAACGCTGCGCCGGGCCGCCGGACTGCACGTGTCCAACGGCGTCATCGGACACTACGTCCACAGCCAGCTCGTCGACGGGCTCGGGCGCATCGGCGTGATCGTCGCGCTTGAATCGACCGGCGCGGCGGAGCCGTTGCGGGCGCTCGGCCGCCACGTGGCGATGCACGTCGCTGCGGCGAGTCCGCTCGCTCTCGATCCGGCCGGCGTCGACCCGGCGACGATCGCCCGCGAGAAGGCGGTGCTGGCCGACAAGAACGCCGGCAAGCCGCCGCACGTGCTCGAGAAGATCGTCGAGTCGGGCCTCAAGACCTTCTACAAGGAGGTCTGCCTGCTCGATCAGGCGTATGTCCACGACCCCGCCAAATCGGTCGCCCAGGCGGTCAAGGAGGCGGAGAAGAGCGTCGGCGCGCCGATCGCCGTCAAAGGCTTCGTTCGCTTCGCGCTCGGCGAGGGCGTCGAAAAACCGGCCGAAGAAGGGTAAACTTCCGAATCGAGCGGGCGGCCTGCGGGCCGCCCTTTTCTTAGGGGCCGACGACAGGAGACGAGCGTTGACCGACCGCGCGCGCGAAAAGCCGATGTTCGACCGGGTCGTCGTCAAGCTGTCGGGCGAGGCGTTGATGGGGCCGGACCCGTTCGGCCTCAATGCGCCGACGGTGCAGCGCATCAGCGCCGATCTCAAGGCCGCCTCCGAGCTCGGCGTCCAGGTGGCGGTGGTGGTCGGCGGCGGCAATTTTTTCCGCGGCCTGCTCGGCGCCGAAAAGGGCATCGAACGCGCCCGCGCCGACTCGATCGGCATGCTCGCGACCGTGATGAACGCGCTGGCGATGGAGGGCGCGCTCGAGCAGCTCGGCCAGCCGGCCCGCGTGCTGTCGGCGGCGGCGATGCCATCGCTGTGCCAGCCCTATTCGCGCCAGGCGGCGCTCGGCCATCTCGTCAAGGGACGGGTCATCGTGCTCGCCGGCGGCACCGGCAATCCGTTCTTCACCACCGACACCGGCGCCTCGTTGCGCGCCTGCGAGCTCTCCGCCGGGGCGGTGATGAAGGCGACCCAGGTCGACGGCGTCTACACCGCCGATCCGAAGCGCGACCCCAACGCCAAACGCTACGACCGCCTCACCCACGACGAAGCGATCGCCCGCAACCTGCAGATCATGGACACCGCCGCCTTCGCGCTGGCGCGCGACAATGGCATCCCGATTGTCGTCTTCTCGATCAACGAGCCCGGCGCGATTCGCGCCGCCCTGCTCGGCCAGGGCCGCGCGACCTACGTCATGCCGTGACCCCAGTCCGTGGTCACGACCGCGTGAAAGGCGCTTGGATCGGACGACGAATGGCTTAGGATCGCTTCCAGCGCCCAACGCGGCGAGGGAGGACTGTCCATGGGGCCCGCTTCGCCACGGCACGGGAAGATTCGCACCGTCGTCCAAGTGACGAGCGGCAATTTCCTGGAGATGTTCGACTTTTTCTTGTTCGGCATCTACGCCGACTATATCGGCAAAGCTTTCTTTCCTAACGAAAGCCAATTCGTTTCCCTCATGTCGGCGTTCCTCAGCTTCGCGGCGGGCTTCGCGATGCGTCCGATCGGCGCACTCGTTCTCGGCCCCTACATCGACCGGATCGGCCGCCGCAAGGGGCTGATCGTCACGCTCTCAATCATGGCCTGCGGCACAGTGCTGATCGCCTTCGTGCCCGCCTACGCCACGATCGGCCTTGCGGCGCCGCTGCTGGTGGTGACCGGGCGGCTGTTGCAGGGCTTCTCCGCCGGGGTCGAACTCGGCGGCGTGTCGGTTTACCTCTCCGAAATGGCGCCGCCGGGACAGAAGGGATTCTACGTCAGCTGGCAATCGGCGAGCCAGCAGGTCGCGATCGTCGTCGCCGCGCTGATCGGTTTCGCCATCGCCAAATTGATGGCGCCGGCCGACGTCGCGGCCTGGGGATGGCGCATTCCGTTCGTCATCGGCTGCCTGATCGTGCCGCTGCTGTTCGTGCTGCGCGCCTCGCTGCAGGAGACGGAGGAATTTCTCGCCCGCGTTCATCATCCGAGCTTCGCGGAAATCACGCGTACGCTGACCGCCAATTGGGCCGTGGTCGTCGGCGGCGTCGGCATGGTGGCGATGACGACCGTGTCGTTCTACCTGATCACCGTCTATACCCCCTCCTTCGGCAAGAATGTCCTGAAGCTCGCCGCGTCCGACAGTCTCCTGGTGACCATCGCAGTCGGCGCCTCGAACTTCTTCTGGCTGCCGATTTCCGGCGCGCTCTCCGACCGGATCGGCCGCCGGCCCATCCTCGTCGCCACGACTCTGCTGACGCTCGCCACCGCCTATCCCGCCCTGTCCTGGCTGGTCAGCGACCCGACGTTCGGCAAGATGACGCTGGTCGAGCTTTGGCTGTCGGCGCTCTACGGCTGGTACAACGGCGCGATGGTCGTCGCGCTGACCGAAGCCGTGCCGGCGAACGTACGCACCTCGGGCTTCGCGCTGGCTTACAGCCTCGCCACGACGCTCGGCGGCTCGTCGCTGGCGATCTCGACCTGGCTGATCCGCGAGACCGGCGACAAGGCCTCGCCGGGCTACTGGATGAGCTTCGCCGCGTTGTGCGGTCTCGCGGCCACCTTGTTCATTTATGCGGGCCGGGCGCGGCGCGCTGTCGCGGCTGCGCCGGCGTAATGGCCACAAAGCAGTTGCGCGGCAAAGAAAACGGCGCTCAACTGACGCAAGAGCTTTCGGTCGTAAACGAAAGCCACGGGAGAGGATTCCGATGGACGACAACGACGTCGAACGACGCGTCACGGCCAAGGTCGCCTGGCGTTTCGTGCCGTTTCTCGTGCTTTGCTACTTCATCGCCTATCTCGACCGGGTCAACGTCGGTTTCGCCAAGCTGACGATGGACGCCGACATCGGCATCACCGACACGATGTTCGGCTTCGGCGCCGGCGTGTTCTTCCTCGCCTATTTCCTGTTGGAGGTGCCGTCCAATCTCGTGCTCGACCGCGTCGGGGCGCGGCGTTGGATCGCGCGCATCATGTTCTCCTGGGGGCTGATCTCCGGCGCGATGGCCTTCATCCCGGCGATCGCCAAGGAAACCGACTTCAGCGGCGAGCACACGTTCTACTTCCTGCGCGTGCTGCTCGGCTTCGCCGAGGCGGGCTTCTTCCCCGGCATCATCTTCTTTCTGACGCTGTGGTTCCCCGCCGCCTATCGCGCGCGCATCATCGGCTATTTCATGGCTGCAATCCCGCTCTCCTCGGCGCTCGGCTCGCCGGTCTCCGCTTCGCTGCTCGGGCTCGACGGCGCGCTCGGCTTCAAGGGCTGGCAATGGCTGTTCGTCGCCGAGGCGGCGCCGGCGCTCGTGCTCGCGATCGTCACCTTTTTCTACCTCACCGACCGGCCGGCCGACGCGCATTGGCTCGAGGCGGAAGAGCGCGAGTGGCTGATCGACCGGCTCGCGGCTGAGGACAACGCGCGTGTTCACGTTTCGCCGGCCAGCGTGCTGCGCAGCCTCTACGACCCCCGCGTGCTCGCCGCTTCGCTGATCTATTTCGGCGTCGTCGCCGCGCTCTACGGCGTCGGCTTCTGGCTGCCGTCGATCGTCAAGGGTTTCGGCGTGTCGATCGCCCTCACCGGTTGGATCACCGCCATTCCCTACGCCGTCGGCTTCGTCGGCATGATCCTGTGGGGCATGAGCTCGGACTCGAGTATGGAGCGCATCGGCCACCTTTCGATCGCGCTGGCGATCGCCGCGATCGGCATCGGCGCCTCGGCGGCGCTCGACGATCCGCTGCTGAAGATGGTCGCGCTGACCTTCGGCGCCTTCGGCGTCTTCGCCTCGCTGCCGATCTTCTGGACCCTGCCGACGGCGATCCTCTCCGGCGCCACCGCGGCGGCGGGCATCGCGGCGATCAATTCGATCGGCAACCTTTCCGGCTATTTCGGCCCGTTCGTCATCGGCTGGATCAAGGATGCGACCGGATCGTTCGCCTGGGGCCTGGCCGCGGTCGCCGCCTGCGCTGCGGCGGCGCTGGTCATCGCCCTGGCGTTGGGACATGATCGCCAACTCGAGAAGGCTCCCGAAAAAGCGCGATTGTGAAGACGGACACCGCGGACAATTCCGAGCAGATCGCATTCTGGAACGGCGCCGCCGCGCGGCGCTGGCTCGACCTCGACGCCAAGCAGGACGTCGTATTCGCGCCGATCACGGAGGCGCTGTTCGAACGCGCCCGGCTCGCCGCGGGCGAGCGGGTCCTCGACGTCGGATGCGGCGGCGGCGGCACGACGATCGAGATCGCCCGCCGCGTTGGTCCGAGCGGGCGCGCGGTCGGCCTCGACGTCTCGGGACCGATGCTGGAGGCGGCCCGCCGGCGCGCGTCGCCCGAATCGCCAATCGCGTTCATCCTCGCCGACGCCGCCACCCACGTTTTCGCGCCGGCGTCGTTCGACGCACTCGTCTCGCGCTTCGGCGTGATGTTCTTCGCCGACCCTACCGGCGCCTTCGCCAATCTGCGCGGCGCGCTCAGGCGCGGCGGACGGGTCGTCTTCACCTGCTGGCGCGCGGCGAAGCTCAATGCCTGGCAGATGACGCCTCTGAGAGCGGCGCTGCGCTGCGTTCCGCGCCTGCCCGAACGCGGTCCTGAGGACCCTGGCCCTTTCTCGTTCGCCGACGAGGCCCGCGTGCGGCGCGTCCTCGATCGCGCCGGCTTCGTCAAAGTCGAGCTCGCCGCACTCGATCTCGAGATCGATATCGCCGCCGGCCTAGGTTTCGAATCGGCGGTGACGACGACGCAGTCGATTGGCGCGGCAAGTCGAGCGATGGAAGGGCGGCCGGACCACGAGCGCGCCGCCGCCGTGGCGGAGATCCGCGCCGCGCTGGCCCCGCTGCGCCGCGGCGACACGCTGCCGCTCGGGGCCGCGGTCTGGATCGTCGAAGCGGTCAATCCGTAGGTCTTGCGCTCAGGTCGGCCGGGCGATCTCGAGCACGACGTCGGCGAGACGGTCGGCGGCGTTGGCGACGCCGACGGACTGGGCGGCGGCGGCGGCTTTGCCGAGCGCCGCCGGGTCGGCGAGCGCGCCGCGCAGCAGGTCGGCGAGCCGCTGCGGCGTGAACTCGGCCTGCGGCAGAACGGTCGCCGCGCCGGCGGCGGCGAGGATCGCGGCGTTGGCGGCCTGATCCTGATCGAGCGCGTGCGGGAACGGCACCAGGATCGACGGCCGACCGATGACCGCGAGCTCCGACACGGTCGAAGCGCCGGATCGGCCGACGACGAGATGCGCGCCGGCGATCCGCGCCGGCAGGTCGGCGAAGAATTCGGCGAGCTCGACCGGAAACTGCAGCGCGGCGCAGGCGTCGGCGACGCGCCCGTTGTCCTCGCCGCGCGCCTGCATCGTCAAACGGATGCGCGCTCGCTCCTCGGCGCTGAGCAGCGCCAGCGCCGCCGGAACGACGTCGGCCATCACGCGCGCGCCTTGGGAGCCGCCGGTGACCAGGAGATGCAGGCAGCCGTCGTCGAAGCCGGGATAGGGCGTCGTAGCGGCGGCGATTGCCGCCGGGCGCACCGGATTGCCGGTGTAGCGCGACTTGGCGGCGAGTGCGGCGGCAAGCCCCTTGATCTCGGGAAATCCAGTCGCGATGCGCGACACGCGCGGGGCGAGAAAGCGATTGGCGCGGCCGACGACCGCGTTCTGCTCGTGCAGCACGCTCGGCGCGCCCAGCAGCCACGCGGCGAGCAGCGGCGGCACTGTCGGATAGCCGCCGAAGCCGACGACTGCGCGTGGCTTCAGCCGCGGCAGCAACGCCAGCGCCGCCAGAAGGCCGAGGCCGAGCACGAGCGTCGCGCGCGCCTTGTTGAGCGCGCCCGCGCCGGTGGTGGTCGCGGCGGGAAGGCTGTGGATCGCGTCGACGGGAATTTCGCCGCCGTACTTGAGCGCGCGCGCGTCGGTGACGAGCTCGACCGCGGCGCCGCGCTCGCGAAGCGCGGCGGCGAGCGCGACGGCGGGGAAGAGATGGCCGCCGGTGCCCCCCGCAGCGAGCAGGATCGGCCGGGGTCTGGTCACGCCGCCTCCGCCGTCCGGGCGCCGAGAACCGCGAGCGGCCGCCTGCGCGTGAGCGCGATGAGGAAGCCCATGCCGAGGCCGAGCGCGACCAGCGACGAGCCGCCGTAGGAGATGAACGGCAGCGTCATGCCTTTGGCGGGAATCGCGCGCAGGTTGACCGCCATGTTGATCCAGCTCTGCACGCCGAACATCAGCGTCAGGCCGGCGGCGGCGAAGCGGCAGAACGGATCCTCGTTGCGCAGCGCCAGCCACAGGCCGCGAACGACGATGAAGCAGAAGAAGGCGATCAGCGCCAGACAGGCGATCATGCCGAATTCCTCTCCGGTGACCGCGAAGACGAAGTCGGTGTGCGCATCGGGCAGGATGCGCTTGTACACGCCCTCCCCTGGCCCGCGGCCAAACCAGCCGCCCGAGAGAATGCTCTGCAGCGCCGTGTCCACCTGGAAGGTGTCGACGACCCCGCCGACCGAGTCGGGATCGAGGAACCGCAACACGCGTTCATGCACGTGCGGCGACAGCTTGAACGCGGCGAAGCCGCCGACCACGCCGGCGCCCCCCAAGCCAAACACCCAGAACCAGTGCAGCCCGGCCATGAAGAACAGCGCCGCCCAGACCACCGAGATCAGCATCGTCTGGCCGAAGTCGGGTTCGAGGATCAGCGGGACGATGGTCACTGGCAACAGCAGCAGCGCGAACAGCTTGCCGGCGAGCGTCGGCGCTCCGACCCGACCGCCCTCGGCGAAGGCCCAGGCGCACAGCACGACGAAAGCCGGCTTGACGAATTCCGACGGCTGCACGCCGCCGATCCACCGCCGCGAGCCTTTGACCTCGACCCCGAACATCAGCGCCAGGACGACCAGCGCCAGGCTGACGGCGAAGACGATCAGGGCTGTGCGGCGCACGCCGCGTGGCGTCAGGAACGAGACGCCGATCATCACCGCGGCCGACGGCGCGAGCAGCTCCGCCTGACGGTTGACGAAATGGAAGGTCGACAGGTTGAGTCGCTCGGCGACCGCCGGGCTGGCGGCGAGCGCCATCACCAAGCCGAACACCATCAGGGCGAAGAAGGATCCCAGCAGCCAGGGATCGACGGTACGAAACCAGTCGGCGACGGGCCCGCGCTCGGCTCTCGACATCATCTCCCGCTCCTTTGTCCCGTCTCAGACGCGGCGGCGATGCGCGCGGCGACCAGTGCGCGGAAGCGATCGGCGACCGGCTCGGCCGCGGCGCTCGCTAGCGCATCGCGCGCGGCGGCGGCGACCGCGTTCTCCAGCGTCCCGCAGCGCTCGAACGCGACCGCGCCCTCGAGCGTACGCGCGAATTCGTCGCTTGCGGCGCCGATCAGATAGGCCTTCGCGACGCGTGGAAAATGCGGCCGCAGCGGCTCGACGCCGCCGGCCTTGGCCTTGCCGCCGAGGATCCAGAAGATATCGTTGAAGCTCAACAACGCCTTTTCCGCCGCATCGGCGTTGGTCGCCTTGGAGTCGTTGACGAACAGCACGCGGCCGAGCCGCCCGACCTGCTCCATGCGGTGGGCAAGGCCGGGGAAACTCGCCATCGCCCGCGCGATCTCGGCTCCGCTCACGCCCAGCGCGCGCGCCGCGGCGAAAGCGAAGGCGGCGTTCTGGCCGTTGTGGACCCCGCGCAGCGCCGGCGCCTGCCTGAGATCGACGCGTTCAGGCTCGCCGCGCGCAACGACGAGGCGATCCTCGACCCAGACGTCGGCGAGCGGCGACGGCACGGCCGAGATCGTCACGACGCGCCGCCCCGCCGCGCCCAGTCGCTCGGCGACTGCGCGGCAATAGTCGTCGTCGACCCCGACCAGCGCCACGTCGGACCGCGCGACCAGGCGCTCCTTGATCGCAGCGTAATTTTCCATTGTTCCGTGCCGGTCGAGATGATCGGGCGTCAGATTGATTAGCGCGCCGACCGTCGGCTTGAGCGACGGCGCGAGATCGATCTGGAACGTCGAGCATTCGACGACGTGGACTCGCGAGAGCGCCGGCGGCGGCAGATCGAGGATCGGCACGCCGATGTTGCCGCCCATCGCGACGTCGCGCCCCGCTTCGCGAAGAACGTGGGCGATCAAGGCGGTGGTGGTCGACTTGCCGTTGGTGCCGGTGATCGCGACCAGCGGCGCCTCGGGCGCGCGGGCGGCGCGCTCACGCGCGTAGAGCTCTATGTCGCCGATGACCGCGACGCCGGCGTTTGTCGCCTTGTCGACTGTCCAGTGCGGTTTGGGATGGGTGAGGGGCACGCCCGGCGCGAGAACCAACGCCGCGAATCCGCGCCAGTCGGCGGCGGCGAGATCGACCGGCGCGAAGCCCGCCGCGACGGCGCGCTCGCGCGCCTTCGCGTCGTCGTCCCAGGCCGCGACCTCGGCGCCGCCGGCGACGAGCGCGCTGAGCGTCGACAGGCCCGAGCCGCCGAGGCCGAACAGCGCGACGCGTCGACCGCGAAAGGTTTCGACCGGCGTCATCGTCACCTCAGCTTCAGCGTCGCGAGGCCGATCATCGCCAGCACGAAGGCGATGATCCAGAAACGCATGACGATCTGCGGTTCTGACCAGCCGAGCTGCTCGAAATGATGGTGGATCGGCGCCATCTTGAACACGCGTTTGCCGGTGAGCTTGAACGACGCGACCTGCACCACCACCGACAGCGCCTCGATGACGAACAGCCCGCCGATGATCGCCAGCACGAACTCGTGCTTGATCGCCACCGCGGTCACGCCGAGCAGGCCGCCGAGCGCGAGCGAGCCGGTGTCGCCCATGAAGATCTGGGCCGGCGGCGCGTTGAACCACAGGAAGCCGACGCCCGCGCCGATCAGCGCGCCGCATATCACCATCAGGTCGCCGGCGTAGGGGACGTGATTGAGCAGCAGGTAACGCGAATAGAGCACGTTGCCGGCGAAATAGGCGATCAGCCCGAGCGTCGCGGCGGCGATCATCACCGGCACGATCGCCAGTCCGTCGAGCCCGTCGGTGAGGTTGACCGCGTTGCCGAAGGCGACGATGACGAACGGGCCGAACAGCAGGAAGCCCCAGCCGAGGTCGACGACGTAGCCGTTGTAGAACGGCAGCGCCAGCGAGGTCGCGCCGACCGCGCCGACGCGCATCAACCCGTAGCAGGCGACAAAGGCGATCGCGAACTCCGCCGCCAGGCGCGCGCGCCCGGAGAAGCCGAGATGCGACTGCTTGGTCACCTTGAGATAGTCGTCGTAAAAGCCGATCGCCGCGAAGCCGGCGGTGACGAACAGCACGATCCAGACATAGGGGCTTTCGAGGCTCGCCCACAGCAGCGACGAGGCGAACAGGCCGAACAGGATCATCAGGCCGCCCATCGTCGGCGTGCCCTTCTTGGTCAGCAGGTGCGAAGCCGGCCCGTCGGCGCGGATCGGCTGGCCCCTGCCCTGTCTCAAGCGCAACGCCGAGATGATCATCGGCCCGAAGAAGAAGACGAGCAGCAGCCCGGTCGTCGCCGCGCCGAGGGTGCGGAAGGTCAGATAGCGGAAGAGGTTGAAGACGCCCGCGACGTGTGAAAGATCGGCCAGCCAGGTCAGCATCGAGATTTCCTAACGTCGCGTTTCGGCGGAAGAGAATCGTTCGCGTAGGGCCGCCACCACCGGCCCCATGCGACTGCCGTTCGATCCCTTGACCATGACGACGTCGCCGCCGCGCAAAGCGTCGACGAGTCGGGGAAGAATGTCGTTCGACCGCTCAGCCCAGGCGGCGCGCATCGCCGCCGGCGCGGCGTCATAGAGCGCACGGGTCAGCGGGCCGGCGCCGAACAGCAGGTCGACGCGATTGTGTGCGAGCGCCGGGGCGAGCGCCGCGTGCATATCCGCGCTGTCTGGGCCAAGCTCGAGCATGTCGCCGATCACCGCGATGCGCCGTCCGGCGGCGGCAGGTTCGACGGCGCCGAGCAGCGCCAGCGCGGCGCGCATCGAGGCGGGATTGGCGTTGTAGCTTTCGTCGATGACGGTGAACGGGCCGCTGGCGCTTGTGAGCGTGAGACGCGCGCCGCGCCCCTGCTGCGGCGCGAATCCGGCGAGCGCCACCGCCGCGCCGGCGCCGTCGGCGCCCAGAGCGTCGCAGGCGAGCAGCACGCCGAGCGCGTTCTCGGCCATGTGCCGCCCCGGCGCGCCGAGGACGAAATCGAGTTCCCGCCCAAAGACGCGCGCGCGGACGCGCGAGCCGCCGTCGACCGCCGAGACCTCCACGAGTTGCGCGTCGCAGGCGGCGTCGGCGCCGAAGGTCGCGACCCGCGCGGCCCGCGCCCGCGCCGCGGCGGCGAGCCGCTCGAACTGCGGCGCGTCGCGATTGAGCACGGCGACGCCGCCGGGCTCGAGCCCGGAGAAGATCTCGGCCTTGGCGTTGGCGATTCCTTCGAGCGAGCCGAGATGCTCGATGTGCACCGGCGCGATCGTCGTCACTAGCGCGACATGCGGCCGCGCCATGGCGACCAGCGGCGTGATCTCGCCGGCGTGGTTCATGCCGATCTCGATCACTGCGAAGACGGCGCCGGCGGGCAGGCGCGACAGCGTCAGCGGCACGCCCCAGTGATTGTTGTAGGAGGCCGCGGAAGCATGGGTCGGTCCGAAGCGACCGAGCGCGACCCTCAGCATTTCCTTGGCGCTGGTCTTGCCGACCGAGCCGGTGACGGCGACGACGCGGGCCTTCGCGCGCGCCCGGGCGGCGCGCCCAAGCCGCTCCATAGCAGCCAAAGTGTCGTCGACGGCAAAGGTCGGCTCGTGCGCGGCGAGGCCTGCGCCGCGCGACTTGGCGATGACCGCTGCGGCGGCCCCCGCTTCGAAGGCGCGCGCGAGGTAATCGTGGCCGTCGCTCGCTTCGCCCTTGATGGCGAAAAACAGGTCGCCGGGCGCAAGCGTGCGGGTGTCGATCGACACGCCGCCGACCGGCGCGGCGAGCTTCGCGCTCGGCGCCCCGAGCGCGCGCGTCAGTTCGGCCTCGGTCCACAGCGCGGTCATTCCGCCCCCTCGAGCGCCGCCCGCGCGGCTTCCGCGTCCGAGAACGGCAAGGTCCGATCGCCGACGATTTGGCCGGTTTCGTGGCCTTTCCCGGCAATCAACAACGCATCGCCGGGATTGAGCGCTTCGATCGCGGCGCGGATCGCCTCGCCGCGATCGGCGAACTCGCGCGCCCGCGGCGCGGCGGCGAGAATGGCGGCGCGGATCGCCCGCGGATTCTCGGAACGTGGATTGTCGTCAGTAACATAGACGAGATCGGCGGCACGGGTGGCGATCGCCCCCATCATCGGCCGTTTGCCGATGTCGCGTTCGCCGCCGCAGCCGAAGACGACGGCGAGCCGTCCTGAGACGAAGGGCCTCAGCGCCGCAAGCGCCTTCTCCAGCGCGTCGGGCTTGTGGGCGTAGTCGACGAAGACCGGCGCGCCGTCCTTGTCGCCGACCCGCTCGAGCCGTCCCGGCGCGCCTTCGAGCCGCTCCAGCGCGGCGAACACCGTCTCCGGATCGGTTCCCGTCGCCAGACATAAGCCGGCTGCAACCAAGGCGTTGGAGACCTGGAAGTCGCCGGGCAGCGGCAGCCTCAGCGGATGCGCGCGCCCGCTGTGCTCGACGACGATGCGCGACGAGAATCCGTCGCGCACGGCGTCGATCAGCCGCAACGCGCCGCCGCGCCGCCCGACCACGTAGAGCCACAGACCGCGCGCGCGCGCCGCTTCGATCGCGCGCGGCGCAACATCGCTGTCGGCGTCGATCACCGCCGGCGTTCCACTCGGGAGCAACTCGCGAAACAGGCGCAGCTTGGCGTCGAGATAGGCTTCCTTCGTCGCGTGATAATCGAGGTGGTCGCGCGACAGGTTGGTGAAGGCGCCGGCGGCGAGCCGCACCCCGTCGAGCCGCTTCTGATCGAGGCCGTGCGAGGAGGCTTCAAGCGCGAGATGGGTGACGCCGACGCCGGCAAGTTTGTCGAGCGTCTGGTGCAGCGCGACCGTATCGGGCGTCGTCAGCGAGCCGTAGACTTCGAGCGGGCGCGAGACGACGCCGAGCGTGCCGAGCGAAGCGGCTTCGCGACCGGCCGCCATCCAGATCTGCCGAGTGAAAGCGGCGACCGAAGTCTTGCCGCTGGTGCCGGTGACGGCGACGATGCAATCGGGCTGGCGCGGATAGAAGCGCGCCGCCGCCTTGGCGAGCGCCGCGCGCGCGTCGGCGACCTTGACGAAGGGCGCGCCGCCTGCCGGCGCGCGCTCGCCGACGATGATCGCTGCGCCCTTGGCGAGCGCGTCGGCGACAAAGGCGAGGCCGTCCTGTTTGGCCCCGGCGAGGGCGAAAAAGGCGTCGCCGGGCCGCACCTTGCGGCTGTCGGCGGTCAGCCCGCCGATCGGACGCTCGGCCACCGCCGCTTCGCTAGGGCCGAGGTCGAGAATTTCGTCAAGCCGCTTCACTCTTTGCCTATCCGGTCGGCGTCCCCGCCCAGCCCCAGGCGCGCGAGGATCGGGAACGGCTGGTCGGGGAAATGGTCGGCAGGCGGCACGCCCTCGAGCGGCTCGATCCGCGTGATCAGATTCCCGGTGGTGCGCCCAGCGTTGTGGGCGGCGGTGTGGTAGCCGCCATCCTCCGGCAGGCCTTGCGGCTCGTCGTACATCACGAGGTAAAGATACTTCGGCTTGTCGGACGGCGCGATGGCCATGAAGGTGGTGAAGACCTTGTCCTGCGAATAGCGGCCGTTGACGATCTTGTCGGCCGTGCCGGTCTTGCCGCCGACGTAATAGCCGGGAATGTTGGCGAAGCCGGCCGAGCCGTGCGTGGCGTTGGACCGCATCAGATAGCGCATCGACTCGGAGGTTTGCGGGCTGATGACGGGACGGCTGGCGGCGCGCGCGTCGGCTGCGCTACGCGGCAGGAATGTCGGCGTCATCATTTCGCCGCCGTTGACCAGCGCCGCCACCGCCATCATCGCCTGCAACGGCGCGACGTTGAGCCCCTGACCGAAGGCGATCGTCATCGTGTTGAGCTCGCCCCAGTGCTTGGGCACCAGCGGCTCGGCGCTCTCCGGCAACTCGGTGCGCAGCCGATCGAGCTGCCCCATCTTCCGCAGGAACGCCTGGTGACCCTCAACGCCCACCATCAGCGCCAGTCGTGCGGCGCCGATGTTGGAGGAATGGGTGAACACTTCAGGCACGGTCAAAACGCGATGGGTGGCGTGAAAATCGTGGATGGTGAAGTGTCCGTAGCGCAGGCTGTCGCGCGCGTCGATGCGCGAATTGAGCGTGACCTTGCCCGAGTCGAGCGCCATCGCCAGCGACAGCGCCTTGAAGGTCGAACCCATCTCGTAGACGCCGACGTTGAGGCGGTTGATCCGCGTTGGGTCCTTGATGAAGTCGGCGGGATCGTTCGGATCGAAATCCGGCAATGATTCCAATGCGATGACTTCGCCTGTGGTGACGTCCAGGATCGCCCCGGCGGCCGCCTTGGCCTTGAAACGCGCCAGGCCGGCGACGAGTTCGTCGCGCAAGGCGTGGGTCGCCTTGAGGTCGAGCGACAGCTTGACCGGTTTCAGCGCCGCGGGATCGAGAACGAAACCCGGAACGTGCGGATCGGTGAGGCTCTGCTGGTCGAGATACTTCTCCATGCCGGCGATGCCGATGTTGTCGGTGTCGACAAAGCCGATCACATGGGCGCCGATCGGGCCATTGGGATAGACGCGCTTGTTCTCCGGCAGGAAGCCGACGCCGGGCAGGCCGAGATGAAAGATTTCCTCCTGCTCCTTGGCGGTGACCTGGCGCTTGACCCAGACGAAGCCCTTCTTCGACCCGAGCCGCTCGCGCAGTTCCTTAGCGTCGACGTCGGGCAGGACGGCGGTGATCAGCTCGACCGCCTCGTCCTTGTCGATGATGCGGCGCGGCTCGGCGAAGACCGACATCGTCTTGACGTCGGTCGCCAGGATCTCGCCGTTGCGGTCGAGAAGATCGGGCCGCGCGCCCGAGACCGCCTGGTCGGCCGCCACCCTGAGGGTCTGCGGCGGATCGTGGGAGACGCCGAGCGAGACCAGTTTCACGCCAATGCCGACATAGGCGAGCGCCATCGCCAGGGCGATGAAGCGGATGCGGCCGGCGCTCTTGTCGAGACGAGCCGAAAACAGCCGGCGCGCAAGTCCGCCGAGGCGCGCGATGAGCCCGGCGCGCCTCGCCGCCGCTTGGTGGGCGGCGATCTCGTCGGCTTCGGGACCCGGCGTCTCGATCATGACCTACCTCACCGCCGGCGTTGCGCCGGTGACGCCGGCGCTCGGCGTCGCCGATTCGCCCAGCAGGCCGAGCGACTCGAGCTTGCGGCCAATCGAGTCGACCTTCGGGGCCTGGTCGGGTAAGTCGTCGGCCTTGACGATCTGGTTGAGCGCCAGCGGCTGCATGTCGAGCTGCGCGTCGGCGAGCGCCTGCAAGCGATCGGGGCGCGTCAGATGGGCGAATTCGGCGCGCAGCAGATTGATTGCGTCGCGCTCCCTGGCGATCTGGTGACGCGTTTTGACGATCTGCTCGGAGGCGTAGATCGTCTGGTACTTGACCGAATAGACGTATGCCGCCGAACCGATCAGCGCGGCGATGGCGAAGACGTGCAACAGGCGCCACATCAGCCCCTCCCCGGTCGCTGCGGCGGCCTTGTCAGCGCCTCGATGGCGACGTCGCGCCCCTGCGGCGGGACATCGGCGCGCTCGGCGAAGCGCAGCTTGGCCGAACGGGCGCGCGGATTGGCGGCGAGCTCCGCGGCGCCCGGCGTGACCGGCTGTCCCCCGGCGAGGCGGAAGGTCGCGGGCGGCGGCGCCGGCTCGCCCGGCAACAGGCGCGAAGCGGCGCGGCCCCGCCCGCCGCGCCGGGCGAAGAACTGCTTGACGATGCGATCCTCGAGCGAATGGAACGTAACGACCGCGAGCCGGCCGCCCGGCGAGAGAATCCGCTCGGCCGCTTCGAGGCCGCCGAGCAGTTGGCCGAGCTCGTCATTGACCGCAATGCGCAACGCCTGGAAGGCGCGCGTCGCCGGATGGGTCGCTTCGCCCGGCCGCGCCGGCGCGACGCGGGCGATCATTTCGGCGAGTTGGAGCGTCGAGACATAGGGCGACGTCTTGCGGTCGGCGACGATCGCGCGGGCGATGCGGCGCGCGGCGCGCTCCTCGCCGAAGTAGAACAGGATATCGGCGATTGTCGCTTCGTCGTCCTCGCGCAGGACGTCAGCGGCGCTGCGGCCCTTGCCTTCCATGCGCATGTCGAGCGGCGCGTCGCGACGTAGCGAGAAGCCTCGCTCGGCCTCGTCGAGCTGCATCGACGAGACGCCGACGTCGAGCGCGACGCCGTCGACGACGGCGAAGCCGCAGCCGCGGGCGATCGCGTCGAGCTCGGCGAAGCGGCCCTCGACCAGCGTCAGCCGGCCGGCGAATTCGGCGACGAGCGGCGCCCCGCCGGCGATCGCCGCGGGATCGCGGTCGATCGCAACGACGCGCGCGCCGGCTTCGAGCAGCGCGCGCGAATATCCGCCGGCGCCGAAGGTGCCGTCGACGGCGACGCCGCCGGGACGCGGCGCCAGCGCGCCGAAGGTCTCAGCGAGGAGCACGGGAATATGGCGGGCCGGTCCGCCGGCGGCGATCCTGTCTTCGCCGCGGCCCGCTGTCATGCGCCCGCCTCCTTCGCCTTGACGCCGAGTTCCGCCCGCAGCCGCCGCACCCGAGCCTTGGCCTCCTCGAGATGCGTGGCGAAGCGCGACGGCTCCCAGATCTGAAACTTGTGGCCCTGGCCGACGAGGGCTGCTTCGTCGGTCAGCGCCAAGGTGGCGCGCAGGCGATCGCCCAGGACGATGCGTCCCTCGGAATCGAGGCGCAGGATCTCGCTCGCGCCGAGCAGCGCCGTCGCCAGGTCTTCGCGCTCGCGCGAGTAAGGCGGTTTCGATTCGAGCAGCGCGTCGATTTCCTTGAGCAGCGCTTTGCCGCCGCAATCGAGCGCCGGCGCGTCGAGCGCGGGCTGAACGAACAGCCCGTCGAACCCGTCCTTGACCAGAACCGCCCGAAATGGCGCCGGAACCGAGATGCGCCCCTTGGCGTCGAAGCGGTTGACGAAGTGCGAGAGGAAGAGATCCATGGGCCCGCCCTCCCGCGAGGCCGAGTCCGGCCATAGCCGGGGCCGGCGCGCTCCAGCGCGCCGCCGACCGCGCGCAGCGGCCTTCATGCGGGATTTCATGGGCTATCATGGGCTGCTATGGGCGTCAACGAAACTCCGGCCGCACCGACCGCAGGCGCGGCTGCGCCGTCCATTAGGGGTTGTTAGGGTTAAGACTCGGTTAGAAAATGGGTCCTTCGCGCGCCGCGGGCCGCGCCGCCGCTGCGTAAGCCGACTCCGGTCTCGCTCCGGCGCGGGAGGAAACCAATGAACGCCGTCCCCGTCCCGCTCGCCGCCGCCCTCGTCTTCGTCGCGGCCACTGCCGCCGCCGAGGAGCGCGCACCCGTGGCCGCGGGCGCGCCGCCGACCGTCGCCGTCGTCGGCCAGGCGAGCGAGGACGCCAAGCCCGACGTCGCGACGATCAGCCTTTCAATAGAAGTCGAGAAGCCGACCGTCGCCGAAGCTTCCAACGAGAACGCGCGCCGCGCCGAGGCGGTGGTCGCTGGACTGAAGAGCGCCGGAATCGCGGCCCAGGACATCGCGACCGTCGGCCTGTCGCTCTACCCGGTATGGGACAGCCAGGGCCAGACGCGCGCCGTTTCCGCCTATCAGGCGATCAACCGCATCGCCGTGCGGGTGCAGCCGCTCGACAAGGCCGGCGCGCTGATCGCCCAAGCGGTGCAGAATGGCGCCGATTACCAGGGCCTCAGCTTTGACGTCGCCGACCGCGAGGCGCGCGAGGACGCGCTGCGCGCCAAAGCGGTCGAGAACGCCGCCCATCGCGCCGAGCTTTACGCGCGCGGCGCGGCGATGAAGCTCGGGCCGTTGCAAGCGATCCGCGCCGACGCGACGCAGCCGGCGTTCCGACCGCTCATGGAGTTGGCGCGCGGCCCTGTGGGCGGCGGCGCGGCGAAACCGCCGCCGATCGAGCCCGGGCTGATCACCCTGACCGAAACCGTCTCGGCGAGCTGGGCGCTGGCGCCTGAGTGAGGCGCGCGCGCTTCACCCGGCGGCGCGGAACGCCGCGTAGCCGGCGGCGCGCAACGCGCAGGCGGGACAATGGCCGCAGCCAAACCCCCATTCGTGGCGGCGGCTGCGATCGCCTTCGTAGCAGGTGTGAGTCACTTCGCGCACGATGTCGACCAGCGTTTCGCCGCCGAGATCGCGCGCAAGCCGCCACGTCGCCGCCTTGTCGATCCACATCAGCGGCGTCTCGACCACGAGCCGCGTCGCCATGCCGAGGTTGAGCGCGACCTGCATCGCCTTGATCGCGTCGTCGCGGCAGTCGGGATAGCCCGAATAGTCGGTCTCGCACATGCCGGCGACCAGCCGCCGGGCGCCGCGACGATAGGCGAGCGCCGCAGCGAAGGTGAGAAACACCAGATTGCGGCCGGGCACGAAGGTGTTGGGCAGGCCGTCGGCGCGTGCGGCGATGGCGACGTCGCGCGTCATTGCGCTGTCGGAAATTTCGGCGAGCGCGGCGAGGTCGAGGACATGGTCCTCGCCAAGCCTGCGCCGCCAATGCGGAAACGCCGCCGCGATCGCCGCGCGCAGCTTGGGGCGCGCTTCGAGTTCGACGCGGTTGCGCTGGCGATAGTCGAAGCCGACCGTCTCGACGCGCTCAAAACGGTCGAGCGCCCAGGCCAGACACGTCGTCGAATCCTGTCCGCCGGAGAACAGCACCAGCGCGCTTTGCTCGTCCATCGTTTTATCCCATTCACGCCGTTGGCGCTCTACGACCGGTAGCGAAGCGCGTCCAGTATCAGCGTGAAGGCGGGGCTAGGCTGACGACGGCTCGGATAATAGAGGCGATAGCCGGGGAACCGCGGGCACCAATCATCGAGAACTTGGACGAGCCGCCCCTCGGCGATGGGCTTCGTGCAAACGTCCTCCGGCAGGTAGGCCAGGCCGTAGCCGTCCAGCGCCGCGGCCAGGATCTGGGGGACGCCGTTGAAGGCGAGTTGTCCGTCGACGCGAACCCTGACCTCCTCGCCGTCTTTGGCGAACTCCCAAGCGTAGAAGCCGCCGTAAGTCAGCAGGCGCAGGTTGATGCAGGGGTAATGGGTCAGCTCCCGCGGCGTCACAGGTCGGGCAGGGGTCTCGAAACACGACGGCGCGGCGGCGACGATCATGCGGGCGTCGGGCGCTATGCGGACCGCGATCATGTCCTTCTCCACCTGCTCGCCGAGGCGCACGCCGGCGTCGAAACGCTCCGCAACGATATCGGTCAGGGCGGATTCCGCGTTCAGCTCGACCTTGATGTCGGGGTAGTCCTTGAGCAGCTTCGACAGGACGGGCCAGAGGATCGTATCGATCGCGTGCTGGCCCGCCGTGATCCGGAAGCTTCCCGCCGGCTTGTCCCGAAATTCGTTCAAGGCCGTGAGCACGGCCTCGATGTCGCTGATCGCCGGGCCGAGCGCGCCGAGCAGACGTTCGCCCGCTTCAGTGGCCGAGACGCTGCGGGTGGTGCGGGTCAGCAGACGCATGCCGAGCCTCGCCTCCAACCGCCGGACCGTATAACTCAGCGCTGACTGCGAAGTTCCTAGCCGAGCCGCCGCGCGCGTAAAACTCCGTTCCTCGGCGACGGTGAGAAAGGCCGTCAGATCGCCTAGCTCCTCGCGTCGCATTGATGAATCTCCAATATGGCCGCTATCTCGATATAGCGTCTAATCGCGGCAATGCTTCTAGCCTATGTTTGGGTCGTCAAGGGCGTCTCCTGGAGGCTGAAAGGATTTCGACCATGGAAATCAAGCGAGGCGGCTCGCGGCCGTCCGGCAAAGGACCTTCGGACTGGTTCACCGGGACGGTTCGAATCGATCCCCTGTTCAGCGCCCCCGCCCCGGCCCGCGTCGGCGGGGCCTGCGTCACCTTCGAGCCAAGCGCACGGACCGCCTGGCACACCCATCCGCTCGGCCAGACGCTGATCGTCACCGCCGGCTTCGGTCTTGCGCAGCGGGAGGGCGGCCCGATCGAGCAAATCCGTCCCGGCGACGTCGTCTGGTTCGCGCCCGGCGAGAAGCACTGGCACGGCGCCTCGCCGACGACCGCCATGACCCATATCGCCATCCAGGAGTCTCTCGACGGCAAAGCGGTCGACTGGATGGAGCATGTCACGGATGCTCAGTACGCCGGCCGCGCCGAGCCGCACTCCGATCTGTGAAAGGGAAAAACAATGACGCTAGGCATCGAAAACAAAGTCGTCGTCATCACCGGCGCGAGCAGCGGGCTTGGCGAGGCTGCCGCCCGGCTTCTCGCCAAGAACGGCGCCAAGCTCGTGCTGGGCGCGCGGCGCATCGACCGGCTGCAGGCGCTGGCGAAGGAACTTTCGCTTGGGCCCGACGCCGTCGTCCAAACCGACGTGACCGTGCGCGATCAGGTCAAACGCCTAGTCGATCGCGCGGTGCAATCGCACGGCCGCATCGACGTGATCATCAACAACGCCGGCCTCATGCCGAGTTCGCGCCTCGAACGCCTTCACGTCGACGAGTGGGATCGCATGATCGACGTGAACATCAAGGGCGTGCTCTACGGCGTCGCCGCCGCCCTGCCCCACATGATCGCTCAGAAGAGCGGCCACATCATCAACGTGTCCTCGGTCGCCGGCCACAAGGTCGGCCCCGGCGGGGCGGTTTACGCCGCGACCAAACACGCGGTCCGCGCACTCTCCGAAGGGCTGAGGCAGGAGGTGAAGCCCTACAACATCCGCACCACCATCATCTCGCCGGGCGCGGTCGCAACCGAGTTGACTCACACCGTCACCGATCCGGTGGTCGCCGAGGGGATGCGCAAGACCTACGAGAACGCGATTCCCGCCGACTCCTTCGCCCGTGCGGTCGTCTTCGCCATGAGCCAGCCGGAGAACGTCGACATCAACGAGATCCTCTTCAGGCCAACCGCACAGGTCTACTGAGGAACACCTACGCCTGTCGGCGACGTTTGACCGCCTCCTGCAAACTGGTCGACGAGCGGAGCCTCGGATCAAGCGTCGGATTCTCTCCCCTCGGCGTCGCCGACGCCGTCCGCTCGCCGCGCCTGGACAATCGCGCCCAGGTGGGGAAGGCTGGCGGCGCAAGCGCGCGACCTTGGTCGCCGCTTCGCCGGGAGCCGGCCATGGATCTCGCAGCCTTTCGCGCTTCGCTCGCCGTCGCCGCGCCGCCTGAGGGCCTGGGTCAGGCGCTGCAGGCGCTGTGGTGGGAGGCCAAGGGCGACTGGGACCGTGCGCATGAGTTGGCGCAGGCCGACGAGGGCGGCGCCGGCGATTGGGTTCATGCCTATCTCCACCGCAAAGAGGGCGACGCCGGCAACGCCGGCTACTGGTACCGCCGCGCCAGCAAGCCGGCGAGCCGCGCGCCGCTCGTCGAGGAATGGGCGACGATCGCCGCCGCATTGCTGGCGCGAAAGGGCTGAGCGGACGTCGCGTCCTCGACCTCGACGCCGTCCGACTCGCGCTTTCTCGGCTTTGCGCGCGACGGCGCCTTGCCCATATGGAATGGGACGGAGGCCGGAGACGCGCATGAGTTGGAACCCTTCTCTCGAACCGAGATGCCCCGACGCCGTCGGCGCCGACGCGATCGAGACCCTGATCGTGCCGCGCGCCCGCGACATCGGCAATTTCGAGGTGCGGCGGGCCCTGCCCGCGCCGAAGCGGCAGATGGTCGGGCCGTTCATCTTCTTCGACCAGGCGGGCCCGGCCGAATTCGTCACCGGGCAGGGCGTCGACGTACGGCCGCATCCCCACATCGGCCTGGCGACCGTGACCTACCTCTATCGCGGCGAATTCCAGCACCGCGACAGCCTCGGCTCAAACCAGATCATTCGTCCGGGCGCGCTGAACTGGATGGTCGCCGGACGCGGCGTCACCCATTCCGAGCGCACCAGCGCCGAGACGCGCCGCGGCCCGCACAGCTTGTTTGGCGTTCAGACCTGGGTCGCCTTACCCGAGGCGCAGGAGGACGCCGCGCCGAGCTTCGAACACCACGCCAAGGCGGCGCTGCCGACGCTCGAAGCCGACGGCGCGCGGCTGAGGGTGATCCTCGGAAACGCCTATGGCGAGCGCGCGCCCGCCAGCGTGTTCTCGGACACGTTCTATGTCGACGCCGTGCTCGACGCAGGCGCGCGCCTGCCCCTGCCGGACGATCACGAGGACCGCGGGCTCTACATCGTCGAAGGCGCGGCGACGGTCGCCGGCCAGACGTTCGAAGCGGGCCGCATGCTGGTCTTCCGTCCCGGCGATCCGATCACGATCGGCGCGGGCGAAGCTGGCGCGCGCCTGCTGCTGCTCGGCGGCGCGACGCTCGGCGGCCCGCGCTACATCTGGTGGAACTTCGTCGCCTCGAGCCGCGAGCGGATCGAGGCGGCCAAAGAGGAATGGCGCAAGGCCGATTGGGGCAAAGGCCTGTTCGACCTTCCGCCCGACGATCGCGACGAATTCATCCCGGCGCCCTGATCCGGCTCTCCTTCCCGTCATTGCAATGACGGCGGATAGCGTGGCCACCTCGCGACTTTGCGCGACATCGGGCCGCACCGCGGCCTTCACGCGGCGGCCTATTCTGGCGACGTCGGCAACGCATCAGAGGAACGCAAAAGTCGTGAAATTGGCGCTGAGACTCGCCGGCGCACTCGCGCTGCTCGGCGGCGTCGCCTTCGTCGTCGTCGGCTGTCTTATCTATTTCCGCTTGCCCAGCGGTCCTGACGCCGATGCGCTCTTCGACGCGCTCGACGCGATTGCGGTCGGCGCGTTCGGCGCGCTCATCGGCGCCGGCCTGATCGTCTACGCCGGCCAGGCGTCGAAACGCGACGCCTGAGCCGAGGCTAGAAGGCAAAACGTCGCGGCCTCTCCCCTCAATTGAGGAAGAGAGGCCGCGCCTCCCTCAAGCGAACTTGGGGTCGAGCTCGCCGCTCGCGTAACGCTTGGCCATCTCGGAGAGCGAAAGGACCTTCTTGATCTTCGGCGCCTGTCCAGCCGTGCCGAACTGCTCGAAGCGCAGCTTGCAGATCTTGATCATCGCGTCTTCGGCCGGCTTCAGGTACTTGCGCGGGTCGAACTCTTCCGGATGCTCCTGGAACACGCGGCGGATCTGGCCGGTGATCGCCATGCGGTTGTCGGTGTCGATGTTGACCTTACGCACGCCGTGCTTGATGCCGCGCTGGATCTCTTCGATCGGCACGCCGTAGGTCTGCGGCATCTTGCCGCCGAACTTGTTGATGATGTCCTGCAAATCCTGCGGCACCGACGACGAGCCGTGCATGACGAGGTGGGTGTTCGGCAGCTTCTTGTTGATTTGCTCGATCACGGTCATCGCGAGGATGTCGCCGGTCGGCTTGCGCGAAAACTTGTAGGCGCCGTGCGAGGTGCCCATCGCGATGGCGAGCGCGTCGACCTTGGTCTCGCGCACGAACTTCACCGCTTCGTCTGGGTTGGTGAGCAGCTGGTCGTGGCTGAGCTTGCCTTCGGCGCCGTGGCCATCCTCTTTGTCGCCCGTGCCGGTCTCCAGCGAGCCGAGCACGCCGAGTTCTCCCTCGACCGACACCCCGCCGAGATGGGCGATGTCGGCGACCGTCTTGGTGACGCCGACATTATAGGCCCAGTCGGCCGGCGTTTTGCCGTCGGACTTGAGCGAGCCGTCCATCATCACCGAGGTGAAGTTGGCCTGGATCGCCGTGACGCACGTCGCCGGGCCGTTGCCGTGGTCGAGGTGCACGCAGATCGGAACCTGCGGATACATTTCGGTCAGCGCGTCCATCATATGCCGGAGCATGATGTCGTTGGCGTAAGAGCGCGCGCCGCGCGAGGCTTGGATGATGACCGGCGCTTCGAGGGCGTTCGCCGCCTCGCCGATCGCCAGCGCCTGCTCCATGTTGTTGATGTTGAATGCCGGCACGCCGTAGCCGTGTTCGGCGGCGTGATCCAGCAATTGACGAAGTGTGATACGGGACATTTGTGCTTCCTTCCAGACCTTATTTCGCGCGCAAAGCTTCGACGCCAGGCAGCGCTTTGCCTTCCATCCACTCGAGGAAGGCGCCGCCGGCGGTCGAGACGTAGGTGAATTGATCGGCGACGCCCGCCGCGTTGAGCGCCGCCACCGTGTCGCCGCCACCCGCAACGGACTTAAGCTTGTTGTCGATGGTCAAGAAAGCGGCGGTCTTGGCGATCTGCATCGTCGCCGCGTCGAACGGCGGCGTCTCGAAGGCGCCAAATGGACCGTTCCACACCAGGGTCTTCGCGCTCTTGAGGGCGTCCTCGACGGCGAGGATCGACTTCGGCCCGATGTCGAGGATCATTTCGTCGTCGCCGACGTGATCGACGTCGACGAAGCGCGCCGGCGCTTGCGCCTTGAGCTCCTTGGCGACATTGGCGTCGACCGGCAGCAGAATCTTGCAGTTCGCCGCCTTGGCGGCGGCGAGGATTTCCCGCGCCGTGCCGGCGAGATCCTTCTCGCACAGCGACGCGCCGACCGCCTTGCCCTGGGCAAACAGGAACGTGTTGGCCATGCCGCCGCCGATGATCAGGATGTCGACCTTCTTGACCAGATTGCCGAGCAGCTCGAGCTTGCCGGAGACCTTCGCGCCACCGACGACTGCCGCCAGCGGGCGGATCGGCGAGCTCAGCGCCAGCGTCAGCGCGTCGAGCTCCTTCTGCATCGCCCGGCCGGCGTAGGCCGGCATGTGGTGGGCGAGGCCCTCGGTGGAGGCATGGGCGCGATGGGCGGCGGAGAAGGCGTCGTTGACGTAGATGTCGCCCAGCTTGGCGAGCTCAGCGACGAACTCCGGCTCGTTCTTTTCTTCCGCCTTGTAGAAGCGGGTGTTCTCGAGGCAGAGAATGTCGCCGTTCTTCATCGCCGCAATCGCCTTGGCGGCCGGTTCGCCGATGCAATCGGAGGCGAAGGCGACCGGCCGTTTGACCACACCCGCCACCGCCGCGGCGACGGGCTTGAGGGTGAACGCCGGATCAGGCTTGCCCTTGGGACGGCCCAGATGGGCCATAAGAATGACTTTGCCGCCCTTGTCGGCGATCTCGAGAATCGTCGGCGCGACGCGCTCGATGCGGGTGAGATCGGTCACCCGCCCGTTTTCAATAGGAACGTTGAGGTCGACGCGTAACAGGACGCGCTTTCCTTTGACGTCGGCGGAATCGAGAGTGCGGAAGGCGGACATCGCCAAGCTCCATGGCTAAGCGGCGCGACAAAAGCCACTGTTGACGTCGACGGAGCCGGCGAAGCCGCCGGCTCCGCACTATTGGTTAGATCAGCTTGGCGAGCGCGACGGCGGTGTCGCCCATGCGGTTCGAGAAGCCCCACTCGTTGTCGTACCACGACAGAATGCGCACGAACGTGCCCTCGATCACCTTGGTTTGGTCCATATGGAAGACCGACGAGCGGCTGTCATGGTTGAAGTCGATGGAGACATTGGGACGTTCGGTGTAGCCGAGGATGCCCTTGAGCGGGCCGTCCGCCGCCGCCTTGATCGCGGCGTTGATCTCTTCCTTGGACGTGGCGCGCTTGGCGACGAACTTGAGGTCGACGACCGAGACGTTCGGCGTCGGCACGCGGATCGCCGAACCGTCGAGCTTGCCCTTGAGCTCGGGCAGAACCAGACCGACCGCCTTGGCGGCGCCGGTCGTGGTCGGGATCATCGACAACGCCGCGGCGCGAGCCCGGTAAAGGTCCTTGTGCAGCGTGTCAAGCGTCGGCTGATCGCCGGTGTAGGAGTGGATCGTCGTCATGAAGCCGTGGTCGACGCCGATCGCGTCGTTGAGCACCTTCACCACCGGCGCCAGACAGTTGGTCGTGCACGAGGCGTTGGAGATGACGAGATGATCCTTCGTCAGCTTGCTGTGATTGACGCCATAGACGACCGTGAGGTCGGCGCCTTCCGACGGCGCGGAGATGATCACGCGCTTGGCGCCGGCGGTCAGGTGCATCGCGGCCTTGTCGCGCGTGGTGAAGATGCCGGTGCACTCCATCGCGATGTCGACGCCGAGCGCCTTGTGCGGCAGCTGGGTCGGATCCTTGATCGCCGTCACTTTGATCTTGTGGCCGTTGACGACGAGCGAGTCGCCGTCGACGCCCACTTCGTGGGGGAAGCGGCCGTGCACGCTGTCGTAGCGCAGCAGATGGGCGTTGGTCTCGACCGGGCCGAGATCGTTGATCGACACCACGTCAATGTCTTTGCGGCCGGACTCGGCGATGGCGCGCAGCACCAGTCGCCCGATGCGTCCGAACCCGTTGATCGCAACCTTTACCGCCATCTTGTTACCTCCAGTTGGTCTCAGGGCCCTCGACACACGCCGGGGCGAAGCGCAAACAGCGCGCCTTTTCGACGATCCTCAGTCTAAAGTCTAGTGCGCACAGCGCTTTCTCAGCGTCCTCGCACGCCCGACCTCGCCGCTCTCAAAGAGCGGCGAGGGCGTCGATTAGCAGCGAGTCGGCGCCCGCGGATTGATCCAAATCCAGAAACGCGTGTCTTTTTGCCGCATTTCTCGTCAGGCGCCGAGCCGAGCGAGCGCCGCTTCAGCCACTTTCGCGGCAGTTATGCCAAAGAGCTCGTAAAGTTGTTTGTACGGCCCGCTGGCGCCGAATGTCGTCATGCCGACGAATGGACCGTCGCCGATCAGCGCGTCCCACCCCTGCCGCACCGCCGCCTCGACGCCGACTTTGACCCGCGCGTCGCCGATCACCTGCTTGCGGTAACTCTCGCTCTGCTCGAAGAACCGGTCAAAGCACGGCACCGAGACGACGCGCGCGGCGACGTTCTTTTCGGCCAGCAGCTTCTGGGCGGCGATCGCGATCGACACCTCCGAACCCGAGGCGAAGATCGACACCGCCGCCTTCTCCGGCGCCGCAGCGATTTCGTATGCGCCGAGCGCGCAGAGGTTCTCCGCGACATGAACCTTGCGCAGGGCCGGCAGGTTCTGTCGCGTCAACGCAAGGATCGAGGGCGAGCGCGACGCCGCCAGCGCCGCCTGCCAGCATTCGACGGTCTCGACCGCGTCGGCCGGCCGCCACAGCAGCAGGTTCGGGATCGCGCGCAGCGCGGCAAGATGCTCGACAGGCTGATGCGTTGGCCCGTCTTCGCCCAGGCCGATCGAATCGTGGGTGAAGACATGGACGACATGCGCCCCCATCAGCGCCGCCAGGCGCAGCGACGGCCGGGCGTAGTCGGTGAAGACCAAGAAGGTCGCGCCCGACGGGATGAAGCCGCCGTGTAGCGCCATGCCGTTGCAAGCCGCCGCCATGCCATGCTCGCGGATGCCCCAATGGACGTAGCGGCCGGACATGTCGCCAGCAGAAATCTCGGGCGTCGCCGGCACTTTGGTGTTGTTGGAGCCGGTGAGATCGGCCGAGCCGGTGATGAGCTCCGGAATGGCGGGTGCAAGGACTTTGAGCGCAGCCTCGCCCGACTTGCGCGTCGCCATCTCCGGCGCGTCGGCGGCGAGTTGGCGCTTGTAGGCGTCGACCGCTGCATCGAAAGCGGGCGGCAGATCGCCGCGTATACGTCGCTCGAACTCGGCGCGCCGCTCCGGCGGGAGCGCGGCCAGCGCCCGACGCCAGCGGGCGCGCTTGCCCTTGCCGCGCGCGCCGACGTCGCGCCAGGCGGCGAGCACGTCGTCGGGCACGACGAACGGGTCATAGGGCCACTTCAGCGCGGCGCGCGCGCCGGCGATCTCGGCCGCGCCGGGCGCCTCGCCGTGGGCTTTGTTGGTGCCGGCCTTGGTGGGGAGACCGAAGCCGATCGTCGTGCGGCAGGCGATCAGCGTCGGCTTGTCAGCTCGCTTAGCGGCCTTGATCGCCTTGAGAATCGCCTGCGGGTCGTGGCCGTCGATGCGCAGCGACCGCCAGCCGGCGGCGCGGAAGCGCACGAGCTGGTCAACCGAGTCGGAGAGCGAGGTCTTGCCGTCGATCGATATGCCGTTGTCGTCGTAAAGCACGATCAGCTTGGCGAGCCTGAGATGGCCGGCGATGGCGATCGCTTCCTGGCTGACGCCCTCCATCAGGTCGCCGTCCGAGGCGAGCACGTAGGTGTGGTGGTCGACCACTTCGCCGAATTCGGCCGCCAGCATCCGCTCGGCGAGCGCCATGCCGACCGCCGTCGCGAGCCCCTGGCCCAGCGGACCGGTCGTCGTCTCGACCCCGAGCGTATGGCCGTATTCCGGGTGGCCGGGGGTCTTGGAGCCGACCTGGCGGAACGCCTGCAGGTCGGCGATCGTCAGGCCGTCGCGGCCGCCAACGCCGGTCAAATAGAGCAAGGAATAGAGCAGCATCGAGCCGTGGCCGGCCGACAGTACGAAGCGGTCGCGGTCGGGCCATTTCGGGTCGGCGGCGTCGAACTTGAGGACGTCGCGGAACAGCACCGTGGCGAAGTCCGCCGCGCCCATGGGCAGGCCGGGATGACCGCTTTTGGCCTTCTCGACCGCGTCGACCGACAGGAAGCGGATCGCGTTCGCCATCGCGTCGTGAGAGACCTGAGCCGTCATGCTTTCTCCGAGGAAAAGGCGCGGCGCGTCGGCCGCGCTTCATTGCGCCGCGTTGATAGGCGTGGCTGCATTCTCCTGTCAATTGCAGCATTGACGCGTTGACGCGCGCTTCATGCGTCGCGTAAACGTTGGGCTCTAAGGGATGGAGTCCAATGGCCCTCGGTCCTTTCGAGCCGTCGTTGAAGCGGATGCGGGCGGCGGTCGATCTGCTTGAGGCGGCGGTCGAGCGTCGCGTGCGGCGCGACGCCAAGCGCGGCGACTCCGATGAGGAGCTGGCGCTGATGCAGGACGATCGCGACCAGCTCGCGGTCGAGCTCGACAGCGCGCTCAGCCGCAATCGCGCCCTGGAGGCGGCCAATTCCGAAGCGGCCAAGACCCTGGCGCACGCCACCGCTGCGCTCGAAGCGGTGATCGAGCGCATGCTCGCCGCCGACGGCGACTAGCGCGTTTTCGAAAGGCGGGCGGCGATGGCGCAAGTGGCGGTCACGATCGGCGGACGCACCTACCGCCTGGCGTGCAATGAGGGCGAAGAAGAGCATTTGGAGTCGCTGGCGCGCTTGGTCGACAGCAAATTCGATACGATTCACAAGTCTTTCGGTGAGATCGGCGACCAGCGGCTGATTGTCATGGCGGCCCTCACGATCGCCGATGAGCTCACCGAGGCGCGCGCCCAGATCGCCACTCTCGAGGCGGAAGCGGGGCGCGGCGCCGATCGCGAGCGGGCCGGCCGGCATGACGCCGAAATCCAGGCCGTCGCCGTCGCCCAGGCGTTTGGCGACCTCAGCCAGCGGATCGAGAAGCTCGCCGCGGCGCTGAGCGGCGCCGCGACGACCTGAGCGCTAAGGCTGTGGCGAAATCACGCCAAAATAGATCTGCGGCGGCGCCTTGACCCCAGGCAGGGTCGGCCGGACGAAAGCCGTCAGGTCGAGAACCTCGATCGGCGCGCCGTCGATCGTCGCCTTCAAGTCTGGCCCGGCGGCGACCACTAGCGCGCCGCGCCGCTTGAGATCGGCGACGTCGAGCCAAGGCGCGTTGTGCGTGTCGCCCCCGTCTAGCGCCCGCACCCGGTAAGGAAGATCGAAAACGATCGACCCCGCCGCCTGGAAGCCGATCTTGCCGTCGTAGCTGACGAGGTAGGGGATAGGGCCGCCGCCGTGGCCCGCCCAATAGCGCTCGGCGAGCGCCGCGAGCGCCGGACCGTCCATTTCAGGATAGGCGCCGGTGCTAAGCGGCGCCTGCAGGCGCCAGGCTTCACGCTCGCCGACATAGCCGACGACGACGACGACGGCCCAGGCTGCGAAGACGAACCAGACGCGGCGTGGCAGGACCTGGAGGCCCGCCCGCGCCGCCGCATGGCCCCACCAGGCGGCGAAGCCGACCGTGACCGGCGTCAGCCAATGATAGAAGACGCGCACGCCGAACGGCGCGGCGAGAATGATGAGCACGACCGGGCCAACGACGGCGAAATGCAGAAAGAGGTCGAGCCGGGTGCGCGTCGCCGGCGCGATCATCGCCCGGATCGCCGCCTTGAGCCGCTCGCCTCCGCATGCCAACCAGGCGATCAGGGCCATCGGCGCATTGGCGAGCGCCGCGTCGATAACGAACGCCGCCATCCAGCCGATGCGCTCGCCCGCGCCCGAATGCGTCGTGTGGGTCGCCCACTTGAGGGTCGTGGCGCCGTGGCGCGCGACGTCGATCGCCTGCGGCGCGACGATCGCGACGGCGATCGCCGCCGCCAGCCACGGACCCGGCCCGGCAAGCCGCTTGCGCCATTCGGGCGTCAGAAGGAAAGCCACACCGAGCGGAGCGACGAGGTGAAGGATCGCGTATTTCGCCCACAGACTGAAGCCGACCGCCGCGCCGAACAGCGCCCAGCTCGCCAGCGATCCGCCCTCGAAGGCGTTCCACGCCGTCCACAGGACGAGCGCCCAGAACGGCATCACGCCGATGTTGTGGTTGAACTTGAGCGGCCAGTAGGTCGCGTAGGGCGAGCCGAGGCCCGCCAGCAAAGCGACGAGGCTCGCGGCCGATCCATCGACGCGACGGATGAACAGCGAGACCAGCGCGAACGCGCAGCAACCGAAGGCGACCGCGATTGCAAACAGAACAAGGTAGCGCCACGGTCCGGTTGTCGAGGCGACGCCGCTGAGCCACGACGACAGCGGCGGGTGGCGCAAATAGGAGAGCCGCCATTCCGGGCCGTCGACCACCCCTTCGGCGACGTCGGCGTCGATCGACCCTTCGAACAGCGCGCCCAGCGCTGTCCAAGCGCAGATCTGCACGGCGACTAGCGCGACAGGCGCCCAACGCGCGGGCGGCGCGGCCTCGCTGCGCAGCGAGACCGGCGGAGATATGGCGCGTTCGGTCACAGGCGGCTCACCATGCTGGCGGCGCGCCCGCGCCGCTTGCGGCGACCGTTTGAGGCCGGTCGCCGTTTGGACCGGGGCATAAAGGCGTCCATGCCGCGGGGCAAGGCAGGCGCCCTCTCCGGCCGCCTTTTCCGTGCTTGACGCCCTCATCGCCCAAGATGCTAGAGTTTGGCGGACCCCGCCAGCCGCCAAAGGAGCGCCGCATGCGCAAGCCCCTCTCATTGCTTTTTGCTTTCGCCGCAGTGATCGCCGCTTCGACGGCCTTCGCCGCCGACAAGGACGGCGTGACGATCGGCATGGCGCTCGAACCGCCGACGCTCGATCCAACCACCGGCGCGGCCGCTGCGATCGGCGAGATCACCCACTACAACATCTTCGAAGGGCTGGTTAAGCTCGACGACAATTTCAATGTTACGCCGCTCCTCGCCGAGAAATGGGCATTCTCACCCGACCTCAAGACGCTGACTTTCACGCTGCGCCAAGGGGTCAAGTTCCAGGACGACGAGCCTTTCAGCTCCAAGGACGTCAAATTCGCGTTCGAGCGCGCCGCCGGCAAGGACTCGACCAACAAGGAGAAAGCGTTCTTCGCCTCGATCCAGTCGATCGACGCCAGCGACCCGGCGACGATTACGCTGACGTTCAAGGACCCGAGCTTCCAGGCGCTCTATCACCTCGGCCTCAACACCGCCGTGATCGTCGACGAAAAGAGCGCCGCGACCGACGCGACCGCTCCGGTCGGCACCGGCCCCTACAAGTTCGTCTCCTGGAACAAGGGCGCCTCGGCGACTCTGGAGAAGTGGGACGGGTTCCGCGACGCGGCCAAGATCGCGATCAAGCACGTCACCTTCAAATTCATCAGCGACCCATCGGCCGAAATGGCGGCGCTGCTCGCCGGCGACATCGACGCCTTCCCGCGCTTCCAAGGACTGCAGAACGTCGCCCAGTTCCAGGCTGATCCGCGCTTCCAGGTACTCACTGGCGGCACCGACGGCAAGACGATCCTCGCCATCAACAACAAGAAGAAGCCGTTCGACGACCTGCGCGTGCGTCAGGCGCTCGCCTATGCGATCGACCGCAAGGCGATCATCGACGGCGCTCAGAATGGTCTGGCGACGCCGATCGGCAGCCACCTCGTCCCCAACGACCCCGGCTACGTCGACTTGACCGGCGCCTATCCGCACGACCCCGAGAAGGCCAAGGCGCTGCTCAAGGAAGCGGGCGTGACGACGCCGCTGCAGGTGACGCTGACGCTGCCGCCGCCAGACTATGCCCGCAAGAGCGGCGAGATCATCGCGGCCGAGCTCGCCGAAGTCGGCGTCCAGGCCAAGATCGAGGAAGTTGAATGGGCGCAGTGGCTGTCAAACGTTTACAAGGGCCACAACTTCGATCTGACGATCATCAGCCACGTCGAGCCGCTCGACATCGGCATCTACGCCAATCCCGACTACTACTTCCAGTATGATAGCCAGGCGTTCCGCGACATCTTCGCCCGCATCCAGGCGGCGCCGGATCTCGACGCTTTCAAGACAGCGATTGGCGACGCACAGCGACAGATCGTCAAGGACTGCGTCAACGGATTCCTCTTCCAACTCCCCGACGTGACGATCGCCGACGCGCATTTGCAGGGCCTGTGGAAAAACGCGCCGATCTTCGCCAACGACGTCGGCGCGATGTCGTGGAAGCAGTAGAGATCGCGGCCGCACCCGATCCGGGCGGGGGCGGCGCGGCCTTGAGAGGTGAAACAGGTTCATAGATGCAACCGTTCCGGATGAGCGCGACCGCGCTGCTCGAGGCTTACAAGAGCGGCGCGTTGTCGCCGCTCGAGGCGATGCGCAGCGTGCTCGATAGGGTCGCGCGCTTCGAGCCGCATATCTCGGCGACCTATCTCCTCTCGCCTGAGCGCGCGCTCGCAGAAGCGAACGCGTCGGAAGAGCGCTGGCGACGCGGCCAGCCGATCGGTCCGCTCGACGGCGTGCCGGCGACGATCAAGGACAACATCGCCACCAAGGGCGAGCCGATTCCCGTCGGCACGGCGGCGAGCGACATGGCGCCCGCCGCCGCCGACGCGCCGCCGGCGGCGCGCTTGCGCGAAGCTGGCGCGATCCTGTTCGCCAAGACGACGATGCCTGACTACGGCATGCTGTCGTCCGGCCTGTCGAGCTTCCACAAGCTCGCGCGCAATCCATGGAACGTCGCGCGCAACCCCGGCGGCTCGTCGGCCGGCGGCGCCGCCGCCGCCGCGGCGAGTTATGGGCCGCTGCACGTCGGCACCGACATCGGCGGCTCGATTCGCCTGCCGGCCGGCTGGTGCGGCCTCATCGGCCTCAAGCCGAGCGGCGGCCGCGTCCCGATCGATCCGTCCTATTACGGCCGCGCCGCCGGGCCACTGACGCGCACGGTCGAAGACGCGGCGCTGATGATGGCGACGCTGACCAAGCCCGACGCGCGCGACTATTCGAGCCTGCCGCCGCAGACGCTCGACTGGCGGGTCAAGCCGCTCGATTGGCGCGGCCGCAAGGTCGGGTTGCTTGTCGAGGCGGGCTGCGGCGACAAGCCGACGCCGACGGTCAGGCGCGAAATCGAGCGCGCGGCGCGCGACATCGCTGCGGCGGGCGCCGTCATCGAGCCACTCGCGCCGTTCCTGACCCAGGACATGCTCGACGGCCTCGACCGCTTCTGGCGCGTGCGCTCGCTGATCGACCTTACCGCGCTGCCGATCGAGAAGCGCGCCAAAGTGCTTCCGTTCATCCGCGCCTGGGCGGAGGCGGCGACTGGCCTCGACGGCGAGACCGTGTTTCGCGGCTTCAATCAGATGCGGGAAATGGCCAAGGCGACGGTCGCCGCGACCCTCCCCTACGACTTCGTGATTTCGCCGACTTCGCCCGACGTAACCTACCCCGCCGAATGGGCGATGCCGAGCAACGACCCCTACAACGCCATGGCCCACATCGGCTTCACCGTCGCCTACAACATGTCGGAGCAGCCGGCGGCGACGGTCAATTGCGGCTATGACCGTGACGGCCTGCCGATCGGACTGCAAATCGTCGGCCGCCGCTTCGACGACCTCGGCGTGCTGAGCGCGGCGATGGCGTTCGAGGAAATGCGCGCCGGCGAAGCGCGCCCGTGGCCCGAGCCGCCCAATCAAAACTGAGAGGAAACGCGATGTTCGACTACTCAAAGATGTTCGATCTTTCCGGGCGCCGCGCGCTGGTGATCGGCGGGGCGAGCGGGATCGGCCAGGCGAGCGCGCTCGGCCTTGCCGCTCACGGCGCGGAGGTCGTCGTCGCCGACGTCAACGTCGCGCTCGCCGAGGAGACAGTCCACGAAATCAACAAGGGCGGCGGCAAGGGCGCAGCGATGAAGATCGACATGCGAGACAAAGCGATCATCGAGGCGGTGGCGCAAAGCCTCGGCGCGCTCGATGCGCTGGTCGTCACGCCGTCGATCAATGTGCGCAAACCGCTGCTCGATCTCACCGACGACGAATTCGACCGCGTCGTCGACCTCAACCTCAAGGGCGTGTTCCGCGTCCTTCGCGCGTTCGCCCCGCCAATGGCGGCGCGCGGCAGGGGCTCGATCGTCGCCTTCTCGAGCGTACGCGCCCAGGTCGTCGAGCCCGGCCAGGGGGTCTACGCTGCGACCAAGGCCGGCACCTTGCAAATGATCCGCGCGCTCGCCGCCGAGCTCGGGACTTCAGGCGTGCGGCTCAACGCCGTGGCGCCGGGCGTGGTCGAGACGCCGCTGACCAAGCAGATCATCGAGAACGAGGCCTGGTATCGCGCCTACGCCGACAAATCGATGCTGAAGCGCTGGGCGAGCCCGGCCGAGATGGCCGGCGCGGTGGTGTTCCTCTGCTCCGACGCGAGCTCCTACGTCACCGGCTCGTACCTGCTGGTCGATGGCGGCTGGACGGCGGCTGACGGCCGCTTCACCCCGCCGCTGCCGAAGCGCGCCGGCTGAGAGGCGTCAGAGCGCGAAGCCGCCGTCGACGATGTGAGCCTGGCCGGTGGTGAAGGCGCTTTCGTCCGAAGCGAGATAGACGGCGAGCGCCGCCACCTCCTCGGGTTTGCCGATCCGGCCCATCGGCTGGCGATCGATGAACGCCTTGCGCACATCCGCGACGCTCTGCCCTGATTGGGCGGCGAGCGTCGCGATGCGCTGGTCGAGCGACGGGCTCTCGACCGTCGCCGGGCAGATCGCGTTGCAGCGGATTCCGCGGCGAATGAAATCGGCCGCGACGGCCTTGGTCAAGCCGATCACCGCCGCCTTCGAGGCGCCGTAGAGATAGCGGTTGGGAATGCCGCGCACCGAGGAAGCGGCCGAGGCGACGTTGACAATCGAGCCGCCGCCTTTCTCCAGCATGCCTGGCAGGAAGGCGCGGATGGTTCGGTGCATCGACTTCACGTTGAGGTCGAAGGAAAAGTCCCAATCCCCTTCGGTGCAATCCAGGATCGTCCCGTGATGGACGAAGCCGGCGCAGTTGAACAAAACGTCGATCGGACCGATCTCGCGCGCCAGCGCGCCGACCGCCTCGCTCGAGCGCACGTCGAGTTGGCGCGTCGCGCCGGCGAGCCCCTTGAGCCCGTCGAGATTGAGATCGGTGGCGACGATCTTCGCCCCTTCGGCGGCGAACGCCTCGGCGGCAGCGCGGCCGATGCCCGCCGCCGCCGCGGTCAGCAACGCAACCTTTCCTTCGAGCCTGCCGGCCATGGTCCTGCTCCGCTCCCTCAATGTCGCCGAGCGCCTTACAGTCGGTCTCGCGTCCAACCGATCAACACATCGGCGCGCGGCGCGCAAGAGCCGGCGCTCTTTTGACCCCGCCTCGCGCCGCGCCTATTTCTGCGCCCGCCGCTTCTGGCCCGCGAGTCGGATCCGATGACCTATCCGAGCATCCTCGACACCCACCTCCACCTCATCGACCGCAGCGTCCTCGCCTATCCCTGGCTCGCCGACGTTCCGGCGCTGAACCACGACTTCCGGCTCGAACGCTATCAGGCGGAAGCGTTTCGCTGCGGCATCGGATCGGCGCTGCACATGGAAGTCGACGTCGCCGAAAATCAGATCGAGGCCGAGTCGGAACAGGTGAAGCGCCTCGCGGCCCGGCCAAAGAGCCCGCTGATCGGCGCGATCAGCTCATGCCGACCCGAGCGCGCGGACTTTCCTGCCTTTCTCGAGCGCCAGCTCGCCAATCCGCTGGTCAAGGGCTTCCGCCGCGTGCTGCATGTCGTCCCCGACGGCGTGAGTCTGTCGCCGCTCTTCCGCGTCAACGTCGCGCGGCTCTCGGGGACCGGACGTCCGTTCGACCTCTGCGTCCGCTCCGACCAGATCGACAAAGCGATTGCGCTCGTCGACCTCTGCCCTGACGTGCAGTTCGTCCTTGACCATTGCGGCGCGCCGAAGATCAAAGAGCGCGAGGAGCACCTGTGGCGCGAGCGGATCGTCGAGATCGCGCGTCGACCGAACGTTGCGGTGAAGATTTCCGGCGTCGTCGCCTACGCCGACGCGGAAAGCTGGACGCTCGATGACATTCGCCCCTACGTCGAGCACGCGATCGCCAGCTTCGGTTGGGACCGCGTCGTCTGGGGCAGCGACTGGCCGGTATGCACGCAGACCGCCTCGCTGTCGATCTGGGTCGCGGCGACTCACGCCATCGTCAAGGGCAGCAGCCTCGACGAACAGACGCGACTGTTCCGCGGCAACGCGACGCGGATCTGGCGGCTCGCCGCGTGATCGCGGCCGGCTTTACCGACCTCGATGTCGCCGCTAGCTTCGGCTCGGACCTCTGAATCGCCGGGACGAAGCCGATGAAGCCCCAACCGCCGCGCGCGTTCGAAACGCCGGTCGACCTCGATGCGATGGTCGGCAAGGCGCGCGAGGCGAGCGTGTTCCTCAAGGCGCTGGCGCAGGAATCGCGGCTGTTGATCCTGTGCGCGCTCGCCGGCGGCGAGAAATCGGTCGGCGAGCTGGAGGCGTTCCTGTCGCAGCGGCAGTCGACCGTGTCGCAGCAATTGGCGCGGCTCAGGCTCGAGAATCTGGTGGCCGCCCGGCGCGACGGCGCGACCGTCCACTATCGCCTGGCGAACGAAGAAATCCGAACGATGCTGGCGGCGGTCCACGAGATGTTTTGCGCGCCCAAGGACGGCGCGGGCCCGTGACCGCACGCCGCCCCGGCCGCAATCAGTCGGTCGTCACCGTCTTCAGCTTGTCGATACCGAGCATCTTCAACGCTGCCGACTCGTAGAAGGGCTCGCTCGCGCCTTTGCGCATCTTGCGCAGGAAATACTTCTCGAAACCCAGCTTGGCCGCGTGCACCCACCGGCCCGACGACGACCAGTTGACGTTGCGCGGCGGGATTTGCGGCTGGGCGACGAAGGCGACGCCGGAATCGCCGAAGTCGGCGAGGCAGACGGCATTCCAGGTCCCCTGGTGGGTCGGCTTCTCGCCGCGCAGCATCTGGCCGATGTTGAGCGCGGTCGCGGTGACCATCGACTCGATCATGAAGCCCGTCTTCGGCACGCCGCATGGCACCGGCGTCGGTCCGACCGGCGCAATCGCGACGCACACGCCGACGCCGAAGACATTCGGATATTTCGGGTTCTGCTGGTGCTTGTCGACGACGACGAAGCCGCGCGGATTGACGAGGCCGTCGATCCCGCGCAGCGGCGCGATGCCGCGGAAGGCGGGCAGCATCATCGAATAGGCGAACGGCAACTCGCGCGTCGCCTTGACCGAGCCGTCGTCGGCGACTTCCTCGATCGTCATCTTGCCCGGCTCGACCTTTTTCACCCGCGCGCTGGTGATCCACTTGATGTGGTGCTCGCGCATTTCGCTCTCGAGCAGGCCCTTGGTGTCGCCGACGCCATCGAGACCGAGATGGCCGATATACGGCTCGGCGGTGACAAAGGTCATCGGCACGCGGTCGCGAATGCGGCGACGCCTGAGTTCGGTCTCGAGGATGAAGGTGAACTCGTAGGCGGGGCCGAAGCACGAGGCGCCCTGCACCGCGCCGGTGACGATCGGGCCGGGATTCTTGCAGAACTCCTCGAAGCTGACGCCGGCCTTCAACGCGTGGTCGATGTGGCAGATCGACGAGGTGTTGGCGTCGGGACCGAGGCCCTCGATCTCGTCAAAGGCGAGCTCGGGACCGGTAGCGATGACGAGGTAGTCGTAACGGATCGCCGAACCGTCGGCGAGCTCCAGGCGGTTCTCGTTGGGAAACACCTTGACCACCGGCACCGGCTTGAAGGTGATCCCGCGCTTGGCCAGCGTCGGGGCGAGGTCGACCTCGACCGCCTGGCGAGAACGCCAACCGACCGCGACCCACGGGTTCGACGGGACGAAATGATAGATCGGGTCCTTGGTGACGACCGTCAGCTTGTCCTGCGGCCGCATCTGGTCCTTCATTTCGTAGGCCATGACGGCGCCGCCAAGTCCGGCGCCCATGATGACGATTTCAGCCACCTTTCCCTCTCCTGCGTTTCCCCGTCTCGCGCGGCCATGGTCGGCCTGCTGCATATATTAGAATATCATGTTATTCTAATTTGTCTAGGGTCGCCCTGTGCGTCTTTCGGCGTGGGCGGCGGCCCGGCGGCGGTCGCGGCGCCGGCGCCCTTCCCCGCCCCGGCGCATTCCGCTAGCGTCGCCGCCGGCGCACGACGCCCGGAAACGCAATCGATTCCCTTGGCAACCGAACCGCATCCTTTCGCGCGATTCATCGCCGTTCTCGGTCGCGGCAAGTCGCTGACGCGCGCCCTGACGCTCGCCGAGGCCGAAGAAGCGATGGCGATGATCCTCGCCGGCGGCGCGCGACCCGAGCAGATCGGCGCCTTCCTGATGCTGCTCAGGGTCAAGGAGGAGACCGGCGACGAGATCGCTGGTTTCGTGCGCGCTGTCCGCGCGACCCTGTCCAAGCCGGCGATCCGCGCCGACCTCGACTGGCCGAGCTACGCCGGCAAGCGCCGGCGCCTGCCGTGGTTCCTGCTCGCGGCGCTGACGCTCGCCGACGCCGGCTGGCGCGTCGCGATGCACGGGCTCGAAGGCCACACCGCCGGGCGCCTTTACACACGCGAGGCGATCGCCCGCCTCGGCCTGCCGATCGCCGCCGACCTCGACGAAGCCGCCGCCCATCTCGAAGCGCGCAATTTCGTCTATCTGCCGCTCGACGCCTTCTGCCCGCGGCTCGCCGAGCTATTCGCCTTGCGCACGATCCTCGGCCTGCGCTCGCCGGTCCACACGCTGGCGCGGCTCGTCAATCCATTTGGCGCGCCGGCTTCGATCCAGTCGGTGTTCCATCCCGGCTACATGGCGATCCACCGCGACGCCGCGCTCAGGCTCGACGAAGCGCGCATGACGGTGTTCCGCGGCGAAGGCGGCGAAGCGGAGCGGCGGCCCAACAAGCCGTGCGAAACACTCACCGTCGCCGACGGCGCAGCCGGCGAAACGCGCTGGCCGCCGCTGCTCGATGACCCACACGCAATTCCCGATGAAAACCTCGATCTCGACCGCCTCGCGGCGCTGTGGCGTGGCGAGACACAGGACGAATACGCGACCGCGGCGATCATCGGCACCGTCGCGATCGCGCTGGCGACGCTCGGCGTCGAGCGCGATCCCGCCGCTGCCGGGGCGCGGGCCAAGGCGCTGTGGCGCGCGCGCAATCGCGCCCGCCTCGCCGATGCGGCCTGAGCCGATGCGCGACTCCATGAGGCGCTGATGAGCGAAGACGGTCCCGATCCCGCGGCCGCGGCGACGACGCCCTACCTGCCGATGTTCCTGCGCGCCTGCGGTCAGAAAGCGGCGGTCGTCGGCGGCGGTCTTGTCGCGGCGCGCCGCGTCGAAACGCTGGCGCGCGCCGGCGCGCTCGTCTCGATCTACGCGCCGCGGCTCGACGAGGAGGAGTTCGCGCCGCTCAGCGAGCGCTTCGCCTTCACCCATGTCGCGCGCGAGCCGGCGCACGCCGATCTCGCCGGCTGCCTCGTCTGCTATATCGCGACCGGCGATCCCGCCGCCGACGAACGGCTCCACGCCGCGCTCGCCGGCGCCGGCCCGCCGATCAACGTCGCCGACCGCTCCGATCTCAGCGATTTCATTTCACCCTCGATCCTCGACCGCGCGCCGCTCGTCGTCGCGGTCTCAACCGGCGGCGCTTCGCCGCTTCTTGGGCGAATGCTGCGCGCTCGGCTGGAAACGCTGATCCCCGCCGCCTACGGCCGGCTCGCCGCCTTCGCCGGCCGCATGCGCGCGCAGGTCAACAGCAAGCTGCGCTCGCCGGTCGCGCGGCGGCGCTTCTGGGAGCGCGTCCTCGACGGGCCGATCGCCGAGCTGGCGCTCGCCCGCAACGAACCGGCCGCCGAGGCCGCACTCGTCGAGGCTCTCGATCGCGCTACGGAAAGCGGCGAAGGCCCGTGGCTCGGCGAGGTCTATCTCGTCGGCGCCGGTCCGGGCGATGCCGACCTGTTGACCTTCCGCGCGCTCAGACTGATGCAGAAGGCCGACGTCGTGCTCTACGACCGGCTGGTCGATCCGAGCATCGTCGATCTCGCGCGGCGCGAGGCCGAGCGCATCTATGTCGGCAAGCGCCGCGCCGACCACGCGCTGCCACAGGAAGAGATCAGCGATCTGCTGGTCAGGCTCGCGCGCGAGGGCAAGCGGGTGCTGCGGCTCAAAGGCGGCGACCCATTCATCTTCGGCCGCGGCGGCGAAGAGATCGAAAAGCTCGCCGAACACGGCATCCCGTTCCAGGTCTGTCCCGGCGTCACCGCCGCGACCGCCTGCGCCGCCTATGCCGGCATCCCGCTGACCCATCGCGACCACGCCCAGGCTTGCGTCTTCGTCACCGGTCATGGCCGCGACGGCCCGCTCGATCTCGACTGGGAAACGCTGATCAAGCCCAACCAGACCGTCGCGATCTACATGGGTCTCGACCGTGTTGAAGAGCTGATGCAGGCCTTCGTCGCCCGCGGCGGCGACCCCGCCCTGCCCGCGGCGATCATCGACAACGGCGCGCGCGTGAACCAGCGCGTCGTCGTCGGGACGCTCGCCGACCTCGCCGCCAAGGCGCGCGCGGCGAACCTGCGTGGCCCAACGATCGTCATCGTCGGCACAGTCGTGTCGCTGCGCGAGAAGCTGAACTGGTACGCGCCGGAGGGCGCGACTCAGCGGCCGCGCGATTTGCCGCCCGCCGGGGGCGCGCAATAGATGCCGTGCAGCGTCTCGAGCACCGCCGCAGCCGCGCCGCCGGCCAAGCGATAATAGATCGTCTGCGTTTCGCGGCGCGTCTCGACCAACTTCGAGCGCCTGAGCACCGCCAGATGCTGCGACAGCGCCGACTGGCTGAGGCCGACGATGCGTTGCAGCTCGCCGACCGAACGCTCGCCGTGCACGAGATTGCACAGCACCAGCAGCCGCGCCTTGCCGCTCATCGCGCGCAACAACGCCGCTGCGGCTTCGGCGTGAGCGCCGAGTTCGGTCGGATCAATCGCCAAGCGCGCTCCGCCGGGCGCGACCTGCGCCTTAGCTGCGACGCGCTTGTCCATGATCGCTCCCGTGCGAGACCGCGGCGCAGCCGCGGCGGGCGCGCTTTTCGCGCCTGGGTCCTCATTACACGCAAACGAGCGCCGCCAAAAGCCGACCCAAGGATTTCGTCGGCCTGCGCAGGTCGATCAGACCGCTTGCAGCGCGCGCGACAGTCGCTCAGCGACTTCTTCGGCGACCGCCGAGAGCGCCGGGTTGCCGACCCGCTGCATCGCCGCGCGCGGATCGATCGCTGCCAGTTCCGCGCCCCCTTCCGCCCTCTCCTGCACGATGACGTTGCACGGCAACATCACGCCGATCTTGTCGTCGGCGGAAAGCGCCTTGTGCGCCAGCGGAGGATTGCAGGCGCCGAGAATGCGATACTTGCGGAAGTCGACGCCGAGCTTCTGCTTCAGCGTCGCGGCGATGTCGATGTCGGTCAACACGCCGAAGCCCTCGGCCTTGAGCGCCGCGATCGTCTTGGCGACCGCCGCCTCGAAATCCAGCGCGACCGAACGCGAGAGATAGTAGTTCATCACTGACCTCCTTTGCGCGGCCCGCGCGTCAGCGAAACGCCTGACCGGGCCGCACGCCGACGCACCGCAGCGCAATCGCCAGCGGGCAGAAGCCGGTGAACGAGGCCTGCAGCAGATTGAGCCCGACGAAAGCTGTCAGCAGCAGCCAATAGAGGCTGAGCCACAGCGAAAGCCCCAAGCTAAACAGAACCACCGTCCCCGCGAACGCCATCACCGCCTTGTCGATCGTCATCGCTTCGCCTCTCCTTGTTCTTTGGCTTTCGTTTCGACGCCGCATTCGGGCGCGCAATAGAGCTGGTAGAGCAGGTCGATCAGCTTCCTGACGCGCTCGCTCTCCAGCGAATAGTAGATCGTCTGCGACTCGCGCCGAGTCGCGACGATGCGGTCGGCGCGCAGCCGCGCGAGATGCTGCGACAGCGCCGATTGGCTCAGTCCGATCGCCTCGCCCAGATCCGACACAGAACGTTCGCCGCGCGACAGTTCACACAGGATCGTCAGCCGGCGGCGATTGGCGACCGCCTTGAGCAGGCCCTCCGCCGCGCCCGCCTGACTTTCCAGCTCCTCTAAATTCATGCTTGCTAAATTAGAATATCCGAATATATGTGTCAAGCCTCGCTGGAGGGGAGCCCATGCGCCGCCTGTTGCTGATCGCCGCCATCGCCTTGCCTCAGGCCGCTTTTGCGGCGGATCGAATCGTCGTCCATGCGGTCGAGGTCCAGGATCAGAAGGCGGTCGTCGCCACCGTCGAGCCCGTCCATCAGCTCGTCGCCCGTGCGCGGCTCGGCGGCACGATCGTCTCGCTCAAGGCAAAAGAGGGCGAACGCGCCGAGGCCGGCGCGGAACTCGCGACCGTCGCCGACCCCAAGCTCGTGCTGCAGATGCAGGCGCTCGACGCCCGCATTGAATCGCAGCAGGCGCAGGTCGACAAGGCCAAGACGGATCTCGACCGCGTTGACGAATTGCTGCGCAAGGGCGTCAGCGCGCAGGTCCAGGTCGACGCCGCCCGCACCGCCTACGATGTCGCTGAACGCAATCTCGACGCGATGCGCGGCGACCGCAGCGTCATCGCCCAGCAGATGAGCGAGGGCGCTGTGCTCGCGCCCGGCGCCGGCCGCATTCTCTCGGTACCGGTTTCAGAAGGGCGCGTCGTCATGCCCGGCGAAACCGTCGCCACCCTCGCCGAGGATCGCTACATCCTGCGCCTGCAACTGCCTGAACGCCATGCGCAGTTCATGCGCGCCGGCGACAAGGTGCAGATCGGCTCACGCGGCCTCACCGAGTTGACGGACGAAACCCGGCGCGAAGGCCGCGTGACGACCGTGTACCCCGAGATTCAGGGCGGCCGCGTCATCGCCGACGTCGAAGTGCCCGGCCTCGGTGACTATTTCGTCGGCGAACGCACGCTGGCCTGGGTCTCGGCCGGGGCGCGGCGCGTCATTGTCGTGCCCGCCGCCTTCGTCTTCCGCCGCGCCGGGGTCAACTACGTCAAGACCGCGGACGGGTCCGAGGTCGTCGTCCAGCCCGGCGAGCGCCACGGCGACGCGATCGAGATTCTCGCCGGCCTCGCCGACGGCGACGCGCTGGTCGCGCCATGAAGCTCGGCATCTCTGGCGCGCTGACCCGCGTCTTCATCAATTCGCCGCTGACGCCGCTGCTGCTGCTGGCGGCGCTCGCCGCCGGCGCCCTCGCCCTCGTTTCGCTGCCGCGCGAGGAAGAGCCGCAGATCAGCGTGCCGATGGTCGACATCATGGTGACGACCAACGGCTACAAGGCCGCAGATGCGGTCGAGCTCGTCACCCGACCGCTCGAGGACATCGTCAAGGGCATCGACGGCGTCGAGCACGTCTATTCGCAGACCCAGGACGATAAGGTCGTCGTCACCGCGCGCTTCCTGGTCGGGACCGACGAAGACGTCGCGCTCCTGCGCATCCACGAGAAGATCCGCGCCAACATCGTCGCGCTGCCCAAGGGAATCCCCGAGCCGGTGATTGTCGGTCGCGGCGTCAACGACGTCGCCATCGTCGACCTGACGCTGTCGGCGGACCCCGCCCACGCCGGCCAATGGACCGATAACGGCCTCTATCAGGTCGCCGACGAGCTGCAGCACGAACTCGCCAAAGTCGACAACGTCGGCGGAACCTACATCGTCGGCGGCAGCCGCAACCAGATCCGCGTCGAGCCCGACCCCGAGCGGCTCGCGCTCTACGGCGTCACGCTCAACCAGCTGGTCGACAAGCTCGCCAACGCCAACCGCTCGTTCGTCGTCGGCGCGCTGCGCGAGGACGGCCGCTCGCTGCCCGTCGTCGTCGGCCAGACCTTGCAGGGCGTGCCCGACATCGGCTTGCTGCTGCTGACCACGCGCGACGGCCGACCCGTCTACGTCAAGGACGTCGCCAATGTCGTGGTCGGCGCCGCCGAGCCGGATCATCGCGCTTGGACGATGACCAAGCTCGACAACGGCGATCTTCAGCGCAGACCAGCCGTCACGCTCGCGATCGCCAAGCGAAAAGGCGCCAATGCTGTCGCGGTGGCCGACGACGCGCTGCATCGCCTCGAGATCGTCAAGGGCCGCATCATTCCGCCAGGTCTCGAAGTCACGGTCACGCGCAACTACGGCGCGACCGCGACCGAGAAGGCCAACGAATTGCTGTTCCATCTCGGCCTCGCCACGCTGTCGATTGTCGCCCTGATCGCCTTCGCCATCGGCTGGCGCGAAGGCGTGGTGGTGTTCATCGTCATCCCCACCACCATCCTAATGACGATGTTCGCCTCGTGGCTGATGGGCTACACGATCAACCGCGTCAGCCTGTTCGCACTGATCTTTTCGATCGGCATTCTCGTCGACGACGCGATCGTGGTGGTCGAGAACATCGCCCGGCATTGGTCGATGCGCGGCGAGCGCGGCTTGGTCGAGACTGCGGTCGAGGCCGTCGCCGAAGTCGGCAATCCGACCGTCATCGCGACCTTGACGATCGTCGCCGCGCTGCTGCCGATGATGTTCGTCAGCGGCATGATGGGCCCCTACATGAGCCCGATCCCGGCCAACGCCTCGATCGCGATGCTGTTCTCGTTCGGCGTCGCGGTCACAGTCACGCCGTGGCTGCTACTGCACATCGCCGGCCGTCACGCCGGCAAGATCGAACACAGCGAGGGCCATGCGCACGACATCGGCGCGCTCGGCCGGCTCTATTCGAGGGTCGCCACTCCCCTCTTGCGCGGCCGACGCCGCTCGCAAGTCTTCCTGCTGGCTGTCGGCCTCGCGACCGTCGCTGCCTGCGCGCTGTTCGCCACCGAGAACGTGCGAGTCAAGCTACTGCCGTTCGACAACAAGTCGGAAATCCAGGTCGTGCTCGACCTGCCGCAAGGAACGGCGCTGGAGGAGACCGACCGCGCGCTGATGGCCGCCGCCGAGCGGCTCAAGAACCTCCCGGAGCTGACCTCGATCCAAGCCTACGTCGGCGCGGCGGCGCCGTTCAACTTCAACGGCCTGGTGCGCCATTACTACCTGCGCGACGAACCGCAGCAGGGCGATCTCGCCGTTAATCTGGTCGACAAAGGGATGCGCAGGCGCGCGAGCCACGCCATCGCCCTCGACATTCGGCGCCGCCTCGCCGACCTGCCGCTGCCCGCCGGCACGGCCCTCAAAGTGGTCGAGGTCCCGCCCGGTCCGCCGGTGCTCGCCACGGTGCTCGCCGAGATCTATGGCCCCGACGCGGCGAGCCGTCGCACGATCGCGGCGAAAGTGCGAAAGGCCTTCGCGGCGGTCGACTTCGTCGTCGACGTCGACGACAGTTTTCCCAAGCCGGCCGAACGCCTGCGCATCTCGATCGATCAGGAGGCGCTCGAGTTTCACGGCGTCGAGGAACAGGCGGTCTACGACACCATCGCCGGCTTGCTCGGCGGCGCGCCGATCGGCTTTTCGCAGCGCGGCGACGGACTCAAGCCGATCGACATCTCCGTCGCCCTACCCCTCTCGGCGCGCACGCCCGACGAGCGCATCCTGTCGACCCCGCTGCCGGCGGGCGGCACAGTTCGCCAAGGCGCCAACGTCGAGCTCGGCGACGTCGTCAGGCTGACGCGCGAGCCCGCCTCCTATCCGATCTTCCGCCACAACGGACGCTTCGCCGAGATGGTGACGGCCGATGTCGCCGGCCGCTTCGAGGCGCCGATCTACGCCATGCTGGCGATCGAAGGCGAAATGGCGAGGCAGGACTGGGGCAAGGACGGCGCGCCGGCGATCCGCTATCACGGCCAACCGGAAAACGACGCCGCGCCGACCCTGCTGTGGGATGGCGAATGGGAGGTCACTTATGTGACCTTCCGCGACATGGGCGCGGCGTTCATGGTGGCGATCCTCGGCATTTATCTGCTGGTCGTCGCGCAATTCGGTTCATTCAAGCTGCCGCTGGTGATCCTGACGCCGGTGCCGCTGACGCTGATCGGCATCTTGCTCGGCCATTGGTGGCTCGGCGCCGCATTCACCGCGACCTCGATGATTGGCTTCATCGCGCTCGCCGGCATCATTGTGCGCAACTCGATCCTGCTGGTCGACTTTATTCGTCGCCGGCGCGCCGAAGGCGCCGAGCTGCGCGCAGCGCTGATCGACGCTGGCGCGGCGCGGGTCAAGCCGATCGTGCTCACCGCTGCGGCGGCGATGATCGGCTCGGCCTTCATCCTCGCCGACCCGATCTTCCAGGGCCTGGCGATTTCGCTGGTGTTCGGACTCGCTTCGTCGACCGCGCTGACCCTGCTGGTCATTCCGGCGATCTACGTCTGGCTGCGCGACGACGAGCGCCCCGCCCCGACCTCTTCGTGACTCGAAAGCAAAGGAGTAACCCCATGGGCAAGACCGATTGGCCGGAGACGGCGCAGGAGCTCAGCGCCGAACTCAAGAATTTGCGCGCCGGCGCGAGCGACGTGATGAAGGCGTTTTCAACGATCGCCCAGGCCGCGCTCACCCCCAGGGCGCTCGACGTCAAGACCAAGGAGCTCATCGCTCTGGCGATCGCCGTGGCGACCCGCTGCGACGATTGCGTCGCATTCCACACCAAGGCGGCGGTCGAACAGGGCGCGACGCGCGACGAAGTCCTCGAAACCCTCGGCATGGCGATCTACATGGGGGCTGGACCTTCCGCCATGTACGCGAGCCACGCCCTCGGCGCCTTCACCCAGTTCGAGGCGGCCAAAGCCGCTTCGGCCAACCGTGGATGACCTGCGATGATCTTCTCCAGTCTATTCGGCAAGTCCGATCCGAACGCGTCGCCGCGCGACGTCGGCCATGACGAGTTGCAGAAGGCGGTCAGCGAGGGCGGCGTGACCGTCGTCGACGTGCGCGAGCCGCACGAATTCGCCGGCGGCCATATCCCAGGCGCGATCAATTTGCCGTTATCGCGATTCAAACCCGATCAGATTCCGGCCGGCAAGCCGCCGGTGCTGATCTGCCAGGCGGGCGCGCGCTCGGGCGCGGCGTTGCGCCAGGCGCACGCCGCCGGCGCGACCCACGTCCGACACTATCCAGGCGGCATGAATGGCTGGCGGGCGCGCGGCGGCGCCGTCACGGCCTGACGCGGATCGTTGCGGCTCGCCTCAGGGTGCGGTCCGCAGCGACAGCGACGCAACGCCGGCGGCGAGCGCGACGCCCGATTGCACCTCGACCGAAAGCGGCTGGAGGGTGAACGAGCGATCGAAGCCGCCGACCAGCGCGTTGGCGCCGACCCCCGCCCCCACCGCCACCGACGCGTCGGCGCCGACATAGTCGCCGGCGAGCGCGCCGCGCCGCGCCCCGGCGGTCGGCGCGAACACCGCCCAGGCAAGCACGCCGCGGCTGGTCGCGCCGAGATCGAGGCCGAACTTGCGGATCGTGCCGTAATACCACTCGCGATAGCCGTGGGCGGAACTGAAGAAGCAGCGCATCTCTTTCGAAGAAGTGATGATCAGGCCGAGCCCGCCGGAAACGTCGCAACGCAACGCGCCGATCTTCACCGCGGCTTCGGCAGGGAACGGCGCCGCTAGCGCCGGAAGGACAACGGCGGCGATCGCGATCGTCAGGCTGCGAAATCTCATATGGCGCTCCTCTCGCGCGATGGCGCGCGCTTCCGTCACGAGAAGGCGCCGCCGATTAGGCGCGACCTTAGCGGCGTCGAAAACATCGCGCCATCGCGCCTTGGGCCAACGCGATTCTATCATGGGCGGAGCGGGCCCATCATGACAAACCGCCGCTTCGCGCCTAAGTAGGCGGCTGGGCTCGCTCTGACCGCCAGCCGCCTTTCAAATATCGCCGGCGTTCGACTGGCCCCGTCGGGAGGCGAACATGCGCGGTTATTCGAGGCTTTTCGGTGCGACGCTGGTCTCGCTCGCCTTCGCGTCGCCGGCGGCCGGCGGCCTGTCCGGCGCTGGCCCCTCCGGCGGCGGCGGTTCGTCGGGCGCCAATAACGGGCCGATTCCGCACTCGCGCGGCCTTTCCGGTCAGGGAGCTGGAATCGTATCGCCCTCGACCTTGGGCGAACCAAATTCCGATCCCCCAGCGCCGCATCCCGGCGCGACGCCGTCTCCCGCGCCCCCAAGCTTGGCCGGTCACGGCTCCAACGTTGATTGCTGGGCGCGCCCCGACTTCTGCAAGGGCCAATAAGGCGGCCGCGATCAATCCTGCGCGACTGCCTCTCGCTGTCGCCCCATGCGGAACACATATTCTACGCGAACGTTCGCGTCACGACGTAGCGGCGCGCGCCTTCGGCGGCGGACCAGACGTCAGGCTTTTCGCCGCCAACGAGCGCCGCGTCCTTTGAGGAGGAGGCTTCCATGCGCACATTGGCGAAAATCTTCGCTCTCTCGCTCGCCACGACGATGCTCGTCGCGCCCGCCTACGCGGGGCCGATGGGAGGCGGGGGTGGCGCAGGCGGAGGCGCTGGCGTAGGCGGAGGCGGCGGCGCAATCCTGCCGGGCGGCGGGGGCGGCCCACCGGCCGGCGGGGGCGGCGCACCGACCGGCGGCGGCGTGGTCCCAGGCCTTGGCGGTCACGTTTCGGGCGGCGTCTTTACGCCGCGCTCGCAGGCGACCCCCAACGGCGGCTTCGTGCAGCAGAGGTTGTCGGGCGGATGGGTCGGCGGCAAGCCCTCTGGCGGCGACGTCTGGCGGCGTCATCACCCGTGGCCCGGCGGCCCGGTTTTCGTGCCCACCGGCCCGTATTATTCCTACGGCGACGATTATGATTACGACGAAACCGACGTGAGCCACTGCTGGGTCTACCGCAAGGCCTACAACAGTCGTCACCAGTTCGTCGGCTGGACGCACGTGAACGAATGCGCCGGCTAATAGCGCCGCCGCAAGCAGGCGCGCTCAGCTCGCGTTGCGGCCCTCGCCGCCGGGCGGACGCGCCAGCGCGATGAGCGACTCGACGACGGCGTAATCCTGGTAGCCGCATCGCGCCAGCGGTTGCGCCGCAGCCGTGTCGAAGCGCCCGTCGCGGATCAGCGCGTCGTCGATATGGAAGCCGACGACCTCGCCGAGCACGAGATAGGAGTCGATCGCTTCGCCGGCCGAGTCCTTCAAAGGCACGACGCCGATGACCTTGCACTCCAGCGCAGCGTGCGCCTCGGCGACCCGCGGCGCCTTGACCAGCCGACACGGCGCCATCGCTAGGCCGGCGTGGACAAATTCGCTGTCGCCGCGCGGCAGCGGCGCCGAAGTTAAGTTCATCGCCTGCATCAGATCGCGGCTCGCCAGATTGGCGACGAACTCGCCGCTGTCGCGCGCGAACGAGGCTGAATCTTTGCAGCCCTCGCTGGAAAAGCCGACGATCGGCGGAGCCGAATTGAAGGCGTTGAAGAAGCTGTAGGGGGCGAGATTGACCCGCCCGTCGGGGGCGCGGGTCGAGATCCAACCGATCGGCCGGGGCGCGACGATCGCCTTGAACGGGTCGCGCGGCAGCAGCGCCTTGTCGCGCAGCGCGGTCTCGTAAAACATGAGCGCCTCCCTCTAGGGCGCGAACGTGGTTACGATTTCCGCCAGCGGCGGTCGCGGCCGGTCCTGCGGTTCGACCTTCGGTCGGCCAATGTGGATGAAGCCGGCGATCCGTTCATGGTCAGAAAGCCCGATCGCCGTCGCGAAGCGCCGGTCGTAGGCGCACCATTCGGTCAACCAGGTCGTCGCATAGCCGAGCGCACTAGCGGCGACGGTCAGATTCATGCAAACCGCGCCGGCCGACAAGACCTGCTCCCACTCGGGAATCTTGACGTGTGGGGCGGCGCGCGAAACGACGGCGACGACCAGCGGCGCCAGCGTAAAGCGCGCGAGTTCGGCCGATCGCGCCGTTTCGGCGAGACCGCGATCGTCGGCGAGCTTGATCTGCAGGGCGATCCGCCCCACCCGTTCGCGCGCCTCGCCTTGGAACACGATGAAGCGCCACGGTGCGAGCTTGCCGTGGTCGGGAACCCGCGAGGCGACGGTCAGCAGCGTTTCGACCTCAGCTGCGCTCGGACCCGGCTCAGTCAGGTTGGCGGGAGCGAGCGACCGCCGGCGCTGAAGAAGGCGAATCGTCTCGTTCATGGCTGCTCAGGCTCCGCAATTGCCGCCCCGTTCGGGCGAAGCCATCCATGGCGGCATTTTCGCCGCGCGTAAACCGCCCTCGATCCGCCTCATTGTCGCGCCACCAGCCAGGGCGCGCGACGAAGATTGGCCGGCGTCGAGGATTGACCGGCATCGAGGATCGCGGCAAGGCAATCGACCATGTTTCGCTTGACGTTTCTCCTGGCGCTGGGGCTGGCGGTCAGCGCCGGCGCGCCCGCCGCTGCCCAGACGGCCGGGACGCTGGATGGCGGCCTCGGCACGCTGCGCCTTTCGGCGAGCCTTTCCGGCGCGACGACGCCCCTGACCGGCGGGCTGCACTGGCGGCTCTTCTCGGCCCGCGCCGAGCCGGACGGCTCGCGGCCGCTGATCGTCGAATCGAACGACGCCCAGCCGACGCTGACCGCTCCGCCGGGCGACTACGTCGTCCACGTCTCGCTCGGCCTCGCCAGCGCCGCCCGGCGTCTGACCCTTGGCGCCGAAGTGCGCAGCGAACGGCTGACCCTCGCCGCCGGGGCTTTGCGCATCACCGGCACGCTCAGCGGTCCGGGCCCGAGCGGCGGTTCGCCGATCGACCCGTCTAAGCTGTCGATCGCTCTCTACGTGCCCGATCGCAACAATCCCGAGGCCAAGCTCGTCTATTCCAAGGCGCGCGCCGGCGACATCATCGGGCTGCCGGAAGGCGCCTACCATATCGTCTCGACCTTCCTCGACACGGTCGGGATCGGATCGGTCGGCGTCAGCAAGGCGGCGGGGGGCGCCAGCGCGCCGACGCCGACCAATTCGATCGTCGCCGCCGACATCAAGGTCGCCGCCGGCAAGCTGGTCGACGTGACGCTACGCCACCGTTGCGCGACGGTGACGATCAAGCTCGTCAATGCACCCGGCGGCGAAGCGCTCGCCAACAGTAATTTCACGGTGCTGACGCCGGGCGGCGACCTCATCCGCGACCTGATCGGCGCCTTCCCTTCGCTGGTGCTCGGAGAGGGCGAATACGTCGTCATCGCTCGCCACGAATCGAAGACCTACCAAGCGACGTTCGAGGTGCAATCGGGTATGGACCGCGACGTCGAAGTTGTTGCACAAGAGGGCGCGAAACCAGAGGCCGCCAAGCCCGAAAGCGCCCCGCCCGAGAGCGCCAAGCCCGAAGGCGCCAGTCAGGATTGATGATTCATGCAGACGTTCTTCGTCCAGATCAAATGCGCGCTGGGACGGACCTACGAAGTGGCCAGCGCCCTCGCCGAGGCCGAGATCGCCTCGGAAATCTACTCGACCGCGGGCGACTTCGACATCCTCGCCAAGTTCTACGTCGAACAGGACGTCGATATCGGCCATTTTGTCGGCCATCGCGTGCAGGTCATCCCGGGCATCGTCGACACGCGGACGATCATCACCTTTAAAGCGTTCTGACCGGCGCCGCCCCATGACCGCCGCTCCCGCCATGCGCCTCTCCGTCTTCCTCGCCCTTCTCGTCGCCTCGGTCGCCAGCGCCGCCGCGGCGGCCGAAGACGGGGCGTTCCTCTTCGACGCCCTGCGCGAGCGTCCCTACCGCGCCGCCTGGGACAGGCTGATGAAAGAAGTGCAGCCGACGCCCGACTGGCTGATGCAGTTCAACCGCAATTACGACGGCGTCAGCGGCGCGCTGAAGGCGGTCGACGTCGGCGGCAAACCTTACCGCGAAGCCTTCGTCTGCAAGCCGCAGGATTGCGGCGACCGCAAGTTCGA
>NZ_JBEKVH010000011.1:0-44741 GCF_049514155.1 Roseiarcus sp. | reverse complement strand
GGGCTGTCGCATCTGCTCGAGCACATGGCGTTCAAGGGCACGGCCAAGCGCAACGCGCGGGCGATCGCCGAGACGATCGAGAACGTCGGCGGCGACCTCAACGCCGAGACCAGCGTCGAGCAGACCGCCTATTTCGCCCGCGTGCTGGGCGAGGACGTCGACCTCGCGCTCGACGTCATCGCCGACATCCTCACCGACAGCCGGTTCGACCCTGAAGAGCTCGCGCGGGAGAAGAACGTCATTCTGCAGGAGATCGGCTCGGTCGAGGACGCGCCCGACGATTTCGTCTTCGATCTCTTCACCGCCGCCGCTTGGCCGCGTCAGCCGATCGGCCGGCCGATTCTCGGCACCCGCGAGAGCGTCGGCGGCTTCGACCGCGCCGCGATCGCCGCCTATCTGCGTCGCCACTATCGGTCCGGCGCGGCGATCGTCGCCGCGGCGGGCGCGGTCGACCACGACCGGATCGTCGCGCGCGCCGAATCGCTGCTCGCGCCGTTCGGCGCCGACAAAGCCGAACCGCCGCCGCCGGCTGCCTATCGCGGCGGCGAGTCGATCGTGAAGAAGCGGCTCGAGCAGACGCATATCGTCGTCGGATTCGAGGGCCGCGCGATCACCGCCGCCGACCACGACGCCGCCCATATCTTCGCCGCGGCGGCGGGCGGCGGCATGTCGTCGCGCCTGTTCCAGGAAGTGCGGGAGAAGCGCGGCCTCGCCTATTCGATCTATTCGTTCCACTGGGGATTTTCCGACTGCGGCTTGTTCGGTTTCTATGCCGGTTCGGCCCCCAAGGACGCTGGCGAGGTCGCGCGCGCCGCGCTCGACTGCCTCGCTGAGGCTTCCGTGCGCCTTGACGCCGAGGAGGTCGACCGCGCCAAGGCGCAATTCAAAGTTTCGACCCTGACCGCGCTCGAATCGCCGTCGTCGCGCGCGCAGCAGCTCGCGCGCCAGACCCTCGTCTATGGCGCGCCGCTGTCGCTCGACGCCATGCTGGCGCGTATCGCGGCGATCGGCGTCGACGACGTTCGCCAAGCGGGCGCGGCCATGCTTAGATCGCCGCCGACCGTCGCCGCGATCGGCGGCGTCGGCAAGGCGCTCGACGCGGCCGCGGTCGCCGAGCGCCTGAAGGGAGGGTGACGGGCGGACATGGCGCTCTTCGGTCTCGCCAGATCGGCCGACCCGCAACCGCTGGTGCGCGGCGACGGGCTCTATCTGCGCCCGGCGATCGCCGCGGACTATTCGGCGTGGGCGAGGCTGCGCGAGCAGAGTCGCGCCTTTCTCACGCCGTGGGAGCCGACCTGGCTGTCCGACGATCTGACGCGGGCGGCGTTTCGCCGCCGGTTGCGCCGCCAGGCGGAAGACATCGCCGGCGACGAAAGCTTCGCCTTCCTGATCTTCGATTCGACCTCGGACGAGCTGCTCGGCGGTTTGACCCTCGGGGGCATCCGCCGCGGCGTCGCCCAGGCGGCGACGCTCGGCTATTGGATGGGCGCCCCCCACGCCGGCAAGGGCCGCATGACCCGCGCCGTCGCCGCCGTGGCCCGCTTCGGCTTCGACTCGCTCAGACTGCACCGCATCGAGGCGGCCTGCATTCCCGACAACGCGCCGTCGATCGCCCTGCTCGAACGCAACGGCTTCCAGCGCGAAGGATTCGCGCGCGCCTATCTCAAGATCGACGACGCCTGGCGGGACCACATCCTGCTCGCGCTGCTCGAGGGCGAGGCCAAGCGTCTTGATTGAGGTCCTAGCGCGCTCTCGGACCGCCCTGTCGCGGCCCACGACGGGTCGCCGGTCGCGCCGCGCGCTGGCGCTGATGGCGGCGCTCGCTTGGCTCGGCCTCGGAATCGGGGCGGCGCAGGCGGTGCAGTCGGTGCGCGTGCCGGTCGAGGCCGACGCGATCGACCTGACCAACGCGGTCGAGCATTACGGCGCCCAGGGCGACCGCATCCAGGTGTCGACCGCGCCCGGCGCCGACGGCATCGTCCGCCGCATCGAGGTCAGCGCGCTGGAGGCGGGCGCGCAGCCGTCGTGGATCGTCTTCGCCCTGACCAACGATTCCGACGAGCAGCTCACCCGCCTCGTCGTCGCCCCGCATTTCCGCTTCGTCGGCTCGGGCGTGGTATGGCCCGACCTCGGCTCGTCGCGAATCACCGCCATCACCGCCAGTCAGGGCAGCCCGCCCGAGCGCGAAGACCAGCTCGACGCCGATGTGTTCCGCGTCACCCTCGATCCCGGCGCGACCGTCACCTATGTCGCCGAGCTGCGTACGTCGTCGCTGCCGCAGCTCTATCTGTGGGAGCCCGACGCATTCAAGGACAAGGGCGCGAGCCTGACGCTCTACCAAGGCATCCTGATCGGCGTCGCCGGCCTGCTGGCGCTGTTCCTGACCATCGTCTTCGTCGTCCGCGGGGCGCTGGTCTTCCCCGCCGCCGCAGCGCTCGCCTGGTCGGTGTTCGCCTATGTCTGCATCGACTTCGGCTTCTGGCGAAAGATCTTCGGCTTCGAGGACGAAGCCGAGCGGGTGTGGCGCGCCGGGGTCGAGGCGACGATCGGCGCGACGCTGATCATCTTTCTGTTCGCCTATCTCAACCTGCGCCGCTGGCACGTCCGCTTCCTCCACATCGGCCTGGTCTGGCTGCTGGTGATGGCGGCGGTGGTCGGCCTGTCGATCTACAACGCGCCGGTCGCCGCCGGCGTCGCGCGCATTTCGATCGCCACCGTGACGGCGATCGGCTTCCTGCTCATTCTGTCGATGGCGGCGCGCGGCTCGGACCGCGCGGTGATGCTGATCCCGACGTGGTTCCTGCTGGTCGTCTGGGTGGTCGCCGCCGGCGCGGCGGCGCTCGGCGGGCTGACCAACGACATCACGGCGCCGGGACTGATCGGCGGTCTGGTGCTGATCGTCATGCTGATCGGCTTCACCATCATGCAGAGCGCCTTCGCCAATACCGGCGCGGCGGGGCCGAGCGGCGCCGACGCCGAGCGCCGCGCGCTGGCGATGACCGGCTGCGGCGACGCGATCTTCGACTGGAACGTGCCCGCCGACCAGATCTACGTCAGCGGCGAGATCGAGTCCCAGCTCGGCCTCAAGCGCGGCTCGCTGGAAGGGCCCGCCGCGACTTGGCTCGATATTCTCCATCCGCTCGATCGCGACCGCTTTTCGGCGGCGCTCGAAGGCGTGCTGCAGCAGCGCTCGGGCCGCATCGGCCACGATATCCGGCTGCGCGGCGCCGACAGCCGCTATCACAGCTTCACCCTCAAGGCGCGCCCGGTCGTCAACGCCGCCGGCGAGGTGGTCAGGGTCATCGGCGCCCTGTCCGACGTCACCGAGATCAAGACCGCGGAAGAGCGCATCCTTCACGACGCGATCCACGACAATCTCACCGGCCTGCCCAATCGCGAATTGTTCCTCGACCGGCTGGGGGCGGCGATCGTCCAGGCGGGGCGGTCCGGCGCGCCGACCCCGGCGGCGCTGGCGATCGACGTCGACCGCTTCAAGGAGGTCAACGACGCGCTCGGCATGGCGTTTGGCGATTCGGCGCTGCTCGCCGTGGCGCGTCGGCTCGGCCGCGAGCTCAAGCCGGGCGACACCCTGGCGCGCATCGGCGGCGACCAGTTCGGCGTCATCGTCCTGTTCGACGACATCGACGCCGAGCTCGAACGCTTCGTCGCTTCGCTCAAGGGGATGATGGCGTCGCCGATCAGCTTCGGCGACCGCGAGGTCGCGCTGACGGTGTCGATCGGCGTCGTCGCCTTCGATCCCGTCCTGCACAAGAAGGGCGCCGACCTACTCGCTGACGCCGAGGTCGCGCTCGCCAACGCCAAGAAGGCGGGCGGCGACTGCGCCGAGACCTTCGCCGTGCGCATGCGGGCGACGCGCTCGGACCGGCAGTCGCTCGCCCACGATCTGCGCCACGCGCTCGACCGCGGCCAGATCAACGTGATGTTCCAGCCGATCGTGCGGCTCGAGGACCGCACCGTCGCCGGCTTCGAGGCGCTGCCGCGCTGGCGCCATCCGCGATTGGGCCTGCTCGGGCCGGCCGATTTCTATTCGCTCGCCGACGCCAACGACGCCCTGGTCGAAATCGGCGTCTTCGCCATCGAGACGACGGCGCGCGAACTCGCCGCCTGGCAGAAGGCGCTCGAAGTCACGCCGCCGATCTTCGCCAGCATCAACGTGTCGGCGCGCCAGCTGCTCGCCCACGACCTGCTCAGCGACGTACGCACCGCGCTCAACCGCCACTACGTGCTGCGCGGCACGCTGAAGCTCGAACTCGCCGAGGCGCTGGTGATGGAGAACCCCGAATACGCGCTGCAGCTGCTGCGCCGCGTGCGCGAGCTCGGCGCCGGCCTGGCGCTCGACGATTTCGGCGCCGGCTTCACCTCGCTCAGCCACCTGCAGCGCTATCGCTTCGACACCCTGAAGGTCGATCCGTCGCTGGTGAGGCCCAACGGCGCCGGCGGGCGGCCGGCAATCCTGCGCTCGGTGATCGCCATGGCCCATGATCTCGGCATGGACGTCATCACCGAGGGGGCGGAGACCGAATCGGATGCGGTCGAGTTGTCGCAGCTCGGCTGCGAATTCGCTCAAGGGTACGCCTTCGGCGAGCCGATGAGCGCGGCCTCGGCGCGCAAATTGATGGGCGCCGAAGCGCTGTAGCTTAAGGCGGCGCTGCGAGGGGCGCAGCTTGTGAAAACCGGGGAGAAACGTCTCCCCGCCTTGCCAATCCGCCTCGGCGCGCCAATCTCGGGATCGGCATGAAGTTCTCGACCGATTTTCTCGACGAAATCCGCGCCCGGGTGCCGGTGTCGCAGGTCGTCGGCGCGCGGGTGAAGCTGAGGAAGTCGGGGCGCGAATGGGCCGGCCTGTCGCCGTTCAACGCCGAGAAGACGCCGTCGTTTTTCGTCAACGACCAGAAGGGCTTCTACCACGACTTCTCGTCCGGCAAGCACGGTGACGTCTTCACCTTCCTGATGGAGACCGAGGGGCTCGGTTTTCCCGAGGCGGTGGAGAAGGTGGCGGCGATGGCGGGCCTGCCGATGCCGGCCAAGAGCCGCGAGGGCGAGGCGCGCGACCAGCGCCGCGCCGTCCTGCGCGACGCGCTGGTTCTCGCCGCCGAGATCTTCGAATCGACGCTCAACGCTCCGGTCGGGGCCAAGGCGCGAGGCTATCTTTCCGATCGCGGCGTCGATCCGGCCGCCCAGCGCCTGTTCGGCCTCGGCTACGCCGCGCCTGACCGTTTCGCCCTGCGCGAGGCGCTGGCGGCGCGAGGCGTCGACCTGGCGGAAATGATCGCCGCCGGACTGCTCGCCCACGGCGACGACGTCGCCGTCGCCTACGACCGCTTCCGCGACCGGGTGATCTTCCCGATCCACGACCGCGGCGGAAAGCTCGTCGCCTTCGGCGGTCGCGCGCTCGATCCTTCGGCGAAAGCGAAATACCTCAACTCGCCGGAGAGCGAACTCTTTCACAAAGGCGAGCTGCTCTACAACCACCACCGCGCCCGCAAGGCGGCGCACGAGCGCGGCGCGGTGATCGTCGTCGAGGGCTATGTCGACGTCATCGCCATGACCCAGGCGGGCTTCGCCCACACGGTCGCGCCGCTCGGCACCGCGCTGACCAGCGAGCAATGCGCGTTGCTGTGGACGATCGCCGACGAGCCGATCCTGTGCTTCGACGGCGACAAGGCGGGACGCAAGGCGGCCTACCGGGCCGTCGACGTCGCGCTGCCGCTGGTCGGGCCGGGCAAGAGCCTGCGCTTCGCCATGCTGCCGGAGGGGCAGGACCCCGACGATCTCGTCCGTTCGGGCGGCGCGGCGGCGATCGCCGAGGCGCTTCGCGCCGCTGCGCCGCTCGCCGAGCTGCTGTTCGCGCGCGAAACAGAAGGCCACGCTTTCGACACGCCGGAGAAACGCGCCGGCCTCGAGCGGCGGCTGCGCGAACTTGTCGGCCAGATCGCCGACGACACCCTTCGCCGTCATTACGCGGCCGACATGGCGCGCCGGCTCGGCGATTTTCTCGGCGCCGGCGCGCCCGCCCCCGCCGGCGCCGGCCGGCGCGAGCGCTACCCGCGCGGCGGACGGTTCGGTCGTCCGGACCCCGGGCCGCGGCTCGGCCTCGCCGGCGCCGCGCTGCCGGCCGCGCCGCGCCGCCTGGTCGCCAAGCCCCGCGAGGCGGCGCGCGAGATCGCCATTCTGGCGATCCTCGTCTGCCACCCCGGCCTGCTCGAAAAGCGCGTCGAGGAGGTGGCCGGCATCGCGTTCGCGAGCCCCGCCCTCGCCGCCTTCCGCGACCGGCTTCTCGCCCTGCCCGCGGAGGCCTTCGCCGGGGCAGAGGCGCTGGCCGCGGCGCTCGCAGCGGCGGGGTTGGCCGAGAGTCGCGAGCACATCCTGTCGCAGGCCGCCGGCACGGCCAATTGGTGGTGCGTCGGTCCCGGGGCGGAAGTCTCGGACGCCGAACACGTTTTGCGCCAGACTCTGGCCTTGCAACGGAGTTCGGGGGCGTTAAATAGGGAGCTGAAGTTGGCTGAACAGGCGCTCGCCGCCGATCCGACCGAGCAGAACCTGGCGAGACTGCGGGACATCAAAGCGAATCTGGCCGATTTGGCGAACGCCGAGGCGGCGATTGAGGGCTTCGGCAGCCTCTCGGGACGCGGTTCGCCGCCGCTCTAGAGCTGCGCTGGGGCCGATCCCTCGTGCTGGCGGTCGGCAAACATGATACGGGCGCGTCGGCGCGCGGTTTAGGAGAGGCCGAAATGGCGAGAAACGACGAGCAGAAGACCGAAGGCGAAGCGGTCGTCGCAGAAGCCGCCGATGGTCCGTTGCTCGACCTCACCGACGCCGCCGTCAAGCGGATGATCAAGATCGCCAAGAAGCGCGGCTGGGTCACCCAGGAAGAACTGAACGCGGTGCTGCCTTCGGAGGAGATCTCCTCCGATCAGATCGAAGACATGAACGCGATGCTCAGCGAGATGGGCATCAACGTCGTCGACAGCGAGGACGCTGAAGAAGCGGAGAAGGAGCCCGCCGCCGAGGTCGCCGCCGACGAGGAGGAGCCCGAGCCCGGCGAGCTGGTCGAGACGTCGCGCTCGACCGCGGTCGCCGCCCGCAGCACCGAGCCGGTCGAACGCACCGACGATCCGGTGCGCATGTATCTGCGCGAGATGGGCTCGGTCGAGCTGCTGTCGCGCGAGGGCGAGATCGCCATCGCCAAGCGCATCGAAGCCGGCCGCGAGGCGATGATCGCCGGCCTGTGCGAAAGCCCGCTGACCTTCCAGGCGATCATCATCTGGCGCGACGAGCTCAACGACGGCAAGATCCTGCTGCGCGACATCATCGACCTCGAGGCGACCTACGCCGGCCCCGACGGCAAGAAACAGCCGAAGATCGACATGACCGCGCCCGGCGCCGCCGAAGCCGCGGCCGCCGCCGCGCTGGCGGCTGCGCCCCCGCGCGAGCGCGTCGCGCCCGCCACCGCGCCGCAGACCCCGCCGGCCGGTTTTGACGGCGAAGCCGCGCCGCCGGCCGAAGGCTTCGACGACGACGACGATCTCGAGAATTCGGTGTCGCTGTCGGCGATGGAGGCCGAGCTCAAGCCGAAGGTGCTCGAGACCTTCGACCGCATCGCCGACGCCTACAAGAAGCTGCGCCGCCTGCAGGACCAGAACGTCGCCAACAAGCTGCAGAACGAATCGCTGTCGCCGGCGCAGGAGCGCAAGTACAAGGCGCTGAAGAAGGAAATCGTCGCCGACGTCAAGTCGCTGTCGCTGAACCAGAACCGCATCGACGCGCTGGTCGAGCAGCTCTACGACATCAACAAGCGGCTGATCGGCCTCGACGTGAAGCTGATGCGGCTGGCCGAATCGCACCGCGTCGGGCGCGAGGACTTCCTCAAGATCTACCAGAACTCGGAGCTCGATCCGAAGTGGCTGTTGCGCGTCTCCAAGCTTGGCACGCGCGGCTGGAAGGATTTCGTCGCCAAGGACAAGACGCAGATCAAGGAAATCCGCGCCGAGATCCAGGCGCTCGCCACCGAGACCGGCCTCGAGATTCAGGAATTCCGCAAGCTCGTGCAGATGGTGCAGAAGGGCGAGCGCGAGGCGCGGCAGGCGAAAAAGGAGATGGTCGAAGCGAACCTCCGGCTCGTCATCTCGATCGCCAAGAAATACACCAACCGCGGCCTGCAGTTCCTCGACCTGATCCAGGAAGGCAACATCGGCCTGATGAAGGCGGTCGACAAGTTCGAGTACCGCCGCGGCTACAAGTTCTCGACCTACGCCACCTGGTGGATTCGCCAGGCGATCACCCGTTCGATCGCCGACCAGGCGCGCACGATCCGCATTCCCGTCCACATGATCGAGACGATCAACAAGATCGTCCGCACCAGTCGGCAGATGCTGCACGAGATCGGCCGCGAACCGACGCCCGAAGAACTCAGCGAAAAGCTCGCCATGCCGCTCGAGAAGGTGCGCAAGGTGCTCAAGATCGCCAAGGAGCCGATCAGCCTCGAGACGCCGATCGGCGACGAGGAGGACAGCCACCTCGGCGATTTCATCGAGGACAAGAACGCGGTGCTGCCGATCGACGCGGCGATCCAGTCGAACCTGCGCGAGACGACGACGCGCGTGCTCGCCTCGCTGACGCCGCGCGAGGAGCGCGTGCTGCGCATGCGCTTCGGCATCGGCATGAACACCGACCACACGCTCGAGGAGGTCGGCCAGCAATTCTCGGTCACGCGCGAGCGCATCCGTCAGATCGAGGCCAAGGCGCTGCGCAAACTCAAACATCCTTCGCGCTCCAGAAAACTGCGGAGTTTTCTGGACAATTGAAGCCGTTAGTCCCCGAGCTTGACCCGGGGATCAAGCACCCGAGCCGCAGCCGGAAGCTGAGGAGCTTCCTGGATAATTGAGCGAGGCGCGCCAGCCCGCTCGTTGTGAGCGGTCGCATTCCGCCGTGGCGGCGGAGGCGAACGGGCGCGAAACCCACGCCCGCTGGCTAAGCCTGCCGCTCTTTGACCTCCGCGCCGATGGGGCTAGGGTTTCGCTGTTGGCGGCGAGGAGCAAGCGCGGGTGTATTCGGCGAAGCTGGGCGGGACGCGGTACGGCTTTCCCGACCTCAAGACCCTGCTGGCCAGAGCGTCGCCGAAGCGGTCGGGCGACGCGCTCGCCGGCGTCGCGGCTGAGAGCGCCGCCGAGCGGGTCGCGGCGCAGAGCGCGCTCGCCGACCTGCCGCTGAAAGTCTTCCTCAGCGAGGCGATCGTCCCCTACGAAGACGACGACGTCACCCGCCTCATCGTCGACGGGGTCGATTGCGACGCGCTGGCGCCGGTCGCCTCCCTCACCGTCGGCGAATTGCGCGACTGGCTGCTGTCCGACGCGGCGACGGGCGCGGCGCTGGCGGCGCTGTCGCCCGGCCTGACGCCGGAGATGGTCGCCGCCGTCTCGAAGCTCTGCCGCAACCAGGACCTGATCGCGATCGCCGCCAAGCGCGAGGTCGTGACGCGTTTCCGCGACACCATCGGCCTCAAGGGACGGCTGTCGGCGCGGCTGCAGCCCAACCACCCGACCGACGATCCCAAAGGCATCCTCGCCAGCATGATCGACGGCTTGCTGCTCGGCTGCGGCGACGCGGTGATTGGGATCAATCCGGCGAGCGACAGCCCGCAGCGCTGCGCCGAGCTGCTCGAGCTGATCGACGACGTGCGGCTCAAGCTCGACATCCCGACCCAGTCGTGCGTGCTGACCCACGTCACGACGACGATCGGCCTGATCGAAGCGAGCGCGCCGGTCGACCTCGTCTTCCAGTCGATCGGCGGCACGCAAGCGACCAATTCCAGCTTCGGCTTCACGCTCGCGCACCTGCGCGAGGCGCGCGAGGCGGCGCTGTCGCTGAAGCGCGGAACGCTCGGCGACGACGTGATGTATTTCGAGACCGGCCAGGGCAGCGCGCTGTCGGCGGGCGCGCATCACGGCTGCGACCAGCAGACGCTGGAGGCGCGCGCCTACGCCGTCGCGCGCGCGTTCAAGCCGCTGCTGGTCAATTCGGTCGTCGGCTTCATCGGCCCCGAATATCTCTACGACGGACGCGAGATCGTCCGCGCCGGGCTCGAGGACCATTTCTGCGGCAAGCTGCTCGGCCTGCCGATGGGCTGCGACGTCTGCTACACCAACCACGCCGACGCCGACCAGAACGACATGGACTGCCTGCTGCTGCTGCTCGCCGCGGCGGGCGTCACCTACGTGATGGGGGTGCCGGGGGCCGACGACGTCATGCTCAATTACCAGAGCACCTCGTTCCACGACGTCCTCGCCGCGCGAGAGCTGTTCGGACTGAAGCCGGCGCCCGAATTCGCCGACTGGCTCAAGGGCATGGGGCTGAGCGACGCGAAAGGCCGCGTGCGGCCGGGCGCGCTGCCGGCGCAGATCGCGCCGCTGCTGGCGGGGGCTTGACGATGGCGACGCCGCCGGTCGTTGCGAGCGAACTCGACCGCCTGTGGGCGAGGCTGCGCGCCGTCACGCCGGCGCGCATCGGTCTTCAGCGGGCCGGCGCGGCGACGACGACGCGCGAGACGCTCGCCTTCCAGGCCGCGCATGCGCGCGCTCGCGATGCGGTGGAGGCGCCGTTCGACGCCGACGGCCTCGAAGCAGCGATCGCGGCGCACGGTTTGAAGCCGCTGCGGCTGAAGAGCCGCGCCGACGATCGGACCGCCTATCTCGCCCGGCCCGATCTCGGCCGCGCGCTCGACGACGCCTCGCGCGCGCGGCTGGCGGCGGCGGCGAAGGGGTTCGATCTCGTCTTTGTGCTTGCGGACGGCCTGTCGGCGCGCGCGACGACGACGCACGCCCCGCCGCTGATCGAAGCGGCGCTGCCGGCGCTCGTCGCCGAGGGCTGGCGGGTCGGCCCGGCGGCGATCGTCGAACGCGGACGGGTGGCGATCGGAGACGAGATCGGCGCTGGGTTGGGCGCGGCGCTGGTCGCGATGCTGATCGGCGAGCGGCCGGGCCTCACCACGCCCGATAGCCTCGGCGTCTATCTGACCTGGGCGCCGCGCCTCGGCCGCAGCGACGCCGAACGCAACTGCCTCTCCAACATCCGCCCCGAAGGCCTGCCCTACGCCGAAGCGGCGCGCCGCCTCGTCCATCTGTGTCGCGAAGCGCGACGGCTGAGGCTGACCGGGGTCGGGCTCAAGGACGAATCGCAGGCCGCTCTGCCTGTAGCAGGACCAGCCCCGACGCTCGCGCCGCCGGGATCGGCGCGAAGCGCCTGAGCGTCTGACGCTCAGGAGGTTCGGCTCACGGGATGGGGAGCGCGGCGACCGCTGCACGGTCGACGAACGCCGCGCGCTCGGCGACTTCCTTCTGCTGCGGCGGCGGCTTCACGCCGATGAAGATCTCCGCCGGGACCGCCTCGGCCGCTTCCGCGCTGGCGAGCTCGACGACGGCGGCGTCCATTCCGCCGATCGCGTGGAGATTGTCGTGCAGCGCGCCGACGAGATGCTTGTCGGCGCCGGCGATCAGGACGCCGACGCGCGGGCGCTCGGCCGAACTCAATTGTCCGATATTGTTGACGACGACGACATGCGCGCCGATGAGCGTTTCGCGGATCTGCTCGGCCAGCGCGCCGCCCTCCAGATCGAGCCCATAGGACCACAGGATCACGGAGCGCCCCGAATAGGGCGACAGCGCCTGCGTGAACGCGTGGGCCTGCTCGCCGGTCAATTGCCGGGGCTGGACCAGCTCCGCCAGCGACAGGTTGCGGCGATGCAGCGACGCGGCTTCCCGGTCGAGGTCGGCGGCGCGCTCGAGCGCCTCGGCGGTGTCCTTTCGCGCCTGAGCGGTTTGCGCCTCGAGATTCGTGGCCAGCCATGCGGCCTGCATCTCGCGAATGCTCGCCGTGCGCCACTGCAGCACGAGGAAGGCGACCATGACGCAGGCGCCGAGCGCCGTGACCACGCCGGCGGCGAGCACGCATTGCCAGGAGATCGGATACCAGTATTCCGCCCATTGCAGGAGCGGCTGCGACGCTGGCGGCGTCGGGTTGATCGGGGTCTGAAGGGCCATGGCGATCATCATCTGCGTGTTTGGGCGCTTTATTCGGTGGCGACAGTCGGTTGCGGCGACGAGCGCACCGCGCTCGCGACGCCGCGGCTGGCGATCATTTGCCGGATCGCCTTGACATTGGCGCGCGCGGCGTCATCCGACATGTCCTGGCGGCTGACGTCCTCGGCCTGGGCATATTTGCCTTCGAGCGAGAGGACCAAGGCGAGATTGTTACGCACCCGAACGTCGGCGTGCGGGCTGGCGCTCGCTTCGCGCAATGTCGCCTCGGCTTGGGGCAGCTGCTTGGTCAGCGCGTAGGACAATCCGAGATTGTTGAGCAGGAAGGGTTCGCTCGGCGCGATCTTGAGCGCGTCGGCGTAGAACTTGCGCGCGCCGTCATGGTCGCCGAGTTCGTCCTCGACCGCGCCTTGCACCGACATGATCGTCCAGTCGGGCCGATCGTCTGGATAGGCCCGCGTCAGCACGTCCTTGGCCTGCGCCAATTCTCCAGAATCGGCGAGCGCCTTGCCGTATTCGCCGAGAACCTCGTAATCCTGCGGGGCGTCGACCGCCGCCGTGCGCATGACCGCCGCCGCCTCGCTGTAGCGGGTCAGCGCGCGCAAGCCCCGCGCGTAGTTGATCGAGGCGGTCTTGTCGCCGGGATTTTGGTTGTATCGCTTGCCCCATTCGTCGGTATAGGCGCGCCACTGGTCGCTGCCCGCCGGCGGCGCCTGTGCGGCCTCGACGTTCGGCGCCGCGAGGCCGCTCAGCTCGGCGCAGCCGCCCAGCGACGCCGCGGCGGCGGCGAGGGCGATGAGCGCGACCCGACTCAGCCAACCCCGGGCGGGGCTGAACCTGTACGCAACACACATGACGGAGCCCACAAGCGCGAATTTCGGTAAACAACAATAAGGCGCCCGCCCTAACGTAACTACCGCGAATACAGTATAAAATTTAGCGACGGCTTAAGATTCCGGAATTCAATTAACTTGCGAGTGGAATCGTCGGATTAACTTTTCGTTAATCTAGGCTTCGGCGAACGCTTCGCGCCCCTATCTTTGTGCGGGAGCGAGGGCGACGCGTTTTGCTTCCGGGTCGTTTTCCTTCCGCGCCTCACGTCCGCGGCGCATAGTCCGCCGGATCGAGCGTCGCCGGTCGGCCGGGGAGGGCAAGCGTCGTCGTTTGCGGCGGCGTCCGCGCGATGACTTCGCCGCGGCGGATGACGGCGAGGCGCGGCGCGCGCAGCCGCACCGCCTCGATCGGGTCGGCGGCCTGCAAAACAACCATGTCGGCGTTGCAGCCGACGGCGAGGCCGTAGCCGTCGAGACCGAGGATGCGCGCCGGGATCTCGGTCACGGCGTCGAAGCTCCAGCGGATCGCTTCGCGGCTGGTCATCGGCGCGGCGTGAACGGCCATGTGGGCGACATCGAGCATGTCGGCGCCGCCGAGCCCGTACCACGGGTCCATCACGCAATCCTGGCCGAGCGCCACCGCGACGCCGAGCGCGCGCATTTCGGCGATGCGGGTCAGGCCGCGCCGGCGCGGATACGTATCGTGCCGGCCTTGCAGGGTAATGTTGATCAGCGGATTGGCGATGGCGTTGATCCCCGATTCGGCGATCAGCGGCAGCAGCTTCGACACGTAGTAATTGTCCATCGAATGCATCGACGTCAGGTGCGAGCCGGTGGCGCGCGCGCCGAGGCCGAGACGCCTGGCCTCATAGGCGAGCGTTTCGACGTGGCGCGACAGCGGGTCGTCGCTCTCGTCGCAATGCAGGTCGACCATCAGCCCGCGCTCGGCGGCGATCTCGCACAGAGCCTTCACCGAAGCCGCGCCGTCGGCCATCGTGCGCTCGAAATGCGGGATGCCGCCGACTACGTCGACCCCGAGGTCGAGCGCGCGCTTCAAATTGGCGGCGGCGGTCGGTGAGCGGAAATAGCCGTCCTGCGGAAACGCGACGAGCTGCAGATCGAGGTAGGGCGCGACCTTCTTCCTCACCTCAATAAGCGCCTCGACCGCCAGCAGCCGGTCGTCGCAGACGTCGACGTGCGAGCGCACCGCCAGCAGACCCTGGGCGACGGCGAGGTCGCAATAGCGCAGCGCGCGCTCGATCACCGCCTCATGGGTCAAGAGCGGCTTCAGCTCGCCCCAAAGTGCGATGCCCTCGAGCAGGGTGCCCGACTGGTTGAGCCGCGGCAGGCCGAGCGACAGCGTCGCGTCCATGTGGAAATGGCTGTCGATAAACGGCGGCGCGACCAGCCGCCCTTCGGCCTCGACGACGACGCGCGCCTCGGCGGCGATGGCGGGCGCGATCGCGACGATGCGGCCGTCGCGCGCGGCGATGTCGATGCCGCGGCGGCCGTCGGGCAGGTTCGCGTCGCGGACGATCAGGTCGAAGGTCATTTGGCCCCCCTTATGTCGGCCCCCGCCGCTCAGCTATGCAAGCCCGGCGCCTCGTGGCCGGTGCGCGCCACGTATTCCGTGTAGCCGCCGCCGTATTGATGGACCCGCTCGGGCGTCAGCTCCAGCACGCGGTTGGACAGCGCGGCGAGGAAGCGCCGGTCGTGCGAGACGAACAGCATCGCGCCCTCGTATTGCGACAGCGCTGTAATCAGCATTTCCTTCGTCATCAGATCGAGGTGGTTGGTCGGCTCGTCGAGCACGAGGAAATTCGGCGGATCGTAAAGCATCTTCGCCATGACCAGCCGCGCCTTCTCGCCGCCCGACAGCACCCGGCACTTCTTCTCGATGTCGTCGCCGGAAAATCCGAAACAGCCGGCGAGCGAACGCAGCGAACCCTGTCCGGCCCGCGGGAAGGCGTCCTCCAGCGACTGGAAAACGCTGCGGTCGCCGTCGAGCAGATCCATCGCGTGCTGGGCGAAATAGCCCATCTTCACGCTGGCGCCGATGGCGACGTCGCCTCCGTCCGGCTGCGCCGCGCCCGCGACCAGTTTCAGCAGCGTCGACTTGCCGGCGCCGTTGACCCCCAGCACCGCCCAGCGCTCGCGGCGGCGCACCTGGAAGTCCAGTCTCTCGTAAATGCTGCGCGCGCCATAACCTTTGTCGACGCGCTTGAGCGTCGCGACGTCGTCGCCGGAGCGCGGCGCGGGTGGAAATTCGAACAGGATCGCCTGGCGGCGTCGGGGCGGCTCGACGCGCTCGATCTTATCCAGTTTCTTGACGCGACTCTGGACTTGCGCGGCATGCGAGGCGCGCGCCTTGAAGCGCTCGATGAACTTGATTTCCTTGGCCAGCATCGCCTGCTGGCGGTCGAACTGGGCTTGTTGCTGCTTTTCGTTCTGCGCGCGCTGCTGTTCGTAGAACTCGTAATCGCCGGAAAACGTGGTCAACGCGCCGCCGTCGATTTCCACCACTTTGGTGACGACGCGGTTCATGAACGCGCGGTCGTGCGAGGTCATCAGCAGCGCCCCCTCATAACCCTTGAGGAAGGCCTCCAGCCAGATCAGGCTCTCGAGATCGAGATGGTTGCTCGGTTCGTCGAGCAGCATGGCGTCGGGGCGCATCAGCAGAATGCGGGCGAGCGCCACCCGCATCTTCCAACCGCCGGAGAGCGCGCCGACGTCGCCCTCGATCATTTCCTCGCTGAAGCTCAGTCCGGCCAGCACTTCGCGCGCCTTGGCCTCGAGCGCATAGCCGCCGAGGTCCTCGAACCGGCCCTGCGCCTCGCCGTAGCGTTCGACGATCGCTTCGAGGTCGTCGGCCTGGTCGGGGTCGGCCATCGCCGTTTCCAGTTCGCTGAGCTCGGCGGCGACGCCGCTGACCGGGCCGGCGCCGTCCATCACTTCGGCGACGGCGCTGCGGCCCGCCATTTCGCCGACGTCCTGGCTGAAATAGCCGATGGTGACGCCACGATCGACCGACACCTGGCCCTCGTCGGGAGCCTCCTGTCCGACGATCATGCGAAAGAGAGTCGTCTTGCCAGCGCCGTTGGGTCCGACCAGACCGACCTTCTCCCCCTTCCACAGCGCCGCCGAGGCCTCGACGAAGAGGAGGTGATGGCCGTTCTGTTTGCTGATGGCTTCAAGACGAATCATGCGCGCGCGGAACCTCAGAAACGTGTTTCGCTGTTAAGTGATGTTGCGTGGCCGAGGAAGGCGGGGCCGAGCCGGGACGCTAATCTTCGAACCGCTCGCTCGTTCCTTGCGCGCCGCGCGGCGCGATCGACGCGTCGGGCGTCTGCGCCGGCAGAACGGAATCGTGGAAACGGTTGACGATCGGATAGCGCCGGTCGCGGCCGAAGTTCTTCGAGCCGACCTTGACCCCCGGCGCCGACTGGCGGCGCTTGTATTCGGCGAGATAGAGCAGCCCCTCGATCCGGCGCACCGTCTCGGGGTCGAAGCCCTCGGCGACGATGTCGGAGAGCCGCATCTCCTTTTCCACCAGGCGATAGAGGATCGCGTCGAGGGTCGGATAGGGCGGCAGCGAGTCCTGGTCTTTCTGGTTCTCGCGCAGCTCGGCGGTCGGCGGGCGGGCGATGATCTCGGGCGGAATGACGATTCCTGCGGGCCCCTTGGCGCCGACCGGCTTCCAGCGGTTGCGCAATTCGGCGAGGCGAAAGACTTCGGTCTTGTAGACGTCCTTGATCGGATTGAAGCCGCCGTTCATGTCGCCGTAGAGCGTCGCGTAGCCGACCGACATTTCCGACTTGTTGCCGGTGGTGACGACCATCGCGCCGAACTTGTTGGAGATCGACATCAGAATCAGGCCGCGAGCGCGGCTCTGGATGTTCTCTTCGGCGACGCCGCGCGGCCGGCCGGCGAACATCGGCGCGAGGGCATGTTCGACGCCCTCGACCGGTTCGGCGATCGGCACGACGTCGTAACGGATCCCCAGCGCCTTGGCGCAGGCGGCGGCGTCGCGCAGCGACTGCTCGGCGGTGAAGCGATAGGGCAGCATCACCGCATGCACGCGCTCCGGCCCGATTGCGTCGACCGCCATCGCCGCGCACAAAGCCGAGTCGATGCCGCCGGAAAGTCCGAGCACGATTCCGGGGAAGCGATTGTCGTTGACATAGTCGCGTAAGCCCAGGACGCAGGCCGCGTAGTCGCCCTCATCGCCCTGTTCGACCGGTTCGCGCGGCCCCTCGACGCAGCGCCAGCCGTGTTCGCCGCGCTCCCACACTGTGCGCGCGACCACGGGTCGGAAGGCGGGAAGCTGGGCGGCGAGCGAACCGTCGGAATTGACGACGAACGAGGCGCCCTCGAAGACGAGCTCATCCTGGCCGCCGACCTGGTTGAGATAGACGAGCGGCAGCCCGCTTTCGGCGACGCGCGCCTTGGCGATCCCCAGCCGGATTCCGAGCTTGTCGCGCTCGTAGGGCGAGGCGTTGGGCGCAAGCACGATCTCGCCGCCGGTCTCGACGATGCATTCGATCGGATCCGGCGTCCAGATGTCCTCGCAGATCGGCACGCCGATGCGCACGCCGGAGAAGACCAGCGGGCCGGGGTCGGGCCCCGGACGGAACACCCGCTTCTCGTCGAACACGCCGTAGTTGGGCAGGTCGACCTTGAACCGCACCGATTCGATCCGTCCGCCGGCGAGCAGCGCTGCGGAATTGTAGAGCGCGCCGCTCTCCACCCACGGCAGGCCGACCAGCACCGCCGGGCCGCCGTCGGCGGTCTCGCGCGCCATTCGTTCGCAGGCGCGCCGGCACGCCTCCTGGAACGCCGGCTTGAGCACGAGGTCTTCCGGCGGATAGCCGGAGAGATAGAGCTCCGGCGCCATGACGAGATCGGCGCCGAAGGCGGCGGCTTCGGCGCGCGCTTCCCGCAGCCGCTTCAGATTGCCGTCGATGTCGCCGACGATCGAGGGAATCTGCGCGAGCGCGATGACGAGGCGATTGGCGGGAGCAGGCATGGCTGCATTTTGCGGCGCCACGGCGCGCGGCGCAAACCCCTTCCCCCGTTCGGGGGAAGGTGGCGTTGCGAAGCAACGCCGGATGAGGGGTCGCGCCGCAAGGCGCGACGCATCTGCTTCGCGCTGAAGTGTTGTCCCCTCACCCCTGCCTCTGCCCCTCCGGGAGAGGGGTCACTCCGCCGCCTGGACCGGCCGCGCCGGCGCGGCGAGGCGCTCGGTCTTGAGCAGCTCGGCGACCAGGAAAGCGATCTCGATCGCCTGCTCGGCGTTGAGCCGCGGGTCGCAATAGGTGTGGTAGCGGTTGCGCAGATCGCCTTCGGAGATCGCGCGCGCGCCGCCGGTGCATTCGGTGACGTTCTTGCCCGTCATCTCGAGATGGACGCCGCCCGAATAAACCGATTCGCCCCGGCAGATAGCGAAGAACGAGCGGATCTCGGCGGCGATGCGCTCGGTCGGCCGCGTCTTGTAGCCGCTCGCGGTCTTGATCGTGTTGCCGTGCATCGGGTCGCAGACCCACAGGACGCGCCGGCCCTCGCGCTGGACGGCGCGAACCAGAGGCGGCAGCGACGCCTCGACCTTGTCGGCGCCGAAGCGGCAGATCAGCGACAGCCGCCCCGGCTCCGCGTCGGGATCGAGCGCGTCGATCAGGCGGATGAGGTCGTCGGGCTGGATCGACGGGCCGCATTTGAGGCCGATCGGGTTCTTCACCCCGCGGCAATATTCGACATGGGCGCCGCCGAGCGCGCGGGTGCGGTCGCCGATCCACACCATGTGGCCCGAGGTCGCGTAATAATCGCCCGAAGTCGAGTCGAGCCGGGTCATCGCCTGCTCGTAGCCGAGCAGCAGCGCCTCGTGCGAGGTGTAGAACTCGGTCGCGCGCAGCTCGGGACTGGCCTCCGGATTGAGGCCGATCGCCCGCATGAAGGCGAGCGTCTCGGTGATGCGATCGGCGAGCTCCTGGTAGCGCTCGGAGAACGGGCTGTCCTTGACGAAGCCGAGCATCCAGCGATGGACGTTCTCGAGATTGGCGTAGCCGCCGGTGGCGAAGGCGCGCAGCAGGTTGAGCGTCGCCGCCGACTGGCGAAAGGCCTCGAGCTGTCGGCGCGGGTCGGGCTCGCGCGCTTCCGCCGTGAACTCGATGTCGTTGACGATATCGCCGCGATAGGCGGGCAGCGTCACCCCGTCCTTGGTCTCGACGTCGGACGAGCGCGGCTTGGCGAACTGGCCGGCGATGCGCCCGACCTTGACCACCGGCGAGGCGGCGGCGAAGGTCAGCACCACCGCCATCTGCAGGAAGACGCGGAAGAAGTCGCGGATGTTGTCGGCCGAATGCTCGCCGAAGCTCTCGGCGCAGTCGCCGCCCTGCAGCAGGAAGGCTTCGCCCGCCTGCGCCTTGCCGAGCAGGCTCTTCAGCTTGCGCGCTTCGCCGGCGAAGACCAGCGGCGGATATCCGGCGAGTTGGCGCTCGACCTCGGCGAGCGCGGCGGCGTCGGCGTAGACCGGCGACTGCTCGACCAGCTTCGCTCTCCAGCTATCGGGTGTCCAGCGGCTCTGGGCCATGGGGAAACGCCTCGACGGATCCACTCTCGCTTGCGGACCGGCCGAAAACCGGCGCCCGCGGGCGCGTCTATACAGGAAGGCGGATCGTAAGGCGATATGGCGCCGGCGGGCGGGTCAGCCGACCGCCTCGCCCCCGCCGACGCTGAGGTCGACCATGATCTCGGCGGCGAGCCGCTCGAGCGTCTTGCGCAGTTCGTCGACGGCGAGGCCGTCGGGCAGGCGAATGCGCAAGTTGGCGCGGAACACCTCTGCCCCGGTGAACGGTTCTCCCTCGACGCCGCTCACGAATTCCTCGATGTTGACGCCGAGGCGGGTCAGCGCCTGGGTGACGTCGCGCACGATGCCCGGCCGTTCATGGCCGACGAGCGAGAGCGCAATCAGCCGCTCGCTCGGCGCAGCGGCGGCCGGGACGCTCGGCGAAATCGTCACCCTGAGGCCGGCGGTCTCGAGCCCGGCGAGCGTTGCAGCGAGCGCCTCGAACTTCTCCTCGGGCGCGGCGACCAGCACGATTCCGGCGAATTCGCCGGCGAGACGGGCGAGGCGGCTCTCGAGCCAGGTCCCGCCCGCGCTGGCGACGCGCTCCGCGATCGCGTTGACCAGCCCCGGCCGGTCGCGGCCGACGAACGTGAGCACCAGCGGCGTCGTCATCTCGTGTCCTCCCGCGCGCGCCTAGAGTATGAACCGGCTCAGGTCGGCGTTGTCGGCGAGGTCGCCGACATGCGCTTCGACGAAGGCGCCGTCGATGGCGATATGCTCGCCGGAGCGGTCGGGCGCGGTGAAGCTGACGTCGTCGAGCACGCGCTCCATCACCGTCTGCAGCCGCCGCGCGCCGATGTTCTCGACGCTGGCGTTGACCTGCGCGGCGATGCGGGCGATCGCCGCGATCGCGTCGTCGGAGAAGCTCAAGCTCACCCCCTCGGCCGCCATCAGCGCCACATATTGCTTGATCAGGCTCGCCTCGGTCTCGGTGAGGATGCGCTTGAAATCATCTTCGGTCAGCGAAGCGAGCTCGACCCGGATCGGCAGGCGGCCCTGAAGCTCAGGCAGCAGGTCGCTCGGCCGCGAGATGTGGAAGGCGCCGGAAGCGATGAACAGGATGTGGTCGGTCTTGACCGAGCCGTGCTTGGTCGCCACCGTCGTGCCTTCGATCAGCGGCAACAGGTCGCGCTGCACCCCCTCGCGCGACACGTCGGCGCCGCCGCGCCCGTCGCGGGCGCAGATCTTGTCGATCTCGTCGAGGAAGACGATGCCGTTGCTCTCGACTTCGCCGATCGCCTCGCGCACCACCTGGTCCTGGTCAAGCATCTTCTCCGCTTCGGCGGACACCAACGGCTCGTGCGCGTCGACGACCGTCATGCGCTTCGGCTTGGTGCGCTGACCGAAACCCTTGCCGAAAATGTCGCCGAGGTTGATCGCGCCGACCGAAGCGCCGGGCATGTTGGGCAGCTCGAACATCGGCATGCCGCCGCCGCTCTGCGGCAGCTCGATGTCGACTTCCTTGTCGTCGAGTTCGCCGGCGCGCAGCTTGCGGCGGAACGCGTCGCGCGTCCCGGCCGAAGCGCTGACGCCGACCAAAGCGTCGAGCATGCGCTCCTCGGCGGCGAGCTCCGCCTTGGCCTCGATGTCCTTGCGCTTCTTCTGCTTGACCTGCGTGATCGCCGTTTCGACCAGGTCGCGCACGATCTGCTCGACATCGCGGCCGACATAGCCGACCTCGGTGAATTTGGTCGCCTCGACCTTGAGGAAGGGCGCGCCCGCGAGCCGCGCCAGGCGGCGCGCGATCTCGGTCTTGCCGCAGCCGGTCGGGCCGATCATCAGGATGTTCTTCGGCATCACCTCCTCGCGCATCGGCGAGGTGAGCCGCAGCCGGCGCCAGCGGTTGCGCAAAGCGATGGCGACCGCGCGCTTGGCCGCGTGCTGGCCGACGATGAAGCGATCGAGCTCGGAGACGATCTCGCGCGGCGAGAACTCGGTCATGTGGTCACAGGCTTTCCAGAACGAGATTGGAATTGGTATAGACGCAGATCGTAGCGGCGATCGCCATCGCGCGGCGCACGATCGCCTCGGCGTCGAATTCGGTCGGCAGCAGCGCCCGCGCCGCGGCGAGCGCATAATTGCCGCCTGAGCCGATCGCGGTCGCCGAGCCATGCTCGTCGGCTTCCGGTTCGAGCACGTCGCCCGAGCCGGTCAGCACGAAGCCGGATGACTTGTCGGCGACGAGCAGCATCGCCTCGAGGCGGCGCAGATAGCGGTCGGTGCGCCAGTCCTTGCCGAGCTCGACGCAGGCGCGCGGCAATTGGCCGGGAAACTGCTCGATCTTCTTTTCCAGCCGCTCGAACAGGGTCAGAGCGTCGGCCGTCGAGCCGGCAAAGCCGGCGACGACCTCGCCCTTGGCGAGGCGGCGCACCTTGCGCGCATTGCCCTTCATGATCGTCTCGCCGACGCTGACCTGGCCGTCGCCGCCGATGACGACTTTGCCGCCCTTACGCACCATCAGGATGGTCGTCGCATGCCAGCCGGGCAGGCGCGTCGGGTTCGGGTCGCTCATAAATGGCCTTCTTTACTCGCGCCGTCGGCGGTCAGGGCCCCGATTTATGAGCCTGAGGCCGCCGGCGCAAGGAGGAGGCGTCAGCCGAGCGCGTCGAGCCAGATCGGATTGGTCCAGGCGCGGCGGCCGGCGGCGTCGATCGCGACGACGCGAAACCACGCGTCGGGACCCGTTTCGGTCCAGGTCTTTTTCCCCCCGCCGGCGAGATCGAAGACCGCGCGGGTCATATGGCTGCCGGGGACGTGCAGCGCGCGCGACGCGCCGGTCAACAGCGCCACCGTGTCGACTGGCGAGGTCTCGACGACGATCTCGTCGCGGCCGACGCGGACGTCGTGCAGGCGCGGCCCCTGGCTGGCATAGAAATGGCCCGCCTTCAGCGCGGCGAGTAGCGCCTCGGGATCGAGGCTTTCCGCCTTGACTTCGACGAAACCGCCGAAGGCGTCGCGCTCGCCGTGGTTGAAATGCGCGTCGTCGGTGGCGATCGCCGTCAGCCGCCGCCCGAGATTGCAGAGTCGGTCGAGCAGGTAAAAGCCGTCGCCGCGGTCGGTCTCGACCGCGCAGCCGTGATTGTAGATCTCGACTGCGTGCGCGGCGTCGAGGGCGTGTCCGTCATCTTCGGTGAGCTGCGACCACGCGGGATGGGCGATCGCGACGAAGGCGCCGGCCTTACGGGCGCGGCGCGCGAGTTCGGGCCCGGTCTCCGAGGCGCTCGGCGGCGGAAAGTCGAGCGGCAGTCCGACGGCGAGGATGTGCCACAGCTCGCCGACGCTCGTCGCCATCGCGTGCAGCTCGGCCCCGATCAACGTGGTGAAGGCGTTGGAGCGGAGGGCGCGGGTGTCGGCGATCGGCCAGCCGTAACGGTCGAGGAAATGCTCGGAAAGCTGGAGGAAGTCGTAGCCGTTGCGTTTGTAGGCGGCGACTGCCGCTTCCGGCGCGAGCCCGCCGTCGGAGAGGTTCGAATGGGTGTGCAGGTTGCCGCGCCAGAAACGTCCGGGGGTCGAGAACGGGGCGATCGAGAGCATGGGCGCGGGCGGCTCCTGTCAGCGGCGGCGGGGTCGCGAATCCTCGCCGGCGATCATGACAGCCGCGCGTCGGCCGGTCACCCCAAGGCCGTCAGCCGCTCGATCAGGAAAGCGCGCGTCGCCGGATCGAATTCGAGGCCGATCGCGCGGCGGTAGGCCTCGCGCGCCTCGTCTTTGCCCCCGGCGCGGGCGGAAAGCGCGGCGCGCGCCGCCCAATAGGACTGGTAGCCGTCGAGGCCGCCGTCGGCCGCCGCCGCCGCGAGCAGCGCCAGCCCCGCCGTTGCGCCGTGCGCCTCGGCCGCCGCCACCGCGCGGTTGACGGCGACGACCTTCGATTCGGTCAGGGCATAGAGCGCGTCGTAAAGCGCAGCGATCGCCGGCCAGTCGGTCGCGCCGCCATGAATGCGCGCGGCGTGGGCCGACTGGATCGCCGCCTCGAGCTGGAAGCGGCCAGGCGCGCGCCTGGCCCCGGCGACGGTCAGCAGCCGCTCGGCTTCCTCGATCGCCGCCGCGTTCCATCGGCTCACGTCCTGCTCGGCGAGCGGAACGTAGCGGCCGGCGGCGTCGCGGCGCGCCGCGCGTCGCGAATCGGCGTAGAGCATCAGCGCCAGCAGGCCGAACGCCTCCGGCTCGTCGAGCGCCAGCGACGCGACCAACCGGCCGAGCCAGATTGCTTCTTCGGCCAGATTGCGCCCGCGCGGATCGTCGGCGAAGGCCTGCTCCCAACCGTGGGCGAAGGCGGCGTAGATCGCCTCCAGCACCGCGCCGAGCCGCTCAGGCAGCTCGTCGCGCTCGGGGATGCGGAACGGCGCGCCGGCGAGGCGGATCTTCGCCTTGGCGCGCGACAGGCGCTGGCCCATCGCCGCCGGCGAGACGAGGAAGGCCGAGGCGATCGCCGCCGCGTCGAGACCGAGGATCGTCTGCAGCATCAGCGGCGCGCGCACGGCTTCGTCGATCGCCGGATGAGCGCAGACGAACATCAGCGCGAGGCGGCGATCGGGGATCGGCCCGGCGTCCTCGACCGCCTGCAGCTCCTCCGCCGCGAGGCGGAGCGTCTCGCTCGCTTCGTCGGCGACGCGGCCGCGCCGCGCCGCGTCGATTCTTCGCCGTCGCGCCGTCACAATCAGCCAGCCTTCAGGATTGGCGGGCACGCCGCGGCGCGGCCAATCGGCCAGCGCCGCGGCGAGCGCGTCGGAGAGCGCATCCTCGGCCGCGGCGATGTCGCGGTCGCGCGCGGCGAGAAAGGCGACGAGCTTGCCGTAGCTCTCGCGCGCGACGCGCGTCGCCGCCGCGCGGGCGGCGTCTCCGGCCTCGGGCGTTACATCGGCCAAATCGGCCGCACTTCGATCGCGCCGTCCGCGGCGCCGGGGCAACGCGCGGCCCAGCCGATCGCCGCGTCGAGATCCGCCGCCTCGATGACGTAATAGCCGCCGAGCTGCTCCTTGACCTCGGCGTAGGGGCCGTTGAGGACCGAGGTCTTGCCGTTCTTTGTCCGCACCACCGTCGCGGTCGTCGACGCCTGCAGACGCTCGCCGGCGCGCAGCACGCCGGCGTCCTTCAGCGCCTTCGTGTAGGCGCCGTAGGCGCCCATCATCTTTTCCACGTCCGCTTTCGGCATGGTGGCCAAGCGGCCTTCTTCGCCGTGGATCATCAGCAGGTATTGCATCGGCATGGCTCCTGTTCGGCGCGGCCCTGGCGCCGCGCTCACGACAAAGACGACCGGCCCCGCCGCGTTTCGACAGGCGCGACGGAAATTTTCATTGCGCGAGCTCGACCGCCATCGCCGTGCCCTCGCCGCCGCCGATGCACAAAGCGGCGACGCCGCGCTTGAGGCCGCGCGCCTTCAGCGCGGCGATGAGCGTGACCAGGATGCGCGCGCCGGAGGCGCCGATCGGATGGCCGAGCGCGCAGGCGCCGCCGTTGACGTTGACCTTGTCGGCGGGCAGGCCGAGATCGCGCATCGCCGCCATCGCCACCACCGCGAAGGCCTCGTTGATCTCGTAGAGGTCGACAGCGCCGGCGCTCCAGCCGGTCTTGTCGAACAGCCGGCGGATCGCGCCGATCGGCGCGGTGGGGAAGCCCTTCGGCTGGGCGGCGTAGGTCGCGTGGGCGACGATGCGGGCAAGCGGCGTGATCCCGCGCCGCTCGGCTTCGCTGGCGCGCGTCATCACAAGCGCCGCCGCGCCGTCGGAGATCGAGCTCGAATTGGCGGCGGTCACCGTGCCGCCGTCGCGGAACGCCGGCTTCAGCGTCAGGATCTTTTCCGGCTGGGCCTTCGGCGGCTGCTCGTCGGCGGCGACGATCGTCTCGCTCTTGCCCGCCTTGAGCGTGACCGGCGCGATCTCGGCGGCGAAGACGCCCGCGCGCATCGCGGCCTGCGCGCGCTCGAGCGAGCGCAGCGCGTAGGAATCCTGCGCCTCGCGGGTGAATTGATACGCCTCAGCGCAATCCTCGGCGAAGGTCCCCATCAGCCGGCCCTTGTCGTAGGCGTCCTCGAGCCCGTCGAGAAACATGGAATCGACGACGCGGCCGTGGCCCATGCGGTAGCCTGAGCGCGCGCGTTCGAGCAGATAGGGCGCGTTGCTCATGCTCTCCATGCCGCCGGCGACGACGATATTCGCCGAGCTGGCGGCGATAAGGTCGCAGGCGAGCATCGCCGCCTTCATGCCGGAGCCGCACATCTTGTTGACGGTGGTTGCGCCGACGCTAACCGGAAGGCCCGCGGCGAGCGCCGCCTGCCGCGCCGGCGCCTGGCCGAGGCCGGCCGCCAGCACGCAGCCCATCAGCGTCTCGTCGATCGCCTGGCCGTCGAGACCGGCGCGCGCCAGCGCGGAGCGGATCGCCGCCGCGCCGAGCGCCGGAGCAGCAGCGTCCTTCAATTCGCCGAGAAAGCCGCCGATCGGCGTGCGCGCTGCGCCAACGACGACGATCGGGTCGGAAGCGGCCATCTTCATCGTCCTCGCCTGGAGTGCAATGGAGCTTGCCCGCGCCGCGCGGCGGGATCAAGGCCCGTGCGTCACCCAGAAATCAGCGAATTGAGCAGCGTCGGAAGTTCGGGCCAGGGTCCGTAGCCCGCCGCCGCATTGATGTGGCCGGCCGGCCCGATGTCGCGGAATTCCGCGCCCCAGGCGAGTGCGAAATCGCGCGCGCGGTCGATCGCGCAAAAGGGATCATTGTGGCTGGCGACGACCAGCGTCTTCCATGGCAGCTTCTGGCGCGGGATCGGCGCCCAGCCGGCGAGCCGCAGCACCCAGGCTGGCGGGTAGCCGGGCAAAGAAATCTCCATGTCGGGCGGAGCGACCAACAGCGCGCCGACGACGTGGGAGGGCGAGGGATAGCGCGCCGCCCATTGAACGATGGTCGCAACGCCGGCGCTGTGGCCGACGAGAATCGTCGGCGCCGCGACGCGTCGGACCGTGCGGTCGAGCGCCGCGGTCCACAAGCGGCGGGTCGGCGCGTTCCAGCTCCACTGGTCGACGCGCACGGCGTTCGGGTGGGCGCGCTCGAGTAAGCTCTGCCAGTGCCCGGGGCCGGAATTGCCGTGGCCGGGCGCGATCAGCAGAACGTGCTCGTCGAGGCCCATGCCGCCCTCTTCGCTTAGATAGCCGCGGCACGTTATCAAGCGCGCCGCCGGTCCGCTATCAATCGGATGGACTCGGACGAAGGAACGGACGTGAGCGAAGCCTTTGAATTGCGGCGCGCAACCGCCGCCGACGCGGCGGCGGCGCGCGCTTTGACCCGCGAAGCCTATGCGAAATGGGTTCCCGTCATCGGCCGCGAGCCGAAGCCGATGATCGCCGACTTCGACGCCGCGATCCGCGACCATCGCGTCGACCTTCTCTGCGACGGCGAGCGCGTCGTCGCGCTGATCGAAACCGTCGCCGAGCCCGAGGCGCTGCTGATCGAGAACGTCGCGGTGTCGCCGGCCTGGCAGGGGCGCGGTCTCGGGCGGCGGCTGATGGCGCACGCCGAGCGGCTCGCGGCGGCGATGGGCTACGGCGAAATCCGGCTCTATACGAACGCCCGCTTCGTCGAGAATGTCGCGTTCTACCGGCGGCTCGGCTACGCGATCACGCGCGAGGCGCCTTATCTCGGCGGCCGGGTCGCGCACATGAGCAAGAGGCTCGGCGCGGCGTGAGGCCCCCTCATTTGCCCGGCCGCCCCGCCAGCGGGTAAACTTGCGCAATGAAGCTCAGCAAGGAAGAGATCGAACGCTATTCGCGGCAGATCGTGCTGCGCGGCGTCGGCGGGCCGGGGCAAAACAGACTCAAGGCGGCGCGCGTTTTGGCGATCGGCGCCGGCGGGCTCGGCTCGCCGGCGCTGCAATATCTCGCCGGCGCCGGCGTCGGGACTTTGGGCATCGTCGACGACGACGTCGTCTCGCTCTCCAATCTGCATCGCCAGGTGCTGCACGCGACCGCCAACGTCGGCCGCAAGAAGGTCGACAGCGCCGCGGAGGCGATCGCCCGCCTCAATCCGCATGTCGACGTGGTCAAGATCGAGCGGCGTCTCGACGAAGCCAACGCGCGCGCGCTCGTCGCCGACTGGGACGTCGTGCTCGACGGCAGCGACAATTTCGCTGCGCGCTACGCGGTTTCTGACGCCTGCTTCTTCGAAGCCAAGCCGCTGGTCACCGCCGCGATCGGTGAATACGACGGTTCGCTGACGACGCTCAAGCCTTATCAAAACGGTCCCGACGGCAAGCCCAATCCGACCTATCGCTGCCTCTTTCCCGAAGCGCCGCCGCCGGGCACGGTGCCGACGTGCTCCCAGGTTGGCGTACTCGGCGCGCTTGCCGGCGCGCTCGGCTCGCTGATGGCGCTGGAGGCGATCCGCGAAATTGTCGGCGGCTTCGGCGACGACGATCGCGGCCTGGTCGGGCGGCTGCTGATGATCGACACGCGCTCGATGCGCTTCGAGACGCTGACCTACGGCTGGGACGAGACCAACCCGCTGAACGGCGCGCAAGCGGCGTCCTTGGTCAATCCCCGTTAAGCAAGTTTGGTTGCTTTCCTCTAACCATGGCGCGAGCCCGGCGCGGCGCCCGACGCGAATCGCGCGTACATTAACCCTGTTCGCCGTTCGTCGCCGCGCGGGGAGTTCGTCATGCGTCGCGTTATTGCTTTGCCTGTCGCCGCTTGCCTCGCCGTTTCCGCCCTCGCGCTCTCGGCCGGCGCCGCCGCCGCGGCCAATGGCGAGCTTGGCGGCGGTTTCATCGAACTCCTGCTGACCGGTTCGACCGGACCGACCCAGTTCGCCGCGCGCCCGGCCATGTCCTCGCCGATCGAACCGGTCCTGGCGCCGGAGCAAACGGCGGCGCCTGAGCCTGCGCCGCAGGTCGCGGCGCTGACGCCGAGCGAGCCAGAGTCGGAGCCGGCCGCAGAGTACCGTCGCCAGGAGGTCGATTATTCCGGCCGCGAGGCGCCCGGCACGATCGTCATCGACACGCCGCAGAAGTTCCTGTTCCTGGTCGAGCCGGGCGGACGCGCGATCCGCTACGGCGTCGGCGTCGGTCGGCCCGGCTTCGAGTGGTCGGGGGTCAAGACGATCACCCGCAAGGCCGAATGGCCGGGCTGGACGCCGCCGTCGCAGATGATACTGCGCCGGCCCGACCTGCCCGCCCATATGGACGGCGGGCCCGACAACCCGCTCGGCGCGCGCGCGCTCTATCTCGGCTCGTCGCTCTACCGCATTCACGGCACCAACGAGCCGGAGACAATCGGCCACGACGTCTCTTCCGGCTGCATCCGGATGATGAACGAGGATGTGATTGACCTCTACAACCGCGTGCGGGTCGGCACGACGGTCATCGTCATCTGAAGGCGCCGGCTCGGGGCGCGCTAGACGTCGAAGCCGCCGCCCGAGCCGCCGTCGTCGAAGCCGCCGCTGTCCTGGCCGGCGTCGGTATCCGACGCATCCTGGAAGCCGCCCGAATCGAGGCCGGCGTCGGGCAGCGAAGCGCCGACCGCGCCCGCGTCCGGTGGGGCGTCGTAGAAGTTATTGACCACGGTCTCGCCGCCGCCGAACCCCGCGCCGCCGAAACCGCCGCCGAACAGGCCGCCGCGGCCGCCGCCGAGCAGGCTCTCGATCGCATTGGCCGCCAGCAGGCCGCCGGCGACGCCGGTCGCCGCAGTCATCGCGCCGGCGAGGAAGCCGCCGCCGCGCGCTGCGGGCGGCGGCGCGCCCCAGGGGCCAGCCGGGGGCGCATAGGCGGGCGCGGCCGGAGGCGGCGGCGCGGCGCGCTGATCGGCGCTCGCGTCATAGCCGGGCCGCGGGGCCGGCTGGCCGCCGCCGAACAGGGAGCGGCCGAGATTGCCGAGGAAACCGGAGTCTTGCGCCGGTTGCGCCGCCTTCGCCTCGAGCTCCTGGATGCGCTGGGCGGCGGCGTCGAGCGCATGCTGCTGCACCAGCGCCGTCTGCGCCAGGAGGTAGGGCGCGTAGGGTTGCGCGCGCACCGCCTCGGCGATGAAAGACTCCGCCTCCGCGTCGCGCGGAGCGGCCGCGGCTGAGCGGATGCGCTCGAACAGGTCCGCGAGCACTTGGCGTTCTTGGGGGGTCATCGACTTCTCCGTGTCGAGCCTGTCGGCCCGCGGCGACGATATGGGGTCGCCGCGAGGGGTTCCAAGTGGCGGCGAAGCGGAGGACGATTGCGTCGCGCCGCTTTACTCAGCGGTTGCAATCGCGTAGTCCATGCGCGCAATGAGCCCCGGTCCAGCCCATTGTCGCTGGCCGGGGTTTTCCGTTTCGGCGCACTTGAGGAATCGTTCGGCGATGGCGAACGTGGTGGTTGTCGGCGCCCAATGGGGCGACGAGGGTAAGGGCAAGATCGTCGACTGGCTGTCGGTGGCCGCCGACGTGGTGGTGCGTTTCCAGGGCGGCCACAACGCCGGCCACACCCTGGTCGTCGACGGCCAAACCTACAAGCTTGCGCTTCTGCCTTCGGGCATCGTGCGGCCCGGCAAGCTGTCGGTGATCGGCAACGGCGTCGTGCTCGATCCGTACCATTTGATCGACGAAATCGACAAAATTCGCGCTCTTGGCGTGGAAGTGACGCCAAATAACCTCAAGATCGCCGAAAACGTTCCGCTCATTCTCGCGCTGCATCGGGAGCTCGACGCGTTTCGCGAATCGGCGGACTTCGGCGGCGTGAAGATCGGCACCACCAAGCGCGGCATCGGCCCGGCCTATGAAGACAAGGTCGGCCGGCGCGCCATTCGGTTGATGGATCTCGCCGAGCCCGAATCGCTCGACGGCAAGATCGCGCGCCTGCTCGCCCACCACGAGCCGTTGCGGCGCGGCATGGGACTTCCGGCCCCGACGGCGGCGGCGATCAAGGACGAATTGATGACGGCGGCGCCGAAGGTGCTGCCCTACATGGCGCCGACCTACGAGCTGTTGGACAAGCTGCGTCGCGCCGGCAAGCGCATCCTGTTCGAAGGCGCGCAAGGCGCGTTGCTCGACGTCGACCACGGAACCTATCCCTACGTAACCTCGTCGAACACCGTCGCCGCTGCTGCGGCGACCGGCGCCGGCCTCGGTCCGCGCGCCATCGGCTACGTGCTCGGCATCGCCAAGGCCTATACGACCCGGGTCGGCGGCGGGCCGTTCCCGACCGAACTCGACGACGACGTCGGCCGCCTGATCGGCAAGCGCGGGGCCGAGTTCGGCACCAACACCGGCCGGCCGCGGCGCTGCGGCTGGTTCGATGCGGTGCTGACGCGCCAGACGGTTAAGACGTCGGGCATCGACGGCGTCGCGCTGACCAAACTCGATATCCTCGACGGCTTCGAGACGCTCAAGGTCTGCTCGCGCTACCGTCTCGACGGCGAAGAAATCGACTACCTGCCGGCGTCGCAAGGCGCTCAGGCGCGGGTCGAGCCGATCTACGAGACGATCGAAGGCTGGTCGGCTGTCACCAGCGGGGCGCGGTCATGGGCCGACTTGCCGGCGCAGGCGGTCAAATACGTGCGGCGAATCGAAGAACTGATCGGCGCGCCGGTCGCCTTGCTCTCGACGAGTCCTAAGCGGGAAGATACGATTCTCGTGCACAATCCATTCCAAGACTAACCCTTCTCGATTCGCTGCGGGCGATCGAAGACCGGACCCAAGGATGGCTGACTACTATTCCCTGTTGGCGAAGGCCGTATCCAATCTGCCGAAGGCGGGGCCCGAGCCGGCGCGCAAGGCGATCTACGATCGCGCCCGCAAGGCCTTGGTGCGCCAGTTGCGGTCGCTCGGGCCGGCCCTTTCGGAGGCCGACATCGCGCGCGAAGAGGCGGCGCTCGAGACGGCGATCGGCAAGCTCGAAGGCCAGTTCTCGCCGGCGGCGCCGACGCCTCCTTCCTCGGCCGGCGCGCGCCCGCCGCCGCCGGTCCCGGCCGCGCCGCGACCGTCAAGCTACATGCCGCCGCCGCGTCCGGCGCCGTCGGCCGGCGCGCCGCCGCCAGGCGTGCGCATTCCGATGCCCGACACGCCGCTCGCGCGCCCCATTCCGCCGCCCCGTCCGGCCTTCCCGCCGCCGTCGTCCGAGCGCCTGTCCGCCTCCGGCGCGCCGCAGCGGCCGTCCTATGCGCCCTCGCCCGCCGCCGCCCGTTCGCTGCCGGCGGCGCCGACGGGTCTGAGACCGGCGCCGGCGGCGCGTTATTCGCCGCCGCTCGCCGCCCGCCGCTCCGAGCCCCGCTACGAAGCCGACGAATCGCCGCTCGGCCCCCCCGCCGGTGACGAGTTCGTCGACGACGGCTACGCGCCGCCGGTCGAAGCAAGCGACTTCGAGCGAGCGGAGGCGGTCGGCGTCGCCGACGCGGGGTTGCGGCCGAGCGCGCCCAGACGCCTCGACCGGCCCCGGGGCGGCGCGGCGGCGTGGATCGTCGCCGCGCTGGTGGTCTGCGTCGTGCTGGCGATCGCCGTCTTCGCCTTCGTGTGGCGGCAGAATCCGCAAGACTTGGCGATCAAGGAGCCCGTCGCGACGCCAACGGCGGAAGCGACCGCCAGTCCCGCCAAGATCGTCGAACGGGTCGGCGGCGGCGGCGCGACGCCGGCGGCGTCCCCGACTGCGGGCGAATCGCCGCCCGCGACCGAAACCCCGGCCGCCGCGGCGACGCCCGCCGCGACGCCTTCGGCCGCCGCGAGTCCCGCCGTGACGCCCGCGCCGACTCCCGCCGCGTCGGCGGCGCCCCCGGCGGCGAACCCCGGCGTCGCCGTCGCCGCGCGCGCCGCGATGCTGGTCGCGGTCGCCTCCGATCCGCAGAAGCCGGCCGTCAGCCTCGGCTCGGTGGTGTGGAGCACGATCCCGGCTGCGCCCGGTCAGCCGGCGACGGTCGCGGTCAAGGCCGAGGCGGACGTCCCCGACCTGAAGATGCATGCGGTGATGACGCTCAGGAAGAACACCGACCCGAGCCTGCCCGCCTCACACACCATCGATCTGCGCGTCACCTTCGCCGACGGCGCGGAGATCAAAGGAATCAAGGATATGCGGGTGCCGATGATGCGCCGCGACGATCCCCCGTCGCAGGATGCGCTGTCGGGCGTGCGGGTGAAGATCTCCGACAGCTACTTCCTGGTCGGGCTCAACCGCGGCGACGCCGAGCTGGCGCACAACGTCGATCTGATCGCCAACCGCGGCTGGTTCGACTTCCCGATGCTGCTCAACGACGATCGCATCGCCAAGCTGACCTTCGAGAAGGGCGTCGACGGCGAGCGCATCGTCAACGACGCGCTGGCGGCGTGGAAGTGAGAGCGCTCACGCCGGCAGGTTGAAGACGCGCGTCGAGACGAAATAGCCGTCTTCGATTGCGCCGAATGCGATCGGCGCGCCGAAACAGCAGGCGTAAGCCGGGCCCGACGACGGCAGCGCCGCGCCGCGCAGCAGCAGCTTTTGCCCGCGCCGCAGGATCGCCGCGCCGTTGCGGTCGACGGCGAGGCGCGGCAATTCGGCCAGCCCCGCTTCGACCGGCTGCAACGCCGCCGCGCGCGCCTCCGGCGAAGCCTCCGCCGCTTCGAGGCCGGTCGCCGCCCCGACGTGGAACGGCCCGACGCGCAGGCGGCGCAGAAAGACGACATGGCCATGGCAGCCGAGCGTCCGCCCGAGGTCGCGCGCCAACGCCCGCACATAGGCGCCCTTGCCGCATTCGGCCTCGAAGCGCGCTTCGTCGCGCTCGGCGGCGACCAGCGCGAAGCGGTGGATGACGACCGGCCGCGGCGCGATCTCGAACGCTTCGCCGCCGCGCGCGAGATCGTAAGCGCGCTCTCCGGCGATGCGGATCGCCGAGAAGGTCGGCGGCGTCTGAGAGATGACGCCGACGAAGCCCGGCAGCGCCGCTTCGATCTCGCCCGGCGTCGGCCGCGCATCGGACGCCGCGACGGCTCGGCCCTCGGCGTCGTCGGTGTCGGTCTCGACGCCCCAGCGCACCACGAACGCGTAAGCCTTGGCGCCATCCTGGACGACGGGCACCGTCTTGGTCGCCTCGCCGAACGCGACCGGCAGCACGCCGGAAGCGAGCGGGTCGAGCGTGCCGGCGTGACCGACCTTCTTGGCGTTGAACAGGCGCTTCAGCCGCGCCACCGCCTGGGTCGAGGTGACGCCGACCGGCTTGTCGAGATTGATCCAGCCGTTGACATCGACCCGCGGTGGGCGGCGGAATTGTTGCGGACGCGGCGCGACCGCCGGCGAATCGTCCTCGGCGTCCTCGCTCACCGATCGCCCTCGTCGTCTTGGCGCAGATCGCGCGCGACGCGCGGCGACCTCAACAGCGCGTCGATCGCATCATGGGCGGCGAAAGTGCGGTCGAGCTCGAAGCGCAGCTCGGGCGCGAACTTGAGATTGACGCGATGGGCGACCATCGCGCGCAGCATCTTGGCGTTGGCCCGGAGCGCGGCGATCGTCGCCTCGGCGTTCTTGCCGCCGAGCGGCATCACCGTGACGGTCGCGTGCTTGAGATCGTTCGACATGCGCACGGCGGGAACGGTGATCCCCTGGCGGTCGAGCGCCGGATCGGCGATCTCGCCGCGTTGCAGAATATCGGCGACGGCGTGACGGACCGCCTCGGCGACTCGCTCGAGGCGGTGCGAGGGACCGGCGTGTTTGAGTTCGGAGCGGGACATGGGCGGCCTGAAATGCAGGATCGCGGCGCCCGCCTGTCGCTCATCCGCGACAGGCTGGCGCGAAAGAGGCGAGAATCGCCTTCGCGCGTCCGGCGCGCGCCCCGTCGCCAGGGCGCGGCGCGGCGATCACAGCGTGCGGCGGATCTCCTCGACGTTGTAGCATTCAACGACGTCGCCGACCCGCATGTCCTGGTAGTTCTCGAACGCCACGCCGCATTCCTGGCCGGCCTGGACGACAGCGACTTCGTCCTTGAACCGTTTGAGCGTCGACAGCTTGCCTTCGTGGACGACGACGTTGTCGCGGATCAGCCGGACATGCGCGCCGCGCTGGACGACGCCGTCGGTGACGCGGCAGCCGGCGACGTTGCCGACCTTCGAGATGTTGAACACCTCGAGAATCTGCGCATTGCCGAGCATCGTCTCGCGCAGGGTCGGCGCGAGCAGGCCCGACATCGCCGCCTTCACGTCGTCGACCAGGTTGTAGATGATGTTGTAGTAGCGGATTTCGATACCCTGCGCCTCGGCGAGCTCGCGCGCCTCCTTGTGGGCGCGGACGTTGAAGCCGAGGATGACCGCCTGCGACGCAGCGGCGAGGGTGACGTCGGATTCGGTCACGCCGCCGACGCCGGCGTGGATGACGCGCGCGACGACCTCTTCGGTGCCGAGCTTCTCCAGCGCGGCGGTGATCGCCTCGACTGATCCCTGCACGTCGCCCTTGACGACCAGCGCCACCTCTTTGTGGCCCTGCGCCTTGAGGTTGGTCATCATGTCGCTGAGCGAGGTGCGCACCGACTGGCCGCGCGCGGCGAGCTTCTCGCGCCGTTGACGCTCGCGATATTCGGCGATCTCTCTGGCGCGCGCTTCCGAATCGACCACCGCGACGCGGTCGCCCGCTTCCGGCGCGCCCGAGAAGCCGAGCACCTCGACCGGCATCGACGGCCCCGCCTCCTCGACCGGTTCGCCCTTGTCGTCCATCAGCGCCCGGACACGGCCCCATTGCGAGCCGGCGACGACGAGCGCGCCGACCTTGAGCGTGCCGCGCTGCACCAGCACGGTCGCCACCGGGCCACGGCCGCGATCGAGTCGCGCTTCGATCACCGTGCCCTCGGCGCTGCGGTCGGGGTCGGCGACGAGGTTGAGCAGTTCCGCCTGCAGGGCGATCGCCTCGAGCAGCTTGTCGAGGTTCGTGCCTTTGGTCGCCGACACTTCGACGCTGAGCGTCTCGCCGCCGAACGCCTCGACCTGGACGTCGTATTGCAGCAGCTCCTGCGTCACGCGCGCGGGATTGGCTTCCGGCTTGTCGATCTTGTTGATCGCGACGATGATCGGCGCGTTGGCGGCCTTGGCGTGGCGGATCGCCTCGATCGTCTGCGGCATCACGCCGTCGTCGGCGGCGACGACCAGCACGACGATGTCGGTGACCTTGGCGCCGCGGGCGCGCATCGCGGTGAAGGCGGCGTGGCCTGGCGTGTCGATGAAGGTGATCTTTGCGCCGTTGGGCGCAGTCACCTGGTAGGCGCCGATGTGCTGAGTGATGCCGCCCGCTTCGCCGGCCACGACATTGGCGTGGCGGATGGCGTCGAGCAGCGACGTCTTGCCGTGGTCGACGTGGCCCATGATGGTGACGATCGGCGGCCGCGGCACGGCGGCGCCGTCGTCGTCGGGCCGGTCGAACAGACCATCCTCGACGTCGGACTCGGCGACGCGCTTGACCGTGTGGCCCAGATCCTCGGCGATGATCTCGGCGCTGTCGGCGTCGAGCGTGTCGGTCAAGGTCACCATGCGGCCCTGACGCATCAGCATCTTGATGACGTCGACGGCGCGCTCGGACATGCGGTTGGCGAGCTCCTGAACGGTGATCGTCTCGGGCAGCACGATTTCGCGCGAGATCTTGTCCTTCGCTTCCTGCTGGCCGTGGCCTTTGAGGCGCTGGGTGCGGCGACGGAACGCCGCAACCGAACGCATGCGCTCTTCCTCGCCCGAGGTGGCGCTGGCGACGGTGAGACGGCCGCGGTTGCGCTGTTCGCCGCCGCGGCTCGGCCGCGGGGTCGGCAGCATGATCTTGGCGGCGGGGGTCAGAACGCCGGGACGGCGGACGACGACGCGGCGGGTCTCCTCTTCCTCGACGGCTGGGCGCGCGGCGGGCGTGACGGCTGCAACGGGCGCAGCGGCTGGCGCGGCGACGCCGACTTTGCGCGGCAACGCCGTCGCGGGGGTGGCGGCGGGCTCGCCGCCGCCGAGGCGACGACGCGCCTCTTCCTCGGACTGGCGCTTGAAGGCGGCGTCCTGGGCGCGGCGTGTTTCTTCCTCGCGGCGGCGCGCTTCGGCCGCCTCGCGCTCGGCGCGCTCGCGCGTCTCGCGCTCGCGGCGGATTTCGGCCTCGCCCTCTTGGCGGCGGCGGTCTTCCTCTTCGCGCGCCCGCGCGTCGAGCAGCGCCCGCGCCCGCGCCTCGACCTGTTCCTCGGTGAGGGTGCGCAGGACGACGCCGGTCTTGGGCGGCGCAACCGTCGCAGCGGTGGTCGGCCCGCGCGGCGCGACGACCGGCGTCGCCGCCGCCGGCGCGGCGGTCGCCGCTACAGGCTTGGCGGCGGCCGGCGCGGCCTGCGCTGGGGCTTCGCCCGGTCCGACGACGCGGCGCTTCACCTTCTCGACCACCACCGCCTTGCTGCGGCCGTGGGAAAAGCTCTGGCGCACCGTCCCCTGCTCGACCGGCCGCTTCAGGTGAAGCGTCGGTTTCGGCGGCGCGTTGGCGCTCAAAGTCTTGTCGCCGCTGTTGTTCGTTTCACTCATGCGTGTTCCCGAAATCCCGGCTCGTCGTCGGTCTGGTCAAGCGGACGGGGCGGCGGCCGCGCCGGCGTCGACGGAAGCGGCCGCCGGCGCCGAAGGCGTCGCGACGCCCGTCCGAAATTGCGTCAAACGCTCCGCCTTCGCGAGAAAGGCGATGCTGGCCTCGCCCGCAATGAGCGCTGCATGTATCACATTTGTCCTCCCCAGCGCCAAATCCAATTGGCGCGAGGCAAAGATATTGATCCGCGGGGCCGCCGCCGCCTCGCCTTCGAGGCTCCGCAGCTGGCGATCGAGCTTCAGGGCCCCGTCGACCGAGCCGTCGCTGGCGTGAATAAGGCCGACGACCTTGCCCGAGGCGATCGCCGCCTCGACCTTGAACGCGCCGGCGACGATCTGGCCCGCCTTGTTGACCAGCGACAGAAACTGCAACGCGTCGGCTTCGAGCAGGCGGTCGACGTCGTCGGCGAGCCCCGGCGCCGCCTCGGCCTTGGCGCGGAAAGCGCGGGCGAACACCTGTCTGGCCGCCGCTTGGCGAACCGTCGTCGCGTCGAGTCGGATCCACACGCCGCGGCCGGGCAAGCGCCGACGGATGTCGGGCGTCACGACGCCGTCGGCGGACAGCGCGAAGCGCAGCATCGCCTCGGGCGGGCCTTTCCAGCCGGTCGCCGCGCAGGTGCGCTCCGGTCCGCTGTCTTCGATCGCGTCGGGATTGCTCAATCGCCGCCTCGCCTTAAGCTCAGTTCGCCGGCGCTTCGTCGCCCGCCTCGCCCGCTTTGGGCGCTTCGGGCGTAGCGACGGCGGCTTCGTCGACCCAGCCGGCGCTGACGCGCGCCGCCATGATCATCGCGTCGGCCTGCTCGCGCGACAGGCCGAATTCGCTCAAATAGCCGACGAACTTCTTCTCGCCGGCGTCGGTGCGTTCGCTCCAGCCGATCAGGTCGTCGCTGGCGCAGCCGGCGAAGTCCTCGATCGATTTGACGCCGTTCTGGCCGAGCTTGACCAGCATCGGCGTCGTCAGGCCGTCGATTTCCTTGAGGTCGTCGGCGACGCCGAGCGCCTTGCGCGCCTCGTCGTGCTCGGCCTCGATGCGCGCCAGATAGCCCTGCGCGCGCGCCTGGATTTCTTCGGCAGTCTCGGCGTCGAAGCCCTCGATGCCGGCGAGCTCGCGCGCGTCGACATAGGCGATTTCCTCGACGGTGCGGAAGCCTTCGGAGGCGAGCAGCTGCGCCACCGTCTCGTCGACGTCGAGCGCCGCCATGAAGGCGCTGGTGCGCTCGTTGAATTCCCTCTGCCGGCGCTCGGATTCCTCGGCCTCGGTCAGGATGTCGATATCCCAGCCGGTGAGCTGCGAAGCGAGCCGGACGTTCTGGCCGCGGCGGCCGATCGCCAGCGACAGCTGGTCGTCGGGCACGACGACCTCGATACGGGTCGAATCCTCGTCGAGCACCACCTTCATCACCTCGGCCGGCTGCAGCGCGTTGACGATGAAGGTCGCCGCGTCGGGCGACCACGGGATGATGTCGATCTTTTCGCCCTGCAGCTCGTTGACGACCGCCTGCACGCGCGAGCCGCGCATGCCGACGCAAGCGCCGACCGGATCGATCGAGGAATCGTTGGAGACGACGGCGATCTTGGCGCGCGAGCCGGGGTCGCGCGCCACCGCCCTCACCTCGACGATGCCGTCGTAGATTTCCGGCACTTCCTGCGCGAACAGCTTGGCGGTGAACTGCGGGTGGGTGCGCGACAGGAAGATCTGCGGCCCGCGCGCTTCGCGGCGCACGTCGTAGACGAAGGCGCGCAGCCGGTCGCCGGGACGGAACATCTCGCGCGGGATCAATTCGTCGCGCCGGACCACCGCTTCGCCGCCGGCCCCGCCGAGGTCGACGACGACATTGCCGTATTCGACCCGCTTGACCTGACCGTTGATGATCTCGCCGATGCGGTCCTTGAACACTTCGTACTGCTTGTCGCGCTCGGCCTCGCGGATCTTCTGCACCAGCACCTGCTTGGAGGCCTGGGCGGGGATGCGGCCGAAGTCGAACGGCGGCAGCGATTCGGCGATCCAGTCGCCGATCTGCGCCGAGGGGTTCTTCTTTTGCGCTTCCGAAAGGGTGATCTGGGTCGAGTCGTTCTCGACCTGATCGACGACCAGCAGCAGGCGCGAGAAACGGATCTCGCCGGTCTTGGGGTTGATCTCGGTGCGCACCTCGGTCTCCTGACCGTAGCGCGAGCGCGCCGCCTTCTGCATCGCGTCTTCCATCGAGGCGAGCACGATCGATCGGTCGATCGACTTCTCGCGCGCGACGGCGTCGACGATCTGCAAGAGCTCGAGTCTGTTGGCGCTAACGGCCATCGTCTTCTCCTTCGGTCCGGCCCGCGGCGCTATCGGCCGCCGGGTCGCGGCATTCCTTCAGTTTCGTTGGCGCGCCGCTCGGGCGCGGGGTTTTGGCCGCGCTTCTCGGCGCGGCTTTCGCCGCCGCGCCCGAACGCGCCGCCTTGGCTTGTTTCTTCGCCGCCTTCTCCCGCCGCAGCGTGGCGCGGATCAGGTCTTCGGTGAGCGTCAGCCGCGCTTCGCCGATGTCGGCGATTGCGAGATCGACGCTCGCCGCCTCGCCGTTTTCGCCGGGCGGCAGGGTGAGCCGCGCGACCGGCCCCGCTTCGCGCGTCTCGACCGCCTCGAGAGCGCCGCGGAAGCGCTTGCGGCCGTCGACCGGGACGGCCATTTCGATCTTCGCCTCGTGCCCGAGGGCGCGGCGAAAATCCGAGACGCGCACCAGCGGCCGGTCGATGCCCGGCGAGGAAATCTCCAGCCGATAGGCGCCGGCGACCGGCTCCTCGACGTCGAACAGCGGCGACAGGGCGTCGCTGGCGCGCTCGCAATCGTCGATGGTCATCGTTCCGTCCGGTCGTTCGGCCATGATCTGCACCGTCGCGTTCTCGGCGGCCGACACTTTGACCCGCACCAGGCGCAGGCCCAGCGTGCGCAGCGTCGGCTCGGCGCGGCGGCCGATCCGGAGGGCGAGGCCGCTCTCGGCGATCAGCCGCGGCTCGTCGAGCGCTTCCTCGGGCGCGGGCGCATTCGACGCGGAGATTCGGTCCATGGGTCCTTGCGGCAACAAAAAAGAGCGGGTCCCGGCCGGGGCCCACTCTCAAAATCTCTCCTCATCATCACTGATCAGGAGCTATGAGAATTCTTGCCTGCTTCATATAGGCGAAGACATGCGCGAATGCAACAAGAAACGGATGTCAGGCGCGGCGGTCCTTCCGGTCGTCGCGTTCCTGCTGGCGACGGCGGCGGGCGCGAGGTTCGCCCAAGCCGGCGAAATCTTCGCCGGGCTCGAAGGCGCCTGGAGCGGCGAAGGCGCGGCGAAGGCGCGGCGAAGTTCAGCGACGGCTCGTCCACGCCGCTGCGCTGCCACGCAAGTTACGCCGTCAGCGGCGGCGGCGACCACCTCGACCAGGCGCTCGACTGCTCCAGCCCGCGGCAGGCGTTCGCCTTCCGCATCGAACTCGACCAGACCAACGGCGCGATCCTCGGCGCCTGGCGGGAACTCACGCGCCAAGTCCAGGGCGGGGTCACCGGCGCCGGCGGCCCTGGCCGATTCGAGCTCGCGGCGCGCGGCCAGGGTTTCTCGGCTGAGGCCTCCGTCGTCACCCGCGGCGCGCGCCAGTCGCTGGCGATCACCACCGCCGGCGGCGGATTCGCTTCGGCCTCGATCGTCCTGCGCCGCGGCCGCTGAAACGGTCGTCGATTGTAGACGCGGCCGCTGGCCGCGTCCGGGCGCGGTCACCGACCGCGCCTACAAGGCCTGCGCTTGCACATGCGACCGCCGTCGGCTCACCCCGTCGGCAGCTTGTAGTCCTTGAACGCCTCGCGTAGCCTGAGCTTGTTGATCTTGCCAGTGGCGGTGTGGGGGATTTCCGTGACCGTCTGCATGTCGTCGGGCATCCACCATTTGGCGATGCGGCCTTCGAGAAAGCCGAGCACTTCGGCGGTATTGGGATGCTTGCCTTCCTTGGGCACGACGATCAGCAGCGGCCGTTCGTCCCATTTCGGATGGGCGACGCCGATCACCGCCGCTTCGGCGACATCGGGGTGGCCGACGGCGAGGTTCTCGATGTCGATCGACGAGATCCATTCGCCGCCCGACTTGATCACGTCCTTGGCGCGGTCGGTGATCTGCATGTAGCCGTTGGGATCGATGGTGGCGACGTCGCCGGTGTCGAAGAAGCCGCTGTCGTCGAGGATGCTGCGCTCCTCCTTGAAATAGGCCTTGGCGATCGCCGGGCCGGCGACCTTGAGCCGGCCGAAGCGCTTGCCGTCCCACGGCAGTTCGTTGTTCTCGCCGTCGACGATTTTCATCTCGACGCCGAACGGCGCCCAGCCCTGCTTGACCTTGCAAGCGAAGACCTCGTCGGGAGTCGCGCCGGCGGGCATCGGCTTGATCGATCCGACCGAGCCGAGCGGGCTCATCTCGGTCATGCCCCAGGCGTGGCGCACTTCGACGCCGTAGTCCTCTTCGAAGGCGCGGATCATCGACGGCGGGCAGGCCGCGCCGCCGATCACCACCGACTTGAGCGAAGAGAGTTTCTTGCCTTCCTTCTGCAGGTAAGCGAGCAGCATCAGCCACACCGTCGGCACGGCGGCGGTGAAGTCGACCTGTTCGGTCTCCAGGAGCTCGTAGACCGAGGCGCCGTCGAGCCGCGCCCCCGGCATCACCAGCTTCGCGCCGCGCATCGGCGCGGTGAAGGCGAGGCCCCAGGAATTGGCGTGGAACATCGGCACGACCGGCATCACCGTCGAATTCGCCCCGACCGGCAGGCAGTCGAGGCCGGCGCTGATCAGCGAGTGCAGCAGGTTCGAGCGGTGCGAATAGAGCACGCCCTTGGGATTGCCGGTGGTGCCGGAGGTGTAGCAGAGGCCGGCGGCGGTGTTCTCGTCGAACTCGGCCCAGCGGAAGTCGCCGTCGACTTCGCCGATCCAGTCCTCGTAGGCGACGGCGTTCTTGAGCTTGGTCGCCGGCATGTGCGCCGCGTCGGTGAAGACGACGTAGCGCTCGATCGTCGGCAGCCTCTGGGCCAGCGCTTCCATCAGCGGCACGAAGGTGAGATCGACGAACGCCAGCCGATCCTCGGCGTGGTTCATGATCCAGGCGATCTGGTCGGGGAACAGGCGCGGATTAACGGTGTGGTAGATCGCGCCGAGTCCGGCGATCCCATACCAGGCTTCAAGATGGCGGTGGTTGTTCCAGGCGAGCGTCGCGACGCGGTCGCCGAGCTTGATCCCGTCGCGCTCGAGCCGCTGCGCGACTTTGAGCGCGCGCCGACGCAGCTCGCGGTAGTTGGTGCGGTGGATCGGGCCTTCGACGAGGCGGCTGACGACCTCGCGACGCGGGTGCTGCAGGGCGGCGAAATCGATGATTTTGTGAATCAGCAACGGCCAATCTTGCATCAGCCCGAGCATCGCAGTCCTCCCTTTTCGGCGCGCGTTCGCAGCCGGCGGCGCGCGGTTGTCCTTAATTTCCATGCTATTACCATGGCCGCTGGAGGCGCGCCAGTCGCGCCGGCGCGACTTAAGTCGAGGTCGCCCGCCAAATTGCCGGCCGAGGCGCGCCTCTGTAGTCTGCCGCCGCGAGAGCCGGCGAAACGCCGCCGGAGATGGAGCCGCATGGCCGACGACGAATCGAAAGACCGCGCGATCCGCGTCTGGTTTCGCTTCCTCAGGCTGGAAAGCCGTATCCAGTCGGCGGTCGCCGAACGCTTGCGCGCGATCGGCTTGTCGGTGCCGCAATGCGACGTGTTGACGACGCTGACCGAAGCGGAGGGGATCAGCCAGCAGGAGCTCGCGCAGCGACTCTACGTCACCAAGGGCAACATTTCCGGGCTGCTCGACCGACTCGAACGGGCGGGTCTGGTCGAACGCCGCTCGACCGCCGCCGACCGCCGCCAATACGCGATCTATCTCACCCCGGAGGGGCGCGCGGCGGCGGGGCAGGCGATCGCCGTCCAGCACGCGCTGATCGCCGCGACGCTCGGTCGGCTGCCGTCGGAGAAAATCGCCGAGTTCGAGACGTTATTGATCGCCACCCGCGATCTGGTGCGCGCCTATCGCGAGCGCGAGACGGCGGGGCGGACGCCGGTCGCCTCGGGCTGAATCCTCGCCACACGATTTCCCCATTGCCGCCGCAAGAGTCGTCGGAGGCGGTTTGCCCGCCGCGCGGCGTCGGGTTCGTCAGGGACCCTCGACAGGAGAGAGCGATTGAGCGCTGACAAGGCGGGCGGCGGACCCGGCAAACACGGACGATCGCCGCGCGTGATCGCGGTCGTCGTCGCGATCGTGGCGCTGGTCGCCGCCGGCGTCTATCTCGCCGCCAGGCCGGCGCGCAACCCGACGGCGCTGATCGGAGGCGCGTTCGCGTTGCAGACCGCGGGCGGCAAGACGGTGACCGACGCCGATTTCAAGGGCCATCCGTTCCTGGTCTATTTCGGCTACACCCACTGCCCCGACGTCTGCCCCTCGACGCTCGCCGACATCGCCGACGCGCTACGCGAGATCCCCGACGCCCCGATCCCCGTGCTGTTCGTCACCGTCGATCCCGAGCGCGACAGCCCGGCGACGATGGCCGATTACGTCAGCAGTTTCGACAAGCGCTTCGTCGGCCTGTCAGGTTCGCCCGAACAGATCGGAGCGGCGGAGAAGGCCTATCGCGTCTACGCGCGCAAAGGGCCGCCGCAGAGCGACGGCGGCTACAGCATGGACCACTCGTCGGTCGTCTATCTGATGGACAAGAGCGGCCTGTTCGTCGAATCGCTCGACCTGCAGCGGCCGGCGGAGGACACGGCGAAGGAGCTGTCGGCGTATCTCTAGGCTTAGCGTTAACGCCATCACCAGCGTCATGGCCGGGCTTGACCCGGCCATCCAGGCGCGGAAGCCGTAGGAGGCCGCCAAGAGGTCTGAAATTGCGGCGTGCGTCCGACGGAGAGCGGCTGCATCTCGGGGTGGATGGCCGGGTCAAGCCCGGCCATGACGTTCGTGAGTGCGCCGCTTCAGTCCATCCGCATCGGAACGCCGGCCGCGGCCATGCGTTCCTTGGCTTGGCGAATGGTGAATTCGCCGAAATGGAAGATCGACGCCGCCAGCACGGCGCTAGCGTGGCCTTCCTTGACGCCGGCGACGAGATCGTCGAGGTCGCCGACGCCGCCGGAGGCGATGACCGGAATGGTCACCGCGTCGGCGACGGCGCGGGTCAGCGCGATGTCGAAGCCGAGCTTGGAGCCGTCGCGATCCATCGAGGTCAGCAGGATTTCGCCGGCGCCGAGTTCGGCGACTTCGCGCGCGTAGTCGATCGCGTCGATGCCGGTCGGCCGGCGCCCGCCATGGGTGAAGATTTCCCAGCGCGGCGGCGCGCCCGGCGGCGTTTTCGCCTGCTTGGCGTCGATGGCGACGACGACGCACTGGCTGCCGAACTTCTCCGCTGCGGCCTGGACGAAGCGCCGGTCGGCGACGGCGGCGGAATTGATCGACGTCTTGTCGGCGCCGGCGAGCAGCAAGTTGCGGATGTCGTCGAGCTTGCGCACGCCGCCGCCGACCGTCAGCGGCATGAAGCAGACTGCGGCGGTGCGGCGGACGACGTCGATCAGCGTGCCGCGGTTTTCGTGGCTCGCGGTGATGTCGAGGAAGCACAATTCATCGGCGCCGGCCTTGTCGTAGGCGACGGCGCATTCGACCGGGTCGCCGGCGTCGCGCAGGTCGACGAACTGGACGCCCTTGACGACGCGGCCGTCCTTGACGTCGAGGCAGGGGATGACGCG